>JBAUMB010000160.1:0-25014 GCA_049578465.1 Anaerolineales bacterium
TGTTCAAAGGGCGCGTTGAATGGATGGTCATAGGAAACGTCGGCTTGTTGTAAAGTGAACCAACCATCTTTGCCTTTGCCGCTGCCGTCCACTTTTATTTTTTCAGCAATCATTGTGCACATAAACATCTCCTTACGCTAAATTCTTTTCAAGAAACGCAAAGACTTTTTCCCAGCCGTCCACAGCTTGGGCTTGACGATAGTTGGGACGATGATAATAAAAGAATCCATGGCCTGCGCCATCGTAACGGTGGAACTCATAATTCTTTCCATACTTCTTGAGTTCTGCTTCCTGTTGATTGACTTGCTCCGGTGATGGAGTTGTATCATCGTTGCCGAACAATCCCAAAATGGGACAAGACAATTCTTTGGTGTATTCAATCGGCGCGACCGGCATCTTAGGTGAAAGCTGATCAGGTCTCATGATCACATTGCCGCCCCAGCAATCCACTAACGCGTCAAAGCCCGGAGCGCGGCATGCCGCGAGATAAGCGTGTCGTCCGCCGGAACAACTTCCGAAGATTCCAACTTTGCCATTGACATCATTCAACGCACGCACATATTTCATCGCACCCGCCAAATCACCGACCACTTGATCATCCGGCAAGCCGCCATCAGCGCGGACTTTTGCGGCGATATCTTCCGGTGTGCCGTGCCCGGCGCGGAAAAATAGATTCGGCGAAATCGTTATGTAACCATGAAGCGCAAACTTGAAGGTGATCTCACGATACCACGCGTCCCAACCGGGCATGTGATGCGCTAACACCATCGAAGGAAATTTTCCTTTGCCAAGCGGACGCGCCAGATAGGCATTGATCGAATCTCCATTTGCGCCGGTCATCGTTATCGTTTCAGCATGAACGCCTTCGTACATATCAGTTGTGTACATATAGAATCTCCTGTTGAGGTAAACCTGAAATCATCACTTTGGATACGGCAGAACATAAAATAACATAACTAAAAACATAAATGTGTTGCCTGCCAAAACACAGATATGCCAAATCTCATGGTTGCCAAAATGCGGTGGAAATGGATTCGGTTTTCCATTCGCTAGGATCAAGGCGCCGATGGTGTAAGAAAGTCCGCCCGCGATGAGGAGGAAGATGGCGCCTATGCCAAGTTGTTTATAAATAGGACCGATGAGAAAAATAATAATCCAGCCCATGAGCAAAAAGCTGATGTTCGACATCAGGACTGAAATTTTCGTAAAGAAAATAGATTTCAGTGTGATAAAGAAAATTGCCAGACTCCAAATGATGCCGAATAAAATCCAACCGGTTGCCCCGTTGAAAATAGTCAAACAAAATGGAGTGTAGGTGCCTGCTATGAGCAGGTAAATGGCATTATGATCGAGAATGCCAAAGATGCGCTTATATTTTTTAAAGAGCAGGAAGAAATGTAAAAGGCAGCTGAATAAAAAGGACAAGAATAAGCCTGTGCCATAGATCGCGAAGCCGATGACATGTTCAGGCTTGTGTTCTATTGCCGCCAGAGTGACTAGAACTGCCAGCGCCGAAATAGACAAGATCGCGCCGATCAGATGGCTGATGGAATTAAAGTATTCGTCGCTATCGGACGAAGAAATCAATGGATCGAGCGAGGGGTTTTGCAAGTTCATAAGCAGAGTATAACTCACCATTTCTCGTGATGAATATAATCTTGATTCAGCTTGCGTCCGCGCTTCAATGACGGTGACGCGACATCCGAGGCGCGATAACCAACAGCGATGACTCCGACCGGGGTGACCTCATCCGGTATCGATAAGAGCGAACGAAGCGCATCCAAATCTTTCGATCCGACAAAAGCTGTGACCAATCCTTCATCTATCGCGGCGAGCAAGGCGATCATCACAGCACAGCCGATGTCCATAAACCAATACGGGACGGGCCACACGATCTCGGTTCCATCTTCATTGACCTTATCCGTTTCCTGATAGCGGTGATGATAAGCCACTTCGCTGGTACAAGGAATCAACAACACCGGCGCTTTTGAGATGAAGGCATCAAACCCATCTTTGACATATTCATCTTCCTCGCAAGTATTTGCAATCGCCTCCTTCAAATCGGGACGAGTGACGATGATAAACGATTGTCCCTGCGTGAAGCCCGCGCTCGGCGCATGACGCGTGAGTTCAACGATGCGCTCGATGATCTTCGGCGGAATGGATTTATCCGCAAAGTTCCGCACCATGCGTCTCCTGACGACTACATCATGGAATTCCATCGCTTCTCCTTTGAACTTTTTTTATTGTAGCTCAAAAAGATTCGAATATCGAATCTCGAACTTGGTATAATTCCTATTATCATAATTCTGGAGCCCTCATGAAAAAACTCACCGGTGCGGAAATCCGCCAAACTTACATTGACTTCTTCGTCGAGCACGGACACACGGCTGTGCCATCGTCTTCGCTTGTCCCGGGCGGCGACGCCACATTGCTGTTCACCAACTCCGGCATGGTGCAATTCAAGGATGTGTTCCTCGGCACCGATAAGCGGCCGTATACGCGCGCCGTCGACTCCCAAAAATGTATGCGCGTCGCTGGCAAGCACAACGACCTCGACGATGTGGGCCGCGACGATACGCATCACACCTTCTTTGAAATGCTCGGCAACTGGTCATTCGGCGATTACTACAAAAAGGAAGCCATCACATGGGCTTGGCAGTTGCTCACCGAAGTTTGGGGACTCGATAAGAATCGTTTGTATGCCACAGTCTTCAAAGATGATAAAGGCGATATTCCAACCGATGAAGAAGCCGCTACCAATTGGCTCAAACAACCCGGCTTCAGTTCCGATCATCTATTTTATATGGGACGCAAAGATAACTTCTGGGAAATGGCGGAGACCGGTCCATGCGGTCCGTGCTCGGAGATGCATTTCGATCTGCGTCCCGACGAAGGCAAGGTGACTCACGAAACGTTGGACACGGATCGATTCGTTGAACTTTGGAATCTGGTGTTCATCCAATACAATCGCATCAGCGCCACGCAACTTGATCCGCTTCCCGCCAAACACGTGGACACCGGCATGGGCTTCGAGCGCTTGGTCTCGATTCTGCAAGGAGTCGACTCTAATTACAAGACCGACCTCTTCACCAAATCGCTTGAAGTTCTGCGTTCGCTCACGGGTCAGACCGAAAAAGAAATGCTCGCGGATTTCACGCCTTATCGCGTCATCTGCGATCATGCCCGCACGGCATCGTTCCTCATTGCCGATGGCGTTGTGCCCGGCAACGTCGGACGAAATTATGTGGCGCGCATGATCATTCGACGCGCGGCACGCTTCGGCACCAAGATCGGATTGCGTGAGCCTTTCCTTGCCAAAGTTGCGGCAGCAGTGATTGAAACTTATGGCGCGTTCTATCCTGAATTGGAAAAGAGTCGCGGCGCGATCCTTGATAATTTAACGCGAGAAGAAATCCGCTTCGCGAGGACCGTTGAAACGGGCACCGCTCATTTAGAGAATCTGCTCTCGGAAATTCGCGCTCAAAAGAAAACCGTGCTCGATGGACATCGTGCTTTCGATTTTTATGCAACCTATGGTCTACCTTTTGAAATCTCCCGTGACATTGCGCGTGAACAAGGCCTCGAAGTGGATGAAGCCGGTTTCAACGCCGCCAAGGATGAACATAGCAAAGCATCTGGCGGCGGCAAGGCCATGGGCAAGATGGGCGGCGAAGACGCGGAATTCTTCGCGGGCATCTTGAAGGATTTGCAAAAGAAAAAGAAGCTCGGTGAACATGGCGTGGAATATGATCCATATACAAGTCCGCGCGTTGAAGGTGAAGTTCTAGCTTTGATTTCAAATGGACAATCAGTTGACTCTGTTTCATTCGGCGATCAAGTCGAAGTCATTCTTCCGAAGACTGGCTTCTACATTGAGTCCGGTGGTCAAGTGAATGATACAGGATATATAAAATCTCTCGCCCCCATCCAGCTTCCCCCATTTTCGGGGAAAATGGGGGAAGTGTCTCGAAGAGACGAAGGGGGCTGGGAAATCGAAATCACTTCCATGCGCCGCGCTTCTGCCGGAGTCATCGTTCACATTGGCGAAGTAATTTCCGGTCAACCAAAAGTTGGCGATAAAGTTATCGCCGAAGTAGATACCGCGCGTCGACATGACATCATGCGCAACCATACTGCGACTCATCTCATGCACGCCGCGTTACATCAAGTGCTTGGTCCGCACGCGGTACAAGCTGGTTCGCTGGTCGCGCCGGATCGTTTAAGATTCGACTTCAATCATCCGGAAGCGATGACGCCGGAACAAATCGAGCACGTGGAAAAAATTGTCAATGAAGCAATCGCAGCAGATATGGAAGTCACGCCTCGTCTCAAAGCGCGCACAGATGCGATTGCCGAAGGTGCGATGGCGCTCTTCGGCGAAAAATATGGCGAAACCGTCCGCACGATTACGATCATGCCCGCAGGCGCTGAAACATATGATGAAAACGCTGTCGAACATCCAACTGCCTTGATTGAGCAGCTACCAAAATTTTCCTATGAACTTTGCGGCGGCACGCACCTCGAGCGTACATCCGATATCGGCGCGTTTCTCATCGTCAGCGAAGGATCGGCCGCGGCGGGCGTACGCCGTATCGAAGCGGTTACCGGACGCGGCGCATATGAATTGATCGCGCGGCGCTTCAAGATGTTGAAGCAAACTGCTTCGGCTTTGAAATCATCTGTGGATGAAGTTCCTCAAAAAGTTGAAAGCCTACAAGACGAAGTCTCCGCCTTGAAAAAACAACTGACCTCGATGCGAAATGAAATTGCTCATTCGAAGTTTGGTGAACAACTTGAAAACATCCAAAAAATCAACGGTGTAAATGTATTGACGATGGAAGTTTCGAATGCGGATACAGATAGCTTGCGAACTCTAACCGACAAATTCCGCGAGAAATATCCCAGCAACGGAATCGCGGTTCTGGCAACAGGAACAACCATTATTGCTGTCTTGACTGAAGACCTGGTCCAGCGCGGGCTGAAAGCGGGCGACATCATCACTGCCATCGGCGGGCGCGGCGGCGGACGTCCCAACATGGCGCAAGGTAGTTTGCCGGATGCGTCAAAGGTCAATGATGCGTTGAGTAAAGTTTCAAAAGCAGTGGAAGAAAAATTGAAATAATAAAAAAGGCAACCTTCACGGTTGCCTTTTTTATTTACGATTCCAAAATCATCCCGCTATACCCTGACAAGTTTATTTTCCCATTCTTCAACTCATCTTGATTTGATAATTTAAGAACACAATTTCCATTCATGAATGGAAATTGTGTTTCTGATTCACTAAAATTCAAAAGCGCAATAATTTCCTCAGTGTCTGATTTCCTTCGGTAGCCAAGCACGTAATCTGGCAAGCTAGCAATTAATTCCAGCGAGCCTTGTTGAAGCGTTTCATATTCATTTCGGATTTTCAAAATTACGCGGATGGTATTGAGCAGGGAGCTTTCATCTTTGCTTTCTTTTTCCACATTGATCACATCGTAATTAGGATGTATCGTCAACCAAGGTTTTTCCGCGGACGAAAAACCAGCATTCTTTTCATCGTTCCATTGCATCGGCGTGCGGACCTCGTCGCGATTGAGGGTCATGCCGAGCATATCGAAAACAAAACGCGGAATGGATTTAAATTTATGTGGGATTGGATCGAGTGCTGTGGCAAATGGAAGTTTCAAGTTGGTCATCCCAATTTCTTCGCCATAATATATGCACGGCACGCCGCGCAAAGTGAGTTGAAGCAAATGCAATAACTTTGCTTTTCGAATGTCATTTCCCAAGCGCGAGATGCTTCTAGCTCTATCATGATTGCTGAAAACATAGACCGGCATGAATGGATCAGGAAATTGGCTTTCGATGTCTTCGATCAGATCATGAAAATATTGAGCGGTGAATTTAAAATCCATCATTCCGAAATCGAATACCAAACTTAAGCCATCGTTTTGTTCATCACCCATAAACTTTCGAATTGTCTTTCGATCTCCGCTGACTTCGCCTAGTAAAAGTCTATTTCCAAACTCGTTGCAGACGCTTCTTAATTCTTTAGCGAATTCATAATTCTCTGGCTGATTGAATGTGTATTTTGCTTTTTGGAAAAATCCGGATGGATTTGATTCGGTCGGGATCAGTTCGAACGTAAAAGGATTATCGCGGAATTTCGCATCTTTATAAATGACATTAAAGATATCCAAGCGAAAACCGTCCACACCTTTAGCGAGCCAAAAGCGGACAATATCCAACATCATCTGTTTGACTTCAGGGTTGCGATAATTCAAATCAGGTTGAAAAGGAAGAAAGCTTGCCCAATAATATTGGTTCCGTTCTTCGGCATAATGCCAGCCGCTTCCGCCAGTCATGCTTTGCCAATTATTCGATTGATCGCGCCAGAGATACCAATCCGCTTTGAGATTACCTCGCGATGAACGCGATTCTTTGAACCACGGATGCTCGCTGGAAGTATGGTTCATCACCATATCGAAAACAATTTTCATACCGCGGCGATGAGTCTCTTCGATCAGTTGCAATGCATTGCGCATCGTGCCGTATTCGGGAGCGATGTCAGTATAGTTGGAAATATCGTAGCCGAAGTCGGCTTGAGGTGAGGCAAAGAACGGCGAGCACCAAATCGAATCAAATCCCAGCTCCTTGATGTAATCCAATTTTTGGATCATTCCCTGAATATCGCCAATGCCATCATGATTGCTATCATAAAACGAGCGCGGATAAATTTGATAAATTGAGGTTTTGTGATACCAAGGCAAAGCGGACATGAAGTTCTCCGACTATTTCGAATTTAAAATATTTTATCAGGAAGAAAAGAAATAGTACAATCGGACTATTTTTGAAATCAGCAATTCACTTATAATTTATTGATCAACAAAGGAGAGAGTTATGTCACGCATCTTTAAATTTATGCTTCTATCCATTTTGGTTCTATTCACTTTCGCTTGCGGACTGATCACCAATCCGCTCAACCAAGCGAAAGGACTCGCGTCCACCGCGGAAGCGATAGCCACATCCAATCCGGTCTCGGTATCCACACTGGAGGCACTGCCATCTTCCATGCCGCTATCGACGTTGGAGGCTTTGCCTTCTTCGATGCCGGGAGTCGGTCAATATCTTAATCCGACTGGACAGCCGGTCAGCAATTGGAATGGGATTCCGATCATGACCCAAGCCGTGGCGGGTCAGGAATTCAATAAGAATACTTATAGCTTCAAAGCCACCGCGAGCGCCACCGATGTTCAAACCTTTTACGCGGGTCAACTCAAGACTCTGGGTTGGTCGTCCTCTTTCAGCGCACAAGGCGGCGGACAAGGTGGTGTGATGCTCTTTACGAAAGGCACCAGCATTCTTTCGATTACGATTACAACGAGCGACAAGGATGTTGTAGTTCTACTAATCACACAATAAGAGTTCAATCTACAATAAACAAGAGGCTGTTCTAAAACGGACAGCCTCTTGTTATTAAATTGCAACAAATTATTATTGAACAACGATCTGGATATAAATTGTGTCGCCAAACGCTTCCCTACTTGGACCGAAAGCCTGCCACGTGCTTGTATATGTTCCTGTATCTGATGGCGCGGTGAAGATAATGCGAAGCGTGGCTTGCGCACCCGCGCGTGCCGGATAAAGTGCCTGCTCCGTTGCCGCGCCCATGACGGGACCGTCAATCAATTTTAGACGATAACGAGAATCCCAATCGCAAGTTCCGCTATTGGTGACCAGCCATTGTTTATCAACAGAATCCCCGGGGCTGAAAGGTGTGTTATCAGGAATTGTAATGTCTTTAACAAAAGTCAAGCCGTTCGTACATGGCGCTGGTGTAGGAGTAGAAATTGGAGTAGAAGTCGGTGTGGGAATAATGGTTGAAGTGGGAACGCGGATGACAACTTGGGTCGGAGTAATTACGATGAATTGCGTAGGGGGAATAAAAAATGTCGGCGTGGATGGAGGAGCACACGCTGTCAGCGCAAAGATGAATAATAAAAAGGCGAATCGTTTAAGGGTCAAAAAATGAGGCGTGATGTGCACCGAGCTAAACGTCTAATCGATATCCAACGCCGCGAATGGTTTTGAGAAATTTTGGTTTGAGCGGATCCACTTCAATCGCGCGTCGAAGCCATGAGACATGAACATCCAGCGTGCGTGTATCGCCCGTGTAATTGGTTTCCCAAACTTTTTTGAAGAGGACATCACGCTCGACCACTTCACCATGTTTTTCCATTAACATTTGGAGCAGCATAATCAGGCGCGGCGTTAATTTGGTGCTCTTTCCGAGACAGCGGACGCGGCGGCGTTCGACATCGAGTCGGATCGGTCCAACATGCACCATGTTTTTTCCATCGCCCGGCAAAAGCGGTTTAATGCGGTTGACGAGTTTCTGCGCGGTGAACGGCAGGATCAACACCGCATCAGCAATATCTTTATCCACCTTCGCTTCTTTTGCAAGGATGAGAACGATCGGATACTTTGGATTCTTTTCGCGAATGGATTGGCAAATACGCAAACCCGTGCTTCTTAAAGAAGCGGCGTTGATCACGACAATGGTCGGACTGATTTTTTCAAGACGCGAAACTGCCACACTGCCGCTGGTGACCGTATTAACTTCAAAACCCTTCTTCTGCAATTCAGATGCAAAAGAAGGAATGTCTGAGTATCGGCCTTCAACAAGAAGTAGAGAAGAAGTGGGCATTGGATGGAAATCTTTATAACAAGGAGAGAAACAATAATTACCCGATTGTTAAGGTGTCACTCATTATACACCAATGTTAATAAAAGTTGTCAACCCCAAAAAGTACTACCATTATGCGAATCTCTTAAAACGCTTTTTCCAAATAATATAGATTTCATTACAAAGTCTCCATAATAGAAATTTTGGAATCTTAAATTTTTGTCCACCACACACCCGTACATTCCGGCAAAATTGTTAATTGCTTGTTGATAATTTGCTGTTTCATTTCATCGCCAAAGAAAAAGCCCGCGATGTTGCTCGCTTCTTTAGGAGATTCAAATTGATAATCGGTACGAATCCATTTGTTTTTGAATACAACTTCATCCAGCCAATGATAAAAGTTTTCAAGATGAGGCAATCGTTGAGGCGATTCGTTTCCAGTGCCAAGCGATTCGAATAAAATGATATATCCATTTGGACGAAGAACGCGGCGCGCTTCATCGAACCATGCATTCGCTTCTTCCCGCCACCGAAGCGGATTCCATGTCGCGACATAACTCACACTCCAGCCGGAAACAATCAAATCCGCGCTGCGAGCTTTCAGCGGAAGATAACGATGATCGGAAGCCGCGACCAGCCAGTTATCACGCGTGAAGCGGATTAATTTATCGCGCGCAATTCCAAGCATATGTAATGATAAATCAAAAGACAATATACTTTTCACATGAGTCGCAAGCAGATAAGCTAATCGTCCCGTACCTGCGCCGAGATCGAGAACATCCAAACCTTCAACTGAAACAATTTGCTGAATTGATTTCAGAATATTGCCCTGATAATCTTCGCGCGAAACCAGCGCTTCATATTCAACTGCGTGGTTCGCATACACTTCTTTTTCGTTTGGCATTTGCGATATACTCTCGTGCAATTCTATCATCGGAGAAGAAATGACCCTCTCGCCCACTGCTCAAAAAGTACAAGACGTTTTAACTTCACAGGGATTCAATTGCAACGTGATCGAGCATACAGAAAGCACACGCACCGCACAAGAAGCCGCAGACCGCGCTGGCTGCGAGCTCGGACAAATTATCAAGTCACTGATCTTCAAAGGCAAGATAAGTCATAAGCCGATCCTTGTTTTGACCAGCGGTGCCAACCGCGTAGACGAGAAACGAATCAGCGAATACGCGAATGAATCTATTGTCCGCGCCGATGCAGATTTTGTGCGTACCGTTACCGGCTTTGCCATCGGCGGTGTGCCTCCGCTGGGTCACGCGCAAGAAATGGAAACGTATCTCGATGAAGATTTGCTTCAATATAAAACGATCTGGGGCGCGGCCGGCACACCGAACGCCATCTTTGAATTAACGCCGGATGATTTAATTAAAATGACCAGCGGAAAAGTGATGCGTGTGAAATGAACGATATGTATAATTTTCTTCAAATCAATGAAACATTATCGACAAGCGGAATGCCGAAGCCGGATCAAATCAAAGATATCGCGACATCGGGCGTGAAGTTTGTAATCAATTTAGCAACGTCCAAATCCGAAGATTGGATTCCGAACGAAGCGGAATTGGTCACGAATTCGGGAATGAATTATCTTTCCATTCCAGTGGATTGGGAAAATCCCACGCGCAAAAATCTGGACGATTTTATGAATGCAATGGATAAATATCGCAACGAACGCGTGCACGTGCATTGCCAGGCGAATTTTCGCGCTAGCGCGTTTGTATCACTTTATCAAGTATTGCATCTCAATTTAGATAAAGAAATTGCATTTCAAAACATATCGAAGATTTGGAAACCGGATGAGTATCCGGTCTGGAAAAAATTTATCGAGGACAATTTATCGAAACCTTAAAAGATTGTCATAAACCTGCAAAGGGAATATGAATATCGGCTCATAATTTTATTTGCAATTGAAAAGCCTTTGTACTAGAATCGTCTCATCCAACCAAAGGAGAGAGTTATGACAAAAACCGCGTCAAAATCCGCGCCCGTTTCTGATTCACGCCCCATGACCGAGGAAGCGGATTTCCTCCAAATCAAATCCATTGACCACGTTCACTTTTATGTAGGCAACGCCAAACACGCCATGTTTTATTGGTGGAAAGCTTATGGATTCAAACCGGTGGCTTATTCCGGTTTGGAAACCGGCAACCGCGACTTCGCATCATACGTTTTGCAATCCGGGCAGGCGCGGTTTGTTATTTCCGCACCCTACGCGCCGACCAACGAAATCGCCGCTCATCATATGGTGCACGGCGATGGAGTCAAAGTCATCGCGTTGGAGGTAGAGGATGTCGAAAAGGCTTGGAAGGAAACCACTTCCCGCGGCGGCAAATCTGCCTGGAGTCCGCGTGAGCAAAAAGACGACTTCGGCATCTATCGCACATCCGCCATTTACACGTATGGCGAGACGCTTCACGTCTTTGTAGATCGCGATGACTATAAAGGAATCTTTGCGCCAACCTATCGCCCCATCCAAAACAAAGAAGCGCAATCGGTTGGGCTCGCGGCGATTGATCACATTGTCGGCAACGTGCAATTGGGCAAGATGAATGAATGGGTTAACTTCTATCACAAAGTGATGGGCTTCCGCCAACTGATGCACTTCGACGATAAGGACATCTCCACTGAATATTCTGCGCTGATGTCCAAAGTGATGTCGAACGGAAACGGTCGCGTTAAATTCCCGATCAATGAACCGGCTGAAGGCAAGAAGAAAAGTCAAATTGAAGAATATCTCGATTACTATCTGACGTCCGGCGCACAACACATCGCGCTGATCACGGGCGACATTATCCAGACGGTTACTCAATTAAAAAACAACGGCGTCGAATTCCTGCGCGTGCCCGAAACCTATTATGAAGTTTTACCCGACCGCGTCGGCAAGATTGATGAAGACATGAAGACCATTCACGATCTCGGCATTTTGGTGGATCGAGACGATGAAGGCTATCTGCTTCAAATTTTTTCGGCGCCGATTCAAGATCGCCCCACGATGTTCATCGAAGTTATTCAACGTCACGGCTCGCAAAGTTTTGGCAAAGGCAACTTCAAAGCGCTCTTCGAGGCGCTTGAACTCGAACAGGAAAAACGAGGCAATCTTTAATGAAGTTCGTGACTTTCTCAACTTCCAATTCCGCGTTGCGTCCCGGCTTGTTATTCGATGATGGAATTCAAACCATTCCATTTGCTTCTTTGATGGATTTAATTCAAGTCGGTGATGATGGCCTCGAACGCGTCCGCAACTCTCAGGATAAAAGCCGGATTCCGTTGAACGAAGTCCGGCTTCATGCCCCAATTTCGCGCCCGACAACATTGCGCGATGGCTATGCCTTCGAGAATCACGTCAAAACTGCCAATGCCAATCGCGGACGCGAAGTGCCCGTTGAATGGTACAAGTTTCCCATTTTCTATTTCACGAATCCGAATAATATATATGGACCGGATGATGAAATTCCATATCCATCCTATACCGATGAAATGGATTACGAACTTGAGATCGCGGTTGTGATTGGCAAGCCCGGCATCAACATCAAACCCGAAGACGCGCCGAAACATATTTTTGGATATACTATCTTCAACGATTGGTCGGCACGCGATGTGCAACGCGAAGAATTGAAAGTGGGGCTTGGTCCGGCAAAAGGAAAAGATTTCGCGTCAGCATTAGGGCCATACATCGTCACAGCGGATGAATTTTCTGGTAAATCGGTCAACCGCCCCGGCGTCTATGATTTAGAGATGCGAGCGCGCATCAACGGAGTAGAAAGATCGCGCGGCAATTTCAAAGATATGTATTGGTCATTTGGCGATCTGATTGCGCGCGCGTCTGAGAATGTGATGCTCTTGCCCGGCGATGTGATCGGTTCCGGCACGGTCGGGACAGGCTGTTTATTAGAGTTAACAAAAGCACAAGGTCCGTGGTTGAACGAAGGCGATGTGGTTGAATTGGAAATCGAACAGCTCGGTATCTTACGAAACAAAATCGGAAAAAAATTATGACCATCGAAGACAAACCTGTGATTACCGTGCGGCCTAAGGGCACACATCTTACCAAGCAAAGCCTGCCGAACTTCGAGGGAATTTCTGCAAGCACGGCTGGCTCGACAAATTTGTGCATGCATCTCGTCATCATTCCGCCGGGCGGAAAAGCGACGCCACATTATCATAACGGCTATGAGACAGCGATTTATATTATTCAAGGCCGTGCTGAAACAAAATATGGTCCAAACCTTGAACATTCCAGCATCAATGAAGCTGGTGATTTTTTGTTCATCCCGCCCAATGTCCCGCATCAGCCGGTGAACCTGAGCGATAAAGAACAAGTCATTGCAGTCGTGGCGCGCAACGATCCAAATGAACAGGAAAGCGTGGTCGTCATCGAAGAGCCGGCATCAAAACCCAAAAAATAGAATGAACTCAAAGGTAATACTCAAACCCATCATTGCTGTTATTTCTGTCCCGATTTTCCTAGCGTGCAGTTTGGTTAGCGCGCCAACGCTTGAAGCCTCACCAACACTTTCGGTCGCGGCAGGAACGCAAAATGGGATTCCCTTTTTCGCCTCGCCCATTAAGTTAGTCATCCCAAACGGCTTAGCGATCAGCGCCAGCACCGAAACAATTGATGTGGTGACCGATCAAAGCGGCACATCTTGGGATGTCGCACCGGCTCATTGGCAAATCACTCTGCACGGCTACTCGCTGATCAATAGCTTCCAAGTCCCGCAGATTTTCATTTATCCGGCTCCGGATTATGCGGAAGTAAATCAAAAAGCCACTGAAAGTATCAAACGATTGCAGGTTATCCTTGCGAATCCAAACGCACAATACACAAATGACGTTTTGCCAAATATTCCTTTTATCAACGCCGGACAGATATTTGCCGCGCAGGAAAAAGTTCTGCAATTCAATGGCGGCTCTGGCTTCCGCATTGTGACGCAATACGCGTCAGATGTTTCGCCGATCAACAACGGCGGATTGTTTTATCACTTTGAGGGCTTGAGCGGCGATGGTAAATTTTACATCGTCGCTATTCTTCCAATTAACCTGTCGGTCTTACCGGTTGACAACAATCCAGATTCGCCGGTGCCATCCGGCGGAATAGCTTTCCCACAAAACAATGCATCCGGCTCAGACTTTGAAAATTATTTCAAGCAAGTCACGGATCAGATCAATGCAACTGCGCCCGAGAAATTCAATCCAACATTGAATACACTGGACGCACTAATTCAATCCATTTCGATACAAACTCAATAGGAAAAGAATGAATAGACTCGGGAAGTTCGTTTTGATTTTTTCAACGATAGGCATAATCTTGGCTTGCAATTATCCTTCAGCTGCTCCCACGCCGACAAGTCAGCCCAATGTTGCCACGATTGTCGCAAGCACGCTCCAAGTGGTTACTGCCGTAGCACAAACCAGCGCAGCACAGACACCCGCTATAACTCCAACCGCAACGGCAAGTCCTACTCCGCAAGCCTTGCCTGTTAGTTATGTCAACATCAACCTGCTCATCCCATCCAACTTGGCAAACAATACCACCAACGTTACCACAACGGATATTGAACCTCCCTACATCAATCCTTCTGCGGGACAGATGCCGCAACATACAAAGATTATCCTGAACGGATATCCGGTGCAAGGCGCAAGTTGGCAACCACAAATCCTCGTATTCCGCGCGGATCAATATGCCCACTATGGCAATGGTAACCAACAATTTATTTCGGGTCTCCGAAATCTGCATTACCAACATGGACAGTCGTTGCCGGGAAACTTGCCTAGTGGCCAGTTCAATGCAGACATTCAGTCTGTCAATTTTGTCAACGGCACTGGGATTCGGTATCTTACACAATTTGATGAGAGTCCGCTACCGGCCAATAATCGCGAATTATTCTATTATTTTCACGGCATCACCAATGATGGAAACTATTACGTGCAGGTAATCTTACCGGTGCAAGCGCCGTTCCTCGCGCCTGATGAAAATCCCAACTCGCCTCTGCCGCGGAACGGCATCCCTTTTCACAGCGACCAATCTTACTTTAACGCAATTGCGCAACAACTCAATGCAACTCCGCCGGATCAATTTTCTCCATCTCTCACCTCTCTGGACGCGCTGATTCAATCCATTACTGTTACTCCATAATATAATTCAAATAGCAACGTAGCTGTGATTTATCAGAACGATTCAGCAAGTATATTTAGCTAGTCAATTAGAAAATCAGAGGAGTTCTAAATGGAAAAACGACGTCAACTCGCAAGCGATACTGGACTATATACTTATGAGACGTTCGAAATTCTATTCAACTACGAGATTGCGCGCGTTAAACGATATCCGGGTCCATTGACTTTGATTCATCTTGCCCTCGCGACAGAGAATCTCACACCCGAGTTTATAAAACAGGCTCATACCGCCATGACGAATTTGCTTGACCGCACCCTGCGCATCTCGGATGTGCCGGCTCATTACAAAGATGAATTCCTGATTCTGCTTCCATCTGCTGATCGCGACGCGGCACATTCCGTGGCAGAAAGAATCCTCGGGCAATATCGCACGACCCAAAGCATCGCCACCGGAAAGCTGTCTGCCAAACGAAATGCCTACCTCGGCACGACCACGCAAAACGGCAACGATATAGCAACGGACAAACAAATCTTAGCTGAAGCCACCATTGCAATGAATGAAGCCCGCGCCCGTCAGTCTTATACGTATATTGCCTTTACAGATATTTCAAGCGGCATGCGCAAACCTTAAAGGAAATTCTTATGCCTTTCTATCATCAGCTTGGTCAAATTCCGCATAAGCGGCACACGCAATTCAAAAAGCCTGATGGAAAACTTTATCGGGAAGAACTGATGGGGCTGGAAGGATTTTCATCCATTCAATCGATTCTTTATCATCATTTCCTGCCGCCGCGCGTGATGAAGACGGAAGATCTCGGTTCGGCCAAACCTGAATATTGCGACTTCGGTCCGATCCGTCACCGCGCCTTCAGAACGGCTCAAGCCCCGCTCGGAGCGGACGCCGTTTCGGCGCGGATTCCACTACTCGGCAACAACGATGTCATCCTCGGCGTGTGCCGCGCAACCAAAAGCATGAATTATTTTTATCGCAACGCGCAAGCCTACGAAACATGGTTTGTCCACGAAGGCAACGGTGTTTTAAAATCCCAATTTGGAAACTTACCTTTTCATAATGGTGATTACATTGTCATCCCTTTCGGAACCACGTGGCAAATGATTCTCGAATCAAAAGAGGCGCGTTTCTTTACGATTGAGAATCCATCACAGATCGAGCCGCCTAAACGTTATCGCAATGATTATGGTCAACTACTTGAACACGCACCCTATTCCGAGCGCGATATCCGCGTGCCGTCAGAGCTGAAGACGCATACGGAGCGCGGCCAATTCGAGGTCCGCATAAAGGTGCGTGACCGATTGACTCGTCATGTGCTCGATCATCATCCGTTCGATGTTATAGGCTGGGACGGTTATCTATATCCTTGGATTTTTAACATTGCAGATTTCGAACCCATCACAGGACGCGTTCATCAGCCGCCGCCCGCTCATCAAACTTTTCAGGGGCATAACTTTGTGGTTTGTTCTTTTGTGCCGCGTCTCTTCGATTACCATCCTGAATCGATTCCCGCACCATATAATCATTCGAACATCAACTCCGATGAAGTGATTTATTATGCCGAGGGCAACTTCATGTCGCGCAAAGGCATTGATCAATATGATATTAGTTTGCATCCCTACGGTCTTCCGCACGGACCTCAACCCGGCATGACCGAAGCCTCGATCGGCAAAAAAGAAACCAACGAATTGGCTGTGATGGTGGATACGTTTTATCCGTTACAACTTACGAAGCAAGCTGTTGAATTGGAGAAGCCGGAATACATGGCGAGCTGGCTCGAAGGAACCGGAGAATAAGAAACTAACACCATGACTGCGCTGCTTCCTTTTTTGGTTCGAGTGATCAGCTTGCGCGATCCGCACGCCAAAGCACATTCTGAACATGTCACTGAGCTGGCTTTTGCGCTCGGACAAGCGGCTGACTTAAAGACGAACGACTTGGAACTCCTCAAATTCGCCGCATCCATTCACGACATCGGCAAGATCGCCATCAATGAATTTGTGATCAACAAACCCGGAAAATTCACGGAGGCGGAATACATCATGGTGCAACAACATGCCCGCATGGGTGCAAGCCTCGTTGAAACGTTGAATGTTGATCCTTCTATCCACAAAATCATCCTAAACCATCACGAGAACTTCGATGGAACGGGTTATCCGAATGGAAATAAAGGCGAAGAGATTCCTCTGAGCGCGCGCATTCTCCGCATTGCTGATACCTATGATGCGTTGACCAGCAACCGTGGTTATCGGCCAGCGTTTTCTCACAAAAAATCTCTTGACACCATGGAACATGATGCGCAATTTTTCGATCCTATCCTGCTCAATCTGTTCTTCAAAAAAGTGGTGCGCAAACACTAGCAGTGATTATCTTTAAGCAACGACTTTTATGTTATAAACATACCCATCGAGTTGAAATTGAACAAGCAATATAAGGATCCTATAAAATCGCGCGGGATCGTTTTGATTCTTGCGAGCGTGTTGACATTGTTTGTCTCTGCTTGCGGGGCAACCGCCAAAACTCCCGAACCGTTGACCGTTAATGAAGCCGCGTCCACGCTCGTCGCGCTGACCGATCAAGCGGCTACAAAGTCAGCCAGCCTCAATACCCCGACGACTTTTCCACGGCCTCTCGCTACACCGACGTTTGCCAAACCGCTTTTATACATCAACGATAATACCCAATGTCGAACAGGCACAAGCTCCAACTTCAAATCCGTAGCCGCATTGAGCATGGGCGTGACCGTAAAATTGATCGGCAAAGATACATCACAAAGTGCATGGCTAATCCAAGCGCCAAACAGCGCGGATATATGTTGGGTTTTGGCAGGCGATGGTTCTCCGAGCGGAGATTATGAAAGCTTGCCGGACGTCACCCCCCAGCCCAGCACGCAGAAATCGCCAAGCACTCCAGCAATCGTAGGCTGGCCCTGGTTTTGTACCTATTCAAACGGCGTGATTTACACAGCTACTGTAAGTCTTTCGTGGATTGATCCGGCGCACGACGCGAATGGATTCCGTGTCTTCAGGTCAAATACTCAAATTGCAGACTTGCCTGCAACCACCACCTCATTTACGGATACGACCAACGTCGTCATCGGCACAGATTTGGCATACAGTGTCGAGGCGTATAATGATGCCGGCGTCTCTCCGCAACGAATGATTACGATTCAATCCATGTGCAAATAGAGAAATAAAGATCGAGGAATAGCGATGAGAAAGCTCTTGGTAATCCTTTTTATATTGACACTCGCTATGTTGGCTTGTAATATCAATGTGGAACTGACGCCTTCATCGCAAGCCCAATCAGCGATTGCTACCGTTGTCGAACAGACAATGCAGGCTGTTGAACACGCATCAAGCACGCCGATAGCGGTTCTCAACACACCGACGAGTTTAGCTACTCCTTCACCCTCCGCAACACCGATGGCTGTTATCAAAGCCGTCACATATTGTCGAAGCGGACCGAGTGAAAAATATATAAGCATCGCCGATGTAAATCCGAATCAAACAGCGGCCGTTATCGGAAAAGATGCGGCAGGAGATTATTGGTTGATCGTCAGCCCATCCGGCGACTGCTGGGTTGCGGCGGAATACGTCACGATTACAGGTAACACGCAGAACATTCCAGAAGTGACGCCGCCACCATCGACACCGTCAGGTATACCTGCGGGGCCGGGAAGCTTATTCTATCAATACGCCTGTAGTAACTCCGGCAGCGAGACCACGCAACTCACTTGGGCTGACGAATCGAATGATGAAACTGGTTTTCATGTATATCGCAACGGCACACTCATCGCGACATTGCCGGCAAATTCCACCAGCTATACGGATACAACATCATTTACAATCGGCAGTACAATTATTTACAGCGTCACAGCTTATAACAATGTCGGAGAGTCAGCGCCGCGTACTCAAAGCTTTCAGTGTAAGTAAATCGAGTAGGTATCTAAGAGAGATAAAAAATGAAATTTAATCTGCGTTTGTTATTTCCATGTTTTGTTATGACCATTCTATTTCTATCCGGTTGCGGCCCGAAGTCCGCGCCAAACTCTTTGACTGTGGATTTAGTTTCGCCGCAGACATCCATTGTAATATGGCCTCAGAGTCCCTATATTTTAGCGGCACAAGCGCATACTCAGGGCAGCGCTAACGAGTCGGTTCACATTACATTCTATGCGAATCAGCAGATGATTGGGGCTGTAGATTCGTCTACCGAATCTCAAGCCGTTCTGAAGTGGACTCCTCCGGCGCTGGGAACCTACACCATCCAAGCTGAAGCGCAAGCTGGCAGCGCAAGTGCATCATCAACAGCAGTCGAAATGTGTATTCTTAACATAGACACCAGTCATGGATTCCCGCTTTGGGGATATGGATATAACGGTCCTTGCACTCTCCCACCGGCCAGTGCCTCGCAAGATCCAGTTACCGTCAGCGCGATGGCCAAGCCTGATAGTTTAAGCTACAGTTACAATTGTCCTTCTAGCGCGGGACCAGCCGTTATCTATTTTCAAGCAAAAGTGAGTGATCCTGGAAACCGAGTCGCGTTCGTTAGTGTAAAGTATATGTGTGTAAATTATGCTCTAAATAGCTCAAGTGTGTTTGATGGCGCAAGTTCAAACAACCTATATGATTCAGTAATGCTCAATGAAACTTCAGTCGCTTCTGACGGCACTAAGATTTTTACCGGCTCCACTCAAGATTTAGGTCCGATCTCATCGGCCCTGTTATCGGGCGCGACCGCCGGGATTCAATGGTGGGCGCGGGCAATGAGTAGTAACGGTTCAGGTGCGGATCAAGTACTGACGCAAGATGGCCCGTACACAGTTCCGATCGGACCTTGCACTCCCCCTGCTATCACGCCAACCCCGTAATAACCAAACCATAGTTTATAATAATGCCGGAGAGACAGTTGTGACACTCAAAGCTTTAATTGTAGATATAGGTATGAGGTGAGATCATGGATGAACTTGAAAAACAAATTGATGAAGCCGAAAAAGAATGGCTGGCATCTTGGGTAAAAGGTCCGACGCGTTTGCGTTGGACAAAACCTCCGTTGCAAGTGGGCGATGCCGCACCGGATTTCGAATTAATTGACTCAACCGGTAAGAACATTCATCTTTCGGATTTTTGGAAATCCGGTCCAGCACTACTGATGTTCTGGCGTCACTACGGATGCAGTTGCGGCATTGACCGCGCCAAACGTTTGCAGACTGAATATGCAGAATATGTAAAAGCCGGAGGACACGTGGTTGTGATCGGTCAGGGGGAACCGGAGCGAAGCGCGCTTTATGCACTGAATCATAATATTCCCTGCCCGGTACTTTGCGATCCGACCTACCAAGTTTATCAAGCCTATGATTTATTGGAAGGGAAACCTTCGCAAGTTGTTTTCGATTTGGGCGATGAATATTTGCGTTGTGATATAGAGGCTGGCAGAAAAATGTTAACTACCCGTCATGGCACTTCGCGTGCAGTAGTAGACAGCCCATGGCAATTGCCCGGTGAGTTTGTAGTAGACAAAAAGGGAATCATCCGACTGGCTTACCGTTATCAATACTGCGAAGATTGGCCAAATCACTTGGTCCTATCTTCAGCCATAAAAGAAGCCACCTGGAACACATAAAAATCGCAATCTTCTAAAAATCCTCGCAGACTGAGTCCGCGAGGATTTTTGGTTTTATAGAAACTTTCAATTCGGTATAAAGCCTTCTAACAAATAGTCCTTTTGGTGGAATTGAATTTTTTAAGAAATGTGTGATAATAACGGAAAGGAATCAATTCTGAGGAGAATATTATGAAACCGATAAGAAGAACTTTAGTTGTAATGATTATCTTAGCACTTGCCGCGCTTGCCTGCAATTTATCAGTCAACACATCGAATCCAACCGCTACTTCAACGCCGCAACCCGCTGATCTTAGTGTTGCGTTGACTCTGGCGGTGCAAACAATTCAAGCGGCGACACAACAAGCGCAATCCGGAATACCGACGAGTACGGTTCAGCCGCCAGCGACCCCGCCAACCGTCACGGTTAGTTCCATGACCAACTGCCGCACCGGACCCAATGTCAATTACGATCTTGTGATGAGTTTCCAGCCCGGGATGACTGCAAACGTGATTGGCAAGAACACGCCTACGGGTTATTGGATCATCAATTATCCAGGTGGAGGCGGAAACAGTTGCTGGCTTTGGGGACAATATGCCACAGTGACCGGAGACACGGACGGTCTGCCCGAAATGACTCCACCAGCTATGCCGCCTACACCAACACCCTTACCCACCGCACCGAACGCCCCCAAAAACTTGAGTCTGAGTTGCGTTAGCGTGAACAACTCGCATAAAATCGGGAACTATTGGTTGCTCAGTTGGCAGTGGACAGTAACTTTCTCTTGGAAAGACAATTCCACCAACGAGAAGGGTTTCTATGTGTATAAGAACGGATCGTTGTTAACCACGCTCCCGGTCAACACCACTTCTTATACTGATCAATTCAACGTAGGTTTGTTTATTAAAAGCGGAACAACCTGGGACTACGGAGTCGCGTCATTTAATAACAATGGCAGTTCGGTGATCAAAGATATAACCCTATCACATTGTCCATAAGATAAAGAGAGACATCCACTTGAACGTGGATGTCTCTCTTTTAGCGTTTCAATATCCCAAAAAAATCTACATACAAAAAGCATCATTTGCTAATATAATTGGAGTATAGTTGGGTAAAAGAGGGAAAAAACAAGTTTTGAAAAGGAATAGAAAATGACGCCGGTTAAAAAACTTCTTGTTGTATTTTGTATACTTACTCTAATAACATTAGCATGTGGCTTTACTGTTGATCTGGGCACATCGTCTTCTAATTCGCCGACGCCCACACCTTCCGGCCCGGATCAAGTCTCAACGATGGTGGCGCAAACCTTACAGGCTCTCACACAAGAAGCAATCTTAGCTACCCCGGCAAACACTTCAACGCCAACCGTTACGGCGACTCCTGCGAACACGCCGTTACCTCCTACATTAAGTGTCAGCGTGGCTACTAACTGTTATGCTGGTCCGAGCACAGATTATGGATTCGTGATCACGATCTATCCCGGAACCACTGTTACGGTAGTTGGCAAAGATCCTGGAGATAACTATTGGATCATTGATGTTCCTGGTTATCCCGGCACGCTCTGCTGGCTTTCAGGACAATACGCGGCTGTGAATGGAGATACCACTAATCTCTCGATCCCAGCTACGACAGTAGTCGTGGCATATACTCTAAGCGAGCCGACCAATCTGCATGTTTCTTGCACCAGACATAACTGGCCCACGCCTACCGGCACACCTACATGGCACGGAGGACATGGATGGCAAGGCGGCGACGCGACCGTTGTCTTGCATTGGAGAAATACCGATTCCAACCAGACCGGTGTGCGCGTTTATAAAGACGGCTATCGCGTCACTACCTTAGGCGGAGGCGCAACCTCTTTCACCGATAGTTTTAGCGGCTGGGGTTGGGGCTGGAATTGGGGAGGCGGCACAACATATGGCGTACAGGCCGTCAACAGTTACGAAGTTTCCAGTATCGTAACTATCGATACCGGCAACTGCCATTAACAAAAAAGTAAACCGGATCTCGTTATGAAATCCGGTTCTTCTTTTATTCTTCTAGTTGCTCTTTGGCTTTCTTTGTTTGCTTGCCGCGTTCATCGGTTTTGAGGATGCGTTTGCGGATGCGATAAGAAAGCGGAGTCACTTCCAATAGTTCATCATCTAACAGATATTCAACGGCTTCATCCAAACTCATTTGGCGCGGCGGCGTCAATCGAATTTCCATATCGCCGTGCGATGAACGCACGTTAGTCAAATGTTTCTTGCGGCAGACGTTGATCGGGATATCTTGCCCTCGGCTGTTTTCGCCAACCACCATGCCTTCATATACAGCCACGCCGGGATTAACAAACAAAGTCCCGCGGTCTTCCGCAGATTTCAACGCGTAGGCAGTGGTATCCCCTGCTTCCATTGCAACAATGGAACCGGTCGTGCGCGTCGACATCGGACCCGCCATTTCGTCGTAGCCATGAAAGATGGTATGCATGACACCCGCGCCGCGCGTCGATGTTAAAAATTGATAACGGAATCCAAGCAGGCCGCGCGTCGGCGCGATGTAAACCATGCGCGTCGTGCCTTGACCCGTATCGTGCATCTCCATCATTTTAGCGCGTCGCGATCCAAGCATTTCCACCACTGCGCCGACGGTTTCACTGCTGGTCTCAATGTGGACTTCTTCATACGGCTCTAGCAATGAGCCATCATCGGCTTTGTGGAAAATCACTTCCGGGCGCGAAACCTGGAATTCATAACCTTCGCGCCGCATTGTTTCAATTAAGATTCCCAAATGCAATTCACCGCGTCCGCTGACGAGAAAATTTTCAGCGGTGTCTGTTTCTTCGACTCGCAACGAAACATTGGTACGCAGTTCATCGAACAAACGCTCACGCAATTTACGCGAGGTACCCCACTTGCCCTCTTTGCCGGAGAACGGCGCTGTGTTGACTCCGAACGTCATACGGACAGTCGGTTCTTCGACTCTGATCGTTGGCAACGCAACCGGATTGATAGGATCAGCCAAGGTTTCGCCAATTGCAATTCCTTCGAGACCAGCCAGCGAAACAATATCGCCCGCGCCGACTTCGTCCACCTCAACTTTATTCAAGCCTTGGAAGGTGTAAAGATAACGTGCAGTCTCAGGAAGATTTTCTCCATCAAGTTTTAGACGCGCGAGCTTTTGCCCGGCTCTAATTTTGCCCGCAAAGACGCGTCCAACAGCAGTGACGCCGCGATAATCGTCATAGCCGAGAGTTGTGACCAGCATTTGCAGAGGCGCGTCGAGGTCAACTTTTGGCGCGGGAATTTCTCGGAGGATGACATCGAATAAAGGCTGCAAGTCCGGTCCGAGGTTCGGAGTCAGACCCGCTTTGCCAGCCGTCGCTTGAGCATAGATCACTGGAAAATCTGCTTGACGATCCGTGGCGCCGAGTTCGATAAATAAATCAAACGTTTCATTGAGCACGCGCGCAGGCTCAGCATCTTTGCGATCCACTTTATTAATAACAACGATGGCCTTATGTCCCATCTCAAGCGCTTTCTTAAGCACGAAACGGGTTTGCGGCATGGGACCTTCCGCCGCGTCGACAAGAAGCAGAACGCCGTCCACCATGTTCATGACACGCTCGACCTCGCCACCGAAATCGGCGTGACCGGGCGTATCGACAATATTGATTTTGATTGGCTGTTCAGTTTCAGGATCAACGATGTTGATAGCGGTATTCTTGGCAAGGATGGTAATGCCGCGCTCGCGTTCGAGGTCATTGGAATCCATGACGCGCTCAGCGACTTGTTGATTCTCGCGGAAGGTGTGCGCTTGGCGCAATAGAAAATCCACCAGCGTGGTTTTGCCGTGATCCACGTGGGCGATAATAGCGATGTTACGGAGGTCAGTTCGTTCGATTAACATTTTATTCTTTCAAGCCCTCACCCTGACCCCTCTCCCAATGGGAGGGAAAAAGGATGAGGGAAAATTACACACAAAAACCCCCGACGGGAAAGCCGAGGGTTTCATTATGTTTCGAAGTGTCGGCGTGCAGAAGATATTTTATCAGAGAGATTGAGTTTGGGATAGAGGTGCAATTACGGTTCGACAGACTCAAGCATTAATACAAAGATGTATGGTAATTGTCATGAACTCTACACATTCATCCTATATAATATAATCAAAGTTGAAGTGGTGAGTTCACTACTCCTTTAGATTCTATTTTCAGCCAGTTCACAATTTCTTTAGAAACTTCCATAACTCAGTTGAAAGGTGAATGAGCAGCAAACTTGAGAAGATTAGAAAATTAAACCAGCAGGCTTGGGATCTTTGCAAAAAGGATGGTCCCCAGGCATTTCTTCTCGCCCAAAAGGCTCAGGCACTACTCTCCACGTGCGCCGAGGCTCAGCCTATTGATGAGTTTGAATGTTTGAAAACCCAAACCTATTGCTTGGATATGCTCAGCAAACCGGAGGATGCTCTTCCCATCGGGTTAAGAGCGAATCAGCTGGCTGAACAAATTGGCGATAAATACCGGATCGGCTTGATTCAAAGTTTATTAGGTAGAATCTATTGGCACATCGATGATTATCCCACCGCCATGGATTATTATCTCAACGCGCTGAAATTAGT
Organism: Anaerolineales bacterium; assembly: GCA_049578465.1. Taxonomy (GTDB): domain Bacteria; phylum Chloroflexota; class Anaerolineae; order Anaerolineales; family Villigracilaceae; genus Fen-1038. Next base: position 25,012 of record JBAUMB010000160.1, read on the forward strand.
TCA
>JBAUMB010000161.1:0-8666 GCA_049578465.1 Anaerolineales bacterium
AAAATTCATTAAGTACATTTACTTTAGTAACAAACCGCTCTGAAAACAGCGGTTTGTTTTATTTAAAACATTTGATAATTTTTGATGTCACTTTATTTTGATGAGACAATTAGAATCATACTTATAATGAGCTTGCCCGGATAAAGTAGACACGAAGAATGTCCAAATCCAGTAGACTAGGAAGAACAGGAAACGGATTATGGACGAAAAGAAGCTGAAGTATCGAACCTATACGGAAGAATTCAAACTACAAGCCTTGGAACTGCTCAAGAGCAGTGGAAAGAATGTGCGGCAGATCGAACGGGATCTGGGCATCACGCCCGGATTGCTGGCGAAATGGAGAGATCGGTATCAAGTGATATCCAAAGAAGCGGAACAAGCTCATTTGGAATTGAGTGATATGGAAGCAGCCAGGCGCGAGATCAAACGTCTGGAACGCCGCCTGGCGGAAGTGGAAGAAGAGCGCGAGATCCTAAAAAAAACAATCAATATTTTCTCCCGGAAAAGCGAATGAGATATCAATACATTCGGGAGCATCGGATGGAACATAGCGTCAAAGGCATGTGTGAGTTATTGGATGTGACGCGCAGTGGCTATTATGCCTGGCATCCAGAAGAACTGGGTGTGCGAGAATTGGAAAACCAGGTGCTGTTGGAGCAGATTCGAATTGAATACAAAAGTAGCCGTCAGACCTATGGCAGTCCGCGCATCCGAGCCAGTCTATTGCGCAAAGGAATTGCTTGCGGGCGGCATCGAGTGGCAGGTTTGATGCGCAAGTCAGGCCTCAGCCCTCAAAAACGGCATCGCTGGCATCCTATGACCACCCGGCGTCGGCCTGGTGCGATCCCGGCACCCAACCATCTGAACCAAGACTTTTCTGCAATCACGGCCAATGCCAAATGGGTAAGTGATTTCACATACATCGACACGGCGGAAGGCTGGTTATATCTGGCGATCATTTTGGATTTGTTCTCACGAAAAGTTGTGGGCTGGGCCATGGCCGAGCAAATGAATTCAGCTCTGGTGGAAACAACGTTAGACATGGCTTTGCGAACACGCCAACCGAAAACAGCTTTGCTTCATCATTCAGATCAAGGCAGCCAATATACCAGCGATGTCTATCGGAACAAATTGATGGATGCGAATATTCAATTGAGCATGAGCCGGGTGGGAAACTGTTATGATAACGCAGTGGCTGAAAGCTTCTTTGGTACGCTCAAGTCTGAGTGTGTTACCCATCAGTTTGCGACACACGCTTTAGCGCGCACCGCGATCTTTGAATACATTGAGGTTTGGTACAATCGCCAACGTTTACATTCCACCCTGGGCTATCTCAGCCCTTTCGAATTCGAGTTGCAATCAGGACATTAATCGTGTCCACTTAAAGCGGGTAAGCTCATTCCTCCCCCAAATCCCGAAGGTATTTGGGGGAGGTGTCACGGAGTGACGGAGGGGGCTTCGCATTAAACTCCTGCCCTTAGTAATTTAGTTTCCCTGCTCCTTAGTTTAGTTTCCCTGCTCCTTAGTTTAGTTCCCCTGCTCCTTAGTTTAGTTCCCCCGCTCCTTAGTTTTGTTCCCTCTACAATCTTGGTCAAATGATGGACAAACATTCGACTCCCACAGATGGGGGATGGAAATATCCAACGCATTAAACTAAACTTCGGGGATCAAAGTTTACGAAGAGAGGAAAATGCAATGAACCTTAGCGATCTTATGTCAAATTTAGGAGCGGTCATCGGAATAGTCTGCGGTTGCGGCATTGGTCTAATCGCAATCGGATTATCCGGCTACCTGATATTTCGGATGATGCGCGGGCAGGCACAGACTCGCAATCTGCTCCAAACCGGAACTCCAGCCCAAGCTGTAATCGTCAGCATCCAAGATACAGGCGTGCTGATCAACCACGAGCCGCAAGCGCGCGTGACGTTTCAAGTCACGCCACCAGATCGTCCGCCGTTTCAGGCTGTAATCACACAAACCTTCAGCCCCTTTGATCTGGGGTCTTTGGTCCCCGGAGGGATGGCGCAATTACGATTCGATCCAAACGATATCAGTAAAATAGCCATCGAATCATTGGGCGGCGGAGGCGGAATGGTCGCGCCGAGCGCGGTGCCTATACCGGGTCAGTTCACGGCAAGCGTCATGGCGCCGCCTCCGATCGCGCCGGGCGTTCCAGCGATGACCACCGCCGATGGCCAGCCGTTAAATCCGCAATTGCAAGCCGCCATGGTGACACAAGATCAATATTACAATCAACTGCGTTCCACCGGCATCGAGGCAAAGGCGGTTGTTCTCACATGCAGCAGTATGAATATTCGTAACTACAATACGGGCTGGGTCTATGACATCACCTTGGATATCACCACACCCAGCGGGGAACATTTCCAATCCAAGACGCAAGCCGCCATCGTGGATACGTCACAACATAAATATGCAGTCGGCAAAATGGTGATTGTTCGATTTGATCCGAATAACAAAGCCCAATGCACTTTGGTGCGCGCGGTGGAAAGTTAATTGAAAACGTAATCAACGATTCAAAAGCGGACACTGTTGTGTCCGCTTTTTGTTTTAAGGTGATTAACATTCGCGACTCTTATCAATGTTTATCAGAGAACATCTTTGGTTTAATCTCATGAATGAATTCATCTCTGGCGCTTCTCATCTTCTTATGGTTAAATCTCCCGCATGTTATCGAGACGCAACTTCATAAAACTTGGCGGCGCCGCATTATTGTCCACCGCCTTTAGCGGATTCAATTTGCAAAGCGCCGACTTCATTCCCCCTCCGATTGTTTATCACGGCAATCGCGATCAGCATTACATCGCGCTGACCTTTGACGATTGCTGGCATCCCGAAGTTCTCGAGCAATTGAATGAAATGGTCGCGCCCTATCCTGATTTTCATTTCACGTTCTTTGCGGTCGGCGACGCGCTGCAAATCAATGAAGTCAAAGACCCGGGAGTTTGGCGTCGGCTGGTCAGCCGCGGACACGAGATCGGATATCACACGATGCACCATTATGATCCAGCCACGATGTCAGCGAAAAGTTTGATCGAAGATTTCGATCAATGGACGGATACGTTGCATCAGGTGTTGGGGTTTGTACCGGATATTCATTTTGCTAAACCGCCCTATGATGACATCAGCCCGTCCTTTGAAATGATGTGCAATGCACGCAACTTAGTGCTGACCATGTATTCCATCGGCTATGAGGGAGATACCGTGCAAGATGGCTTGAACGCCGCGGCTCGCACCCAGAACGGCGACATCGCACAGATGCACACGTATGAAGATCCAGTCAAAGGACGGCTCGACGCGTCGATCTCGGCCCAAGTGATTCCGCATCTTGCGGGACAAGGTTTTGGTCTCGTCACGATGACGAAACTATACGACGATCTTTTGTTTCAACAAAATAGTTCGAATGGCTGCGATGTTGGCGCGGGCGAGTCACTGACGCGCACTTGCCTTGAATAAATGTCATTGCGAGGAGCCGCATAGCGGCGACGTGGCAATCTCGTATAACAATAAGCTGCTTGTTCGAGAAGATCGCTTCGCGGTGCTTCACACCACTTGCAATGACGCTGTTTATTTTTGTTCTTCCAACTCTTTCAAGAATTTTTCCTTATTTGCTGAACGCGCGGTCTTGCCGCTGGATGTTTTCAAAATCCATTTGGGTCCGACGACTTTCACGTATCGCAACGCAATCGCCGAATTTTTCGTTACACGCTGACGAATCGCGTCCGCGATTTTTTCTTGTTCCGAAGACTCTTCCGAATTAACTTCGGCGATGATAACCACATCTTCCGTCCCGGCTTCCTCGTTGAAGATGCCAAACGCCACCGAACGCCCGGCATGAACGCCCGGCACTTCATATGTTAAAGATTCCAAATCCTGCGGATACACATTCTTCCCGCCGACAATAATCATATCCTTCTTGCGTCCTGAAACAAACACTTCCCCATCCGAAACATATCCAAAATCGCCGGTCAAAAACCAGCCATCCCGTAACGCTTTCGTGGTTGCATCCGGACGATTGTAATATTCAATCAACATGCAATCGCTTTGCAAAGCCACTTCGCCGATTTTTTTATCCGCGACTTCTTTGCCGTTCTCATCTAAAATGCGGATGCGCGTATTGGCTAATGGTTTGCCGGATGACATCATCTTCATCGCGGGACGACCATCCATCGACGCACGCGCGACGCGTTCGACCATGAATACTTCACGGTCAATCTCCTCGACTTTAGGCGGACGCGACAAATCAGTCTGCGTCACAGCAAAAACATTTTCCGCCATCGCATACGAACATTGAAGCGCTTCGAGTTTCAATCCATACGATTTAAATCGTTCATAAAAAGCCTGATGGCTTTCAAAGCGAACCGGTTCCGAGCAATTGATGATCGCACGCCACGAAGATAGATCTACGCCTTCGAGATTCCGTTCACGAATCTTTTGCGCGCAAAAATTAAACGCAAAATTCGGAAGCCATGAAAGTGTGCCTTTGTATTGAGAAACAGATTGCATCAACTTATACGGCGCGCGCACCCAATCAAATGGCGAACTCAATACTAATGGAGTGCCCGATAAAATCGGCATGAGAAAGCCTGCAATCAAACCCATATCATGATACAGCGGCAGCCACGAAACGATCACATCATTGTCATTTAAATTTAGCGCGCGGCTGTAAGCGTCCAGTTGATTGAAGACGGCTTGATGCGAAAGCGCCACGCCTTTTTGCAAGCCGGTTGTGCCCGATGAATGTTGAAGCAAAACAATATCTTCCGATGAACGCTTCATACCGAGCAAGGAATCGAAATCTGGCTCAGCTTGCGCTTCGAGTTTATCCGTTAAGATTACCGCGCGAACCGAATCGCCTTCTTTCAATGCGCTGCGCACTTCGGATTCAAATTCGGGATAAGTCACAATGGTTGAAGGCTTTGTCACCGAGATCAATGCGGACAAATCCGCACGATAACGTTCCGGTGCAAGCTTCTCCGTCAGGAACGGCATGATGGATGGAATTGCGCCATGTAAGATCGCGCCCCAAAATGAATAAACCAAATCTTCGCCGTGTTGAAGAATCAATATCACGACTTCGCCGGGTTTGATATTCTCGCGCGCGTACGTTTGAGCGTATGCGTTGGCACCGCACATCAACTGGCGATACAAGATCGGCAAATCCGGTTGGCCGGAATGTTGAAGAATAACCGCGACCCGTTCCGGGGTCCGAGCATGAAGCGATTGAAGACGTTGAGAAAATGTCGCCATTCTATAATGATAAACCCTTTCGATATAAATAATAACAACATGCCCTAGGGACATGCGCTTTGCAAAATACGCGCTTTCAAAAGTTCCGCGATTAACTGCTCGCCCCGCCGAGATAAATGAACGGATGAATCAGAAGAAAAATCATCCACTGATAAAGTGTTCCATAAATCAAGATAAGAAATCTTCCGGGTGTTCATATAGTTTGACAAAGCAGTGCGATACGCATCGTAGGCCCATCGAGGATATGCTATATCGTAACGGAGATCGCTGTTCACACCGGCGTAAATTTGGATCGGCTCATTGACAACTAAAAGAGCCGACCGGCCCGCTTCCTCTTTGCCAACTCGTATCGTATCGAATCCCAGATCTCTTAATAATTGCGATCTATCTTTGGGAGAATGATATACAGTGCCGAGATTAAGGGAACGAGGAAGCTGGATACGTGCGTCTTGAGATGGCGATTCATACCAATCAATCGAGGTGGCTCCCCAGGTTAGTCCATTTAATTGAAGCAGCACGAACTTCTTGATGGTATCCCGGCTGGCCCAAATCGTTCCATCCCAAATGGATGGAGGTGCTGCGGGATACAAGCGAGCATTCAATTGGTATTTTGACGCAACCGCCACGAGATCATTTACATGACCAACTATCCAATCCGCGTTCTCATCTGGATTAAGAAAAGAACCCAGCGTTACGAACGATACTATTAGATCAGGGTTGTATTGGTTCGACCGCCCAATTATCAACAAATCGCGAACGGAGGATGTTTCAGGGAATCCAAAATCGTAAGCCTTCACTTGACGATTATCGCATGTCACCAAATGCAGATCATTTATTTGAGCGGCCAAGTTATCAGATGCAGGGACGCCGAAACCCCACACGGAAGAATCGCCGAGCAGAATCACGCGATATTCGGAACTGGGCTTGGGCGTACCTGAAATGATGTGCGAACCAAACATCGCGTCGAAATCCTCGAAGACGGAAATGGAATGAACGGTTTCCATATTAAGCTGATCGCCGTACGGGAAGCGCAGACGTCCGGGCACCAGCCAGTTGTAAATGGAATTATATCCAAGCCGCACATTGAACCAGGACCAAGAAAAGTTAATGATTATAACAAGCAGAATCGCTTTGCAAATTACGCGTAACGGATTTACAGAATGCATTCGCCGGAGTCAAAACTCAAATTACTGGTTACATCCGAAATCGATCTCATGGGGCTTGTCGAGACTGAATCAAATTTGCCAATTGATCGAGCGTGTCGAAGGTCTGCGCGTTGAGTTCCGTGTCGTCAATGTGAACGCCGAAGGTGTCTTCAACGAATAGCGCCAGATCAACGAGGCTAAACGAATCGATCAATCCACTCGAAATCAACAGCTCATCCGCACGGATCTTCCGGTTCGGCTGTTTAAGAATCGAGGTTGAAACATAATCACCGACAATCATTTGGGTATCGCTCATTACATAAATCCTTTCGTCATTGATTTTTTTACTTGCACGCCATTTTCAAAATAGCAGGTGCAAGTTTATCAGCAAGTTGATTTTCCCCTTCGGCCGTTAAATGCAAAGGGCTATCCGTAAATTCAGATGAAGGAATGAGATTCCAGAAGTCGTCAAAGGGCAAATTATGCTGCGACATCCACTGCCCGATGCGAGTTCGATATTCATCAAAAGCCCAGCGGGGATAGTATTTATTATATCGAACGGAACTATTTTGGCCATCCGCGATGAAGATTGGCTCATCGAAATAATAGATTGGCACCTTACCTGCCAATTTTTGCCCGGCACCAAAAGCAGAAAATTGAAAACTTTTAACCAGGGCTTTCAGATCAGAAGGTGAATTGTAGCCATAATAAAAAGAATCAGATGCCACATCGTTCGAAAGCGGAATCGCGGTCGAAACTTCGATGTCCAAGTCGGTCGCTTCCCAGCGCAGGCCATAAAGTTGATCGGCCGATACAACTTTAATTCTCGAACGCTGGGCAAGAATTGTTCGATCCCAAAAACCGCTAACATGCAGATGGGACGCGGCTGGGACGATAAGATGGTATGTCTCGGTTAATTGCAGAACGCGGTCCGCTTGATAAGCAAGGAAGAATCTATCAGAATCATTGGTCAGGAACGTCAGCATCGTCACGGGCCAAACTACAAGATCGGGTTGGTATTGTCGCGCCTGATCGAGGATCAGTAAATCACGCATGAACGATGGTAATGGATATGCCAAATCATATGCCCTCACTGTTTTTCCTGCACAAGTGACCAGATTCATTTTATTGAGTTGTTCCGATAGAATATCCGGAGCCTGCAAGGTATATCCCCAGATAGAAGAATCCCCCAACAAAATAACTCGATATTCGCCCGCCGGTTTAGGTCTGGCGGAGATTACATGAGAGGCGAACATGGAGTCCATGTCCTGAAACGAAAGGACGCCCTGATTAAATTGATCCGTCTCCTGTGTCTGCGCGGGAAAACGTAACCGGCCGTTCACTAAATGATTGAAGACCGAAAGTTTTCCGATGGCCGGATTGAAATATGCGAACAGCAGATTGGCCAGCGCGAAAAGAATCAGAGCTTTGATCACAACGCGGAGAGGATGGGGCTTACGAATCAAATCATTCATACTTTAAAATCAAGACCGTCGAGCCGATCCACAATCAGATCTTGTCCTCTAGCGCGAACAAGATAGTTTAAGAATAGCGGGAGAAAGAATAGAGGCCAATTGTTTCTCGCCGTTTGCCGAAAGATGAAATGGGGTATCCGTAAAATCGGAGTTCGACACATTGTCCCAAATATCTAGATAGGGCTGATGATAACTGCGAGCCCAATCAGCTAAGATATTTCGATACTGATCGTAGATCATACGAGGATAATAAGCATCGTAATATTGCTGGCTATTTTTACCTGTGGCAATAAAAATAGGCTCATTGAAGATTAATATCGGCACAGGATATACCAAACTGTCCGCAGAATTTAGTACATCGAGCATAAGCCCATTCGGGCTAATGCTCGAGCCATGAAGCATATATATGCTTTTTGGATCTGTGTTATTACCAACCTGATCTTGCAGGAGTGCGGTATTACGGCCGTCAACTCCAGTTGCGATCCACGGTAAAGCATCCGCTTGAAAAATGACTAAATTTTTGAGATTAACCCGATTAAATAAAAGAGTTTGGTCCCACATCGTTCTCGGCTGAAGAATGGCAGTCGAAATATTTAATTTATAACGATTGATCAAATAAAGCGCCTCATCGGACTGAGATGGCAAGAATAAGGAGGCATTTTGATCGCTATCAGCAAGGGAGCGCAGCGTAACTCCCCAAACAATCATATCCGGCTTATATTTCAACGCCTCATTAAGAATAAGAAAGTCCTTCATAATATATAGCGAGGGCAAAGCC
>JBAUMB010000162.1:0-3422 GCA_049578465.1 Anaerolineales bacterium
AACATCGCTTACTTGATGAAGCACTTTCCGTTCTTTATACTGCCCGGAGACGGTTCCTACCGTTTGCAGCCAGTTTATGTTGAAGACTTAGCCAACCTTGTAGTGGAAGCGGCTTATCGAAAAGATAATTACATCGTTGACGCCGTCGGTCCTGACGTCTTCACGTTTAAAGAAATGATTGAATTGGTTGGAGAAAAAATTGGGGCAAAGCGTCCGATAATATCTATCCCACCGCATTTGGCATTGATAGCTTCTCAATTCTTAAGTTTATTTCTTGGAGATGTTCTTCTCACATCTGAAGAAGTAAAGGGCTTGATGGCGAATCTTTTAGTTTCAAAAGAGCCGCCACGATGCAAAACACATCTTGCCAACTGGTTGCAAGTCAACAAAGATAAGGTCGGCGCGAAATATGCTTCAGAGTTGAAAAGGCATTACCAATGAATCAAGAAGAACTTACCAATCTAAAGGTTATCCTGTTCGACGGTATATGCAATTTATGTGATGGAACTGTCCGGTTTATAGCCAAGCGCGATGCGGCGGGGATATACAAATTTGCATGGGCACAGTCAGATAAAGGACAAGAGCTGCTAGCTTGGTGCAATCTTCCAATAAATCATCTGGAAACTGTAGTCTACGTTGAGAATGGAATCCCCTACTACAAATCAACAGCAGCACTGAAAATTGCCAAACATCTTTCCTTTCCGTGGTTCATGACATACTTTGCAGGTATTGCCATCCCGGCATCAATTCGAGATTCCATTTACGATTGGATATCTGCTAACCGGTACAAATGGTTCGGGAAAAAGGGCGAATGTGCAATTCCAGATAAAAATCTGATATCTCGTTTTATATGGCTATGATGATTAAAATAGTTAAAGGAATTCTACAGGCAATCGCAATCGTCCACATCATAGGCGGGTTAGTTCTTCCATGGGCAGTCCATTCCACATTGTTTCAACAATATGGCATTCAGTTTTCTATCGCATTTCATAATAGCAATTCGATTGGATTTAAGAATCAGGGGGAATTCCTGACAGGATTATTTGGACCAAGCATTGCCAGTTGGGGAATATTATTTGCATATGTAATAGATGTTTCCTTTCGCAGTCGCGATAGACGAGGATGGTGGACAATGATCATCGCTTGCCTCACCTGGGCAACTTATGACAGTTTCTTATCTATTTGGAATGGTATCTATATAAATGCGATTCTCAATTCATTCATTGCTATAATGATTATCATTCCGTTATCAATCGTCAAACAGTATTTTTTCACCTCACTACAGAATTAAGTCGCAAAATGCCTAAAACAAAAATATTGATTTTGGGTGGTTACGGAAGTTTTGGGAGTCTGATTGCCGAACAATTTTCAAACTCGCCAGACATCATAATCGCTGGGCGAAGTGCAAAAGAGGGTCAACTCTTTGCGCGCTCCATCGGTGTTGAGTTTCAGTACTGCGACCTAAGCGATAACCAATCACTAAGAAAGTTGATATTGAATTCTCAGTTGGTTATCAATGCGGCCGGTCCGTTTAAACCAAATGAATATCAAATCCCAAGAACGTGTATTGAAGCAGGATGTCACTACATTGATATGGCTGATAGACGCCAATACGTTGCAGGTATTACTCAACTTGATAAGTTAGCGAAAGAAAATCAAACCTTTGTTTGTGCTGGAGCTAGCACAGTGCCCGCAGTTACCTCGGCGATGATTGATGATATGAAAACTTCTGATTTTGAAAGTATTGACTCAATCAGAATCGCGTTAACGGCGGGCAACAAAAACAAGCCTGGAGTTTCAACTTTTTCATCCATCTTGTCGTATGCCGGAGTTCCAATTCAAGTCTGGCAAACTGGTATATGGAAAACACATATTGGCTGGGGAGTAGCAGAGTTTATAACGTTTCCACCTCCTGTCGGTAAGAGGCGCGTTCAATTATGCGATGTTCCAGATTTGGAACTCTTCCCTGGAATTTATGAGGCTAACAGTGTGATATTCAAAGCCGGAGTCGAACTTTTAATTTTCAATTATGCATTATCAATCTTAGCAGAATATCGAAGAATGTTTCCAACAGTAAACCTATCGCCACTCGCTGGCAATCTTGTAAAAATCAGCCGATTATTCAAAAATTTCGGATCGTACTCGGGAGCCGTTATGGTTTGGCTGAAAAGTAACGATGGCAAGGAAAAATCTATGGCAGTAGCTACATCCATAAATGGTGCACGGATTCCTACAGCCCCGGCGGTATTGCTTGCCAAAAAAATAATTTCCGAGGGTGCTCCCGCTTTTGGCGCATTTCCTTGCATAGGCTTTCTCACTTACAAGGAGCTAGAAACCTATTTTGAACAATTCGGAATTTGGACTGTGCGGGAAAAAACTATTTAACTGGCACTATGCCAGCACATTTCGGATTGTCAATGCAGCCGTAGTAAAGCTGACCAGCTAAAGGTCCGGAGCGATGCGTACGCAACACCATCATCTTGCCGCAGACCGGACACATCGGCACCGAGTCTTCCGATGAGCTGGATATTTTTTTATCTTTTGAATCCCGGGTTTTTGTTACGGCCAATTGAAACAAGGAAATCACATCCGAGACTTCATAATGATCGCTGGACGGGATATGTACCAACGGCAATCCGGCGGTCAGAAATAAATCCTCCATAAATTGATCGCTGGCGCGGGTTTCATCTCGACCAACCGGTTTAACGAGTTCGACTCCGATCTCAGGCTTGAGCGTTCTCGGATCGCATAACAGAAAATCCACATGCTTACGAAAAATCTTATTGAAGAAATGCACGTTTTCGTTGGGGCGGATGATATAGAAAAGTTCATTCAAGGATACTTTGGCATAGATCACGTAACGTTCAGCCACCATTTGCTTCAAGGCGCGAAAAAGTGCCGCCTCGGGCGTGGACAGAAAAGGCTCACGCAAACGAAACGGAAGTTCTTCCTTGGGCTGAACGCCTTCTTTGGGTGTCGATATCATGCTGTTTCTTCCCTTAAAGAATCCTTAAAGAAATTATAGAGCAAAGACGCCGAAAAAGCAACAGGAAAAATTACGATCCCAGAATCTTTTCGAGCAAAGCTTTTTCTTGGATTGGATTCTTGACTTCTCCATCTAACCATGCGTTTCGCAACTTTCGCAAAATGATTTGATATTTTGGTCCCGGCTCGATGCCGAGTTTCTTCAAATCGTTTCCGGTGATTTTCGGTTTGATGTGCCGCCATTCCATAAGGTATTTTTCAAACGCCCGCTTTGATTTTCCGCGCGGCGCGGAGGCTGAAACTGCGTAAATAGCCTGCAATGGGAATCTGTCAAATCGTTCCACACATTGACTTGGTTTGAGATTCGAAAAGGCCGGCAAATCAGATTGCAGTTTTGACGATGCAAGAAGTGATTTCAAAAGCGGCGCGGTGAAATG
>JBAUMB010000163.1:0-6300 GCA_049578465.1 Anaerolineales bacterium
CGGAGATTAAATGGTATTTGTTATATTAGCTCAACTGATTGATTTGCTTGCTCAGTTATTGATCCTGCTCATATTTGTTTCAGTGATCTTATCTTTTTTTATGGCGCCGTATCATCCAGTGCGCCAAGCGATTGATCGGATCATTGATCCAATGCTCGCTCCCATTCGACGCGTGGTTCCATTGGCAGGCATGTTTGATTTTAGCCCGCTGATATTAATGCTTTTGATTCAAGTGATTGACTGGGTTTTAACATCCATTCTTCGAAGTCTATAAGAGGTTGATATGCCAAAAAGAGATTTTCATTTGCATGATGGAAAACTAGGTTCGGCGATTGCCATTCGCGTCACGCCGCGCGCCAGTGGTAATAAGATTACCGGGGTGCTCGACGATGGAACCGTAAAAATTCATTTAGCCGCGCCGCCCATCGATAACGAAGCCAATGAGCAATTGATTGTTTTTCTTTCAGAGGTATTGAGCATTGCCAAGTCGCGCATCGAGATCGTGGCGGGCGCAACCGGACGAGATAAACTCGTCTCCGTGCTTGATATGGATAACGAAACAGTCCATCAACGTCTCTTAGCGCATATGGATTGAGATAAATTTTATTAGTGCAACACGTAGATGCGAGATTATCTCGCATCTATTATTTTAAGGCGCGGTGCTGTATAACATGCGATAGATCGCATAAATCTCATAGATGCTTTGAATGTATTGCCGCGGTTCGTCAAAGCGGATGATTTCCAGAAAGAGATCGGGGTCATTGCCTGAAAGTTGTGCCCATTGATAAGCGTTTCCGGGACCGGCATCATAGGCGGCTAAGGTTTCATATAAATTACCTTTGAACAAATGTTGATTGGATGCGAGATAATGTGCGCCAAACTTGATACTAACCGCGGGCAAGTAAAGTTGGTCCGAACCATAGCTGACTTGTAAATTAAGAGCTGAGGCGATGCTGGCGCCTGTGCTGGGAACGATCTGCATCAAACCGATGGCGCCCGCGGTCGAGCCTACAAAGCTTTCGAAGAGACTCTCCTGCCGCACCACACTTAATAAAAATAATGGATCGAGGCCGTTGGCTTGCGCGGCTGGAACGATCAAATCGTTGTAATAAAGTCCATAACGAACGTGATTGAAATATAAGGGAGCCAATAATGATGATTGATTGTCGTTCTTTCCGGCAAGAGTCAAGACTTGGCGCGCCGCAAAGATTCCAGAACGATACAATCCAAGGTCAAGCAGATAATTTGCCAAACGATACGTCAGCACTGGATCATCGCTGACCGAGTTGCGCAAATCTTCGAACTCGAGACGCGCATCACTCAATTGGCCTAAGTCCCATAATTCGGTGCCGCGCACAAAGCGCGGGTCGAGAGCCAGCATGCCGGGTCCGGTCAGGTCTGTTCCTGCCGGAAGATTGAACGTCAATCGCATCCATGAATCTGCATCTTTGCGTTCGGCCGTTAAATCAAAATTGAGATTCGTCGGCGAGGATGGCGCAAAAGGATCTTGACCCAATAAAATATCGCGGGCGCGCAAACTGTAATAGCCGCCGGGGTCAATCCCTTGCGCTTGTTGCCAAGCGGATTGTGCCTCACTGGTTTTTCCAAGTTGCTGTTCCGCTTTGCCGATCCATAAATTTGCACGCGCTTGATCCTCGGCTTGAGTGGCTAGAGCGAAACTGCGTTGGAAGTCTTTAAGCGCGTCGCTGTATTTGGATTCTCGATAACGCATGATGCCCGCTTCAAACACTGCGGTCGGGGCTTGATCGTTGCCGGAATATTCATTGGGAACGCGTTCCCAAATCAGCGCGGCTTGTTCGAGTTTGTTATCCTGCTCGAAAATACTTGCCGCGCCCATCAGCGCATCCGGCGCCTGATCCGACGCGGGCGCGGCTTGCACAAGTCCAAGCAGGGTATCCACCGCGGCTTGAGAATCGTTGAGATCGTTCCACTGCGTATCGGCTTTTTGATTCCATCCATCCACCCAATGCGGATTGGATGAATAATGCTGAATAAAGTAAGTAAATTCACTAACTGCGCCATTGTAATTTTGCATCTCGCGTAACGTAAGCGCTTTGTAATAATGAGCCGTGCCATCATTGCCGGGGTTGGCGGCGATGTAGCGATTGAACGCATCCAGGGCTGGACTTAAGGCGGCTGTATAATTGTTTTGGCTAGCGAACCAATAATCCGTCAGGCCGCGATCGAAATCATTGATTGCCACATTCGCATTGACCAACTCGAGCAGTGACTGATAGGCATAATAGGAAACCGGATAATTCGCAATGGCGTCGCGAAAAAATCCGTAAGCCGCGTCGGTTTTATTCAACGCCAGATTCGCTTCCCCCAAAAAATAATCCATTTCCGATTTCGTGAAATCATCGTTTGTGGTTGACATGATGGTGGTGTAGATTGAAATGGCGGTAGCGTAATCTCCGATCTCCGTTCGCATTTGCGCGATCTTGATTTGCAGGGCAAACTCATCGTCGAGATGCGGAGCGGACTGCGCGGCTTCGTAAGCGGCGAGCGCATCGGAATCATCGTTGGCCGCGTTGAACGCGTCGCCGCGTAATTCCTGAACATACGAATCGATCACGCCGGGACGCAGCGTTAAATACATTTGATAAGCTTGCGCGGCACTGACGTAGTTTTTCATTTGAGAATATGTCTGCCCTTGCAAAAAATAAGACGGACCTTTTGCAAAGGGCGAGTCGGGATAACTCGAATTTAATTGTTTAAGTGTAGCTAGCACATCGGCGTTGCGGCCATCGGTATATTGAGTGCGCGCCAATCCCCATAAAGCTGCGGCTTTGATGTTTGGATCGCTTGAGTCCGCATACGCCGCGCGATAATCTGACGCGGCGCTTGCGATGTCGCCATCGAAGAAAGCTTGGTCGGCGTTTTCGATTCGGACGCTCGGAATCGGCGTGTATGTCGGAGCCGGTGTGGGCGATGAAGAAATGGTCGGCGTGACGCTGGGTGTAGCGGTGGCGATGCTGGGCATCATCGATTGAATGTTTGAAGATAATGTGCAGCCCAATAAAATGATGACCAATGTGAATCCAAAAATAACGCGTGCGGTTCGTTTCATGCCGCTCCTTATACTGGTAAAGCAAGGGCATGTCAAGCATACTGTATAATTGTAAATTAATGAAAACGCAGATCATCACGCTTGAATCGCATGACGATTTGATCTCGGTGCGCGACCGCATGTCCTGGGCAAAGTCGCCGCGCATTTTGCTGGTGTGGCCGAAATTTGAACGCATCACACTTCGACCGGTGGACTTGCGCGTGCTTCAGAGCCACGCGCGCACCCTCGGCGCGGAACTCGGACTCGTGACTCTCATTCCAAATGTCAAACGCAACGCGCTTGGATTTAGTATTCCGGTCTTTGCGACAACGGCCGAAGCTCAGCGTGAGGCTTGGCCTGCGCGCAGACTTCCAAAGTCGCTGCGGCTTCGAAAATCTGCATTGCGTAATTTGCGCGCAATGAAAGATCAGAGTAAAGTCGAAGAAGCGAAGTGGAGAACCAATCCGATCGCGCGCGTGGGATTCTTCACGGTCGGTGTGTTGGCTGTTTTAACGGTGGCCGCTTTATTTCTGCCGAGCGCGGCGATTAAGTTAACTCCGATATCCCAACAGCAGTCCATCATGATTTCCGCCTCTGCCAATCCAAGCACTGAATCTGTTTTTATTTCCGGCAGTGTGCCCGCGCATCAAACGAGCGTTTTGGTGACAGCCTCGCAGATCATGGCGATTACATCGCAAGGCTCAGTGCCAAGCAATAAAGCGGAAGGGATCGCGCGCTTCACGAATCTGACACAAGCCGATTTGACGATTCCTGCTGGGACGATTATTTACACAACCGGTTCGCCATCCATTCAATTCCAAACGGTGAACATTACGCATTTGCCGGGTGGATCGAAAAAATTTGTCGAAGTGCCGATTGTTGCAATAGATGCCGGTTCGTCCGGCAATGTGGCGGCGAGCGCGATCCAAGCGATTGATGGAAGTCTTGCGCTTTCGGCTTCAGTGACCAATCCCAATCCTACAACCGGCGGCACGGATTTGAACGCGACGGAAGCGGTAGATGCAGATCGCCAACATTTGCATGATCAAGTGATGTCCGAGTTGGATCAACAAGCAAAGCAAGAGATCACTGCTTCGATTGGCGCGCATGATTTACTTTTGCCAAATACCCTGAAAGCGGATGCGCCCTCGCAGGAAATCTATGATCCGCCCGCTGGACAACCCGGAGACACATTGAAGTTAACCATGAGCGTTCAATATAGCGCACAATACGTCACTGCTGATGATTTAAAGAGTCTGGCTGAAACTGTTTTGGACGCGTCTATGCCAATGGGTTTTGATTCCAAACCGGATACATTGCAATTTAATTCAACGAATACTTTTACAGAAGATCAATCCGGTTCAACGTTATTCAATTTGCAAGTTCAGCGCGTTTTGCTTCGACAGATTCAATTCCCGCAAGTGATCTTTTTAGTGCGCGGATTTTCACCAGTTAATGCCAAAAGGGTTTTACAATCCAATCTTCCACTTGCCGCGCCGCCCGAAATTGATTTGAGTCCCTCGTGGTGGCCGTGGATGCCATTGATACCGTTTCGGATTACTGTCCAATAATAAAATGCGAATCCTTGCTGTTGATCACGGTGAAAAGAGAATCGGTCTTGCCATTTCTGATTTGACTGGCACGATTGCGAATCCATTGAAAGTGATTGCACACGTTTCGCGCCTCATAGACGCCGCGCAAGTTGCCGACATCGCGATGCAGAATCAAGTTGACCTGATCATCGTTGGACAATCATTTGATGAGGAAGGCAGACCCAATCAAGCTGGTCGGCGCGCGGCGCGCTTTGTCGATGCGCTCGAGACTCAAACTCAAATCCCGATCATAATGTGGGACGAATCGTTCAGCACACAATCTGCGCGTGCGGCGCGCATTGAAATGGGCGTCGCACGCAAGAAGCGGTCCGGTCATCTCGATGAATTGGCGGCGACAATTATTTTGCAGTCCTATCTTGATAATCAAAAAATATAAATTGCCTCATGCGTCGATTCATTCCAAACATTGCTGTTGCATTCATTGTTATTTGTGTTGTGCTCATTGTCTTTGTAATTCCATCAAAAGCCGCTCAAATATATGGCCCGCCCTCGGAAAGGCTTTCGTTTTTTCAGGTCATTCAATATTCCGCGAAACTCGTTTGGGATGATGGACTATTAATCAACCCAATTGATCCGAACGCGGCTCAACAATCGTTTCGTATTCAACAAGGCGAATCAGTATCGTCCATCGCGGATCGTCTTCGGCAAAACGGCCTCATCAGCGATGCGGGCATGTTTCGTGACTATCTCATTTATACCGGCCTCGATACTTCCATTCAGGCAGGCAATTACGATCTCAGCGCGGGAATGTCAATTGTGGATATCGCGCACGCTATGCAAAATGCAACTTCAACGCAAGTAACTTTTGTAGTTTTTCCCGGCTGGCGGATGGAAGAAATCGCCGCATCCATCCCGACTTCAGGCTTAGACATCACGCCGGATGCATTTCTCGCCGCCGCACAAAAATCGCGTCCGGGTTTCGGCTATTTATCGAGCGCGGCTTCAACGGAAGGATTCTTATATCCTGACTCTTACATCCTGCCGCGCATCACGACCGCCGACGAATTAGTCGAAGTGCTCGTCCGAAATTTTGATTTGCATTTGACCAGCGATCTGCGCGACGGATTCAATCGTCAGGGTTTGAGCATCTATCAGGCTGTAACACTCGCCTCGATTGTCCAGCGCGAAGCGGTGCATGATGATGAAGCTCCAATGATCGCATCGGTTTATTTGAATCGTTTGAAAATTGATATGAGGCTTGAGGCTGATCCGACAGTTCAATACGGGTTAGGTTATGATTCTGTAGGTCAAACTTGGTGGACGAATCCGTTGAGCGAGGATGATTTAAAAATCAATTCACCGTATAACACGTATGTGATCGATGGCTTGCCTCCCACGCCGATTTCTAATCCCGGTTTAGCCGCGTTGCGCGCAGTTGCTTTTCCAGCGGACTCATCTTATTATTATTTTAGCGCGCGCTGTGACGACTCGGGTTATCACAACTTCGCACAGACCTTTCAGGAGCAATTGCAAAATTTGTGTCCGTAATCAATGCGCCGTCCAATTTGGACGGCGCATTTTCTTATGTGGCTTTTTCTTTTTGTTTGAACACAGCCTGCATTGCCGCGCCTAGCCCAATCAAAATGGCAAGCGGCGTGAAAGCGAACCATCCGATAA
>JBAUMB010000164.1:0-1683 GCA_049578465.1 Anaerolineales bacterium
CAACGCTGACAGCCGTTCCTATTTCCACATCAACGATTGAACCTTGTGCGTTCGTCGAAGCGACTCAAAATCTGCCGGATCTCAGCACACAAATTGACGCTGCAATAAAACAACTGCAGCCGGACGCTAGCGGGCGCGCAGAAGCATTGGGTGAAAATTGTGTTTACGCCAGTAGTGGTCAATCCACATTCAGCGCGATGGAGACAGATTTTTATTTCACCATCGACGTACAAGATCTTAAAGATGACAACGAATTAGGGACATGGATTGTCAACGTAATGAAAATTATTAACGCCTTGCCGCCCGATTCCATTTCGGGACATCAAGCGGGATTCGTTGAATTTACGTTTCAGACCCCGGACGATCAAAAAATCTGCGCGTACCAATCAGCCAGTACAATCAACTCCCTGCCGATGTCAATCCGTCAGACCTGATACCAACGCTTTTCCCCACGCCGTAACAATCAACAAAATATGACCAAATCTACCTCTTGACAAACCCATTCCCTTGGCGTATATATTGTTTAGTAAATACTAAACATACTAAATAAATAACATGAACAAAAACACAGAAGAAATCAAAAAAGAATTCATCGAGGGACTAAGTCATATCAGCCACTTTTGGGGCTATCCGAAAGGCGTTGGCGCCGTGTTTGCAGTGCTTTATCTAGCATCTACTCCCCTTTCGCTGGACGAACTAGTAAGGCAAAGCGGTTTGACTAAAGGCGCGGTCAGTACCGATGTGCGCTCACTCGCCCGGCTTGGACTTGTGTATCGCTCGTCCCGCCTCGGCGACCGCAAAGACTATTATGTCGCCGAAACCGATTTTTATAAATCTGTCAGTTCTATTTTTAGCGAAAGACAAAACCAGGAATTCGATCAAGCCATTCGCTCAGTAGACGCAACACTTGAGAAACTAAAATCCGCGAAGGGATCAATGAATGAGGATGAACGGAAATTTCTCTTGGAACGAGTTCAAGCATTGCAGGAATTCTTCAATGCTATTGACAATTTATCCCGCGCCGTTACACGACTTGATAATTTAGGCATCAACACAATTCAAAAAATTTTAAAGATTCTCAAATAGGAGACCAAATGAAAGTCGCAGTGACTGGTGCTTTTAGTTATTCCGGAAAATATGTGGCGCAGCGTTTATTGGAGCGCGGCGAGCAAGTGATTACATTGACCGGTCATCCGAATCGTCCCGATCCATTCGATGGAAGAATAAAAGCGTACCCGCTAGACTTCAGCAATGAAGATGAATTAACCAAATCGCTCAAAGGCGCAGATGTTTTGGTCAACACCTATTGGATTCGATTCGACTACAAACAAAATACTCAACCGCGCGCAGTTGAGAACACGCGCAAATTGATAAACGCCGCATCGCGCGCAGGCGTGAAGCGGATCGTCCACATCAGCATCACCAACCCCACAGCGGATTCGCCTCTGCCTTATTTCTGGGGAAAAGCTGCGAACGAAAAAGCTGTGATCGAATCTGGAATGTCGTATGCGATTCTACGTCCAACTGTTTTAATCGGCGCGGAAGATATTCTCATCAATAACATCGCTTACTTGATGAAGCGCTTTCCGTTCTTTATACTGCCCGGAGACGGTTCCTACCGTTTGCAGCCAGTTTATGTTGAAGACTTAGCCAACCTTGTAGTGGAAGCGGCTTATCGAAAAG
>JBAUMB010000165.1:0-6704 GCA_049578465.1 Anaerolineales bacterium
GCCGCGGGCGCATTTCTGGCCACAAGTTTAATTCAAAACTATGTGGTTCAGCCCGCACTAGGTAATAGCCCAAGTCCTCTAGATTTCACTATCGAGGCTAACTTAATCGGCTGTGCCGCATTGATTCTTATTGCGATGGTGAGCTATGGCCTATACGGCCTTCCCGCTGAAAGAGAACGTATAGGCAGGCTAATATTATTAGGAATTCTGATAGTGGCATTCCCTTTTATTGATGGGGCCGCCAACTTAGGCTGGACATCTCAACTCATTTTTGCCTTGATCTTTGTGATTCTGGGCTTGGGTCTTAACATCGTAGTTGGATTTGCCGGCCTTCTAGACCTCGGATATGCGGCTTTCTTCGCCATAGGTGCTTATACAGTCGGCATGTTGTCTTCTCCATTACATAACATTTATCTTAATTTCTGGATCGTGATCTGGATCGCTGCTGCCGTAGCCGCTATCGCCGGGCTCCTTTTAGGTTCACCTACTTTAGGTCTGAGGGGTGACTATCTCGCCATTGTTACGCTTGGCTTCGGTGAGATTGTACCGGTGTTATTCCAGAATCTCAAACAAGTTACGGTTAATGAGCCTTTTTCCTGCTGGATCATCCCGGGTATCCAAAAACTTTTTGGAGCCACTTCCACGGTTTCTTGTATAAATTTGTTTAATAATCCAAATTTGACCGGCGCGGCATTAGGGATTACACCCATCGGGCGGCCCTGGTTTCCTATGTTTGGCAGTCTCCCAACGGATGCATCTTCAATCCATTACTCCTTGAGTTTGGGAAACAATCTGTATTTTTACATAGGCGAATTCAACGCGCAATACCCAATACCTTGGTACTTCCTCATTCTTGCGATCATTCTATTCACGATCTTCTTTGCCTCGCGACTTCGTGATAGCCGTCTCGGCCGCGCCTGGATGGCAATACGCGAAGATGAATTAGCGGCCTCACAGATGGGAATCGACCCGGTACGCACCAAATTGCTGGCATTCTCTATGGGTGCAACATTCTCGGGATTTGCCGGGGCTTTCTACGGTTCCTATATACGTGGTATCTTTCCTAGCGTTTTCGACTTCAGCACTTCAATCATCATTCTGTGTTGCGTAATTCTGGGTGGCATCGGAAATATCAATGGTGTGATCGTGGGCGGTTTGGTCATTACAACGGCAGACCGTCTATTCCTGCCTGCCCTCAAGGACTTTCTGGCAAGCCTATTAAGTCACACGGTATTGCCGGCGTTATCATCTCACCCCACCTTCCAAGCCGCGATAGCGCAAAATGCTAATCCCATCCTTTGGCGACCCTTCTTATTTGGGATCACACTTGTAATCATGATGGCGGTGCGACCCGAGGGTTTGGTGCCCAGCGCGCAGCGTCGTATGGAATTACACGGCGATGAAGCAACTCCCGTTGACCCTGTGATTGAGAAAGATGCCTCTCCAAAGGTACAAGCCGCTGAGAAAGCTAAGAAGTAGGAGATCGGCCGTGAATCTCTTTGAAGCTCATAAAGTCACAAAAACATTCGGCGGCTTGACGGCTGTTAATAGTGTTGACTTCACAATAGAAAAAGGAATGATCGCCGGTCTGATCGGACCAAACGGCGCCGGAAAAACTACCTTCTTCAATGGCATGACAGGTATCTATCAAATTACCAGCGGCGAAATGACATTTGACGGAAAAGACATTACGAACTTAAAACCATTTCAGATCACCGCGCTAGGCATTGCCCGAACCTTCCAGAATATTCGTCTTTTTGCTAACATGACGGCAATTGAAAATGTGTTGGTTGGAGAACACGTGCGCCTGCATTCAAACTTGATCGGACAAATCATTCACAATCGGAGCACGATGAAGGAAGAAGCTGAAGCACGAGCAAAAGCATTAGACTTATTGGAATTTGTTGGCCTTCGTCGTACCGATGCGGATGTGACAGCCAAAAATCTTTCCTATGGACTCCAGCGCCGACTCGAAATCGCGCGCGCGCTTGGCACGGATCCCAAGCTTCTTTTGCTTGATGAGCCAACAGCCGGCATGAACCCGAATGAGACAATCGATCTGACGAACTTCATCCAACGCCTGCGCAAGGAATTAGGCTTGACCATTTTACTGATCGAGCATCACATGCGCGTGGTGATGGGAATCTCGGATCGCGTCTCCGTATTGGATTACGGGGAAAAAATTGCCGAGGGCAGTCCGGCAGAAGTCCAGAAGAATCAACGTGTTATTGAAGCGTACCTAGGCAAAGGTACAGCTACCAAGTAAAGGCAGGAATCATAATGCTTGAACTAAAAGAAGTGCACACTTACTACGGCAACATTCATGCTTTGAAAGGGATCTCGCTGAGAGTCGAAAAAGGCGAGATCGTGACACTCATTGGCTCTAACGGTGCAGGGAAAAGCACTACGCTGCGGACTATTCAAGGAATCAATAAGCCCCGTTCTGGGACAATTCTGCTTGAAGGTACTGCCCTAGAAACGCTCCCACCGCACGAGGTCGCTATGCGAGGTGTGGCTCAAAGCCCTGAAGGCCGCATGATTTTCCCACGCATGACGGTTTTGGAAAATTTGGAAATGGGTGCGTACGCGCGGAAAGATAAAACAGGTTTCAACGACGATCTCGAGCGGGTTTTCACTTTGTTTCCGCGCTTGAAAGAACGCGTCAGCCAAAAAGGTGGAACGCTCTCCGGCGGCGAACAGCAGATGCTTGCAATGGGACGCGCCCTCATGGCGCGGCCGCGCATTCTTTTGTTGGACGAGCCTTCAATGGGACTCTCCCCTCTCTTAGTCGAATTGATCTTCGATACCATCGTGGCCATCAACAAGGAAGGCACAACCATTTTGCTTGTGGAACAGAATGCGTTGATGGCTCTTTCGATTGCCAACCGAGGCTACGTGATTCAAACTGGAGAGATATTGCTCACGGATACTGCCGCCAATCTTAAAGAGAACGAGATGGTGCGAAAATCCTATCTGGGCATCGAATAAACCGGAGACAAGCCAAATTCAACCGAGACCCGTTTTCAATTGAAAACGGGTCTCTTTGCAAATTCTATGGAACTTCCTTCAACAGCAGACATTGTGATTATCGGCGGCGGAGTCATGGGGACCAGCGCGGCATATCATCTAGCTGTGCGCGGCCTGAAAAAAATTGTCCTTCTTGAAAAAGAAAATTTCTTCGGCCAAGGCGCAACTGGGCGTTGTGCAGGCGGTGTGCGTCATCAATTTGGAACAGAAATCAACGTCCGGCTTTCCATCGAAAGTTTGCAGATGCTGGATCGCTTCAAAGAAGAAATCGGACAAGATATCAATTTTAGCAAGTGCGGATATATTTTTGTTTTGACCAACGACAAAGATGTAGCAGCTTTCAATCATAATATTGAAATGCAAAATCGATTGGGAGTTCGCACGGAATGGCTCACCGGCAATGAAGTCCGCGCACGATTGCCATTGATGAAATTCGATGATGCAATTGCAGGAACATTCAACCCGGATGACGGGCTGGTTGACCCTAACAGCGTAGTGATGGGTTACATTAATGCGGCACAAAGATTGGGAGTAAAAGTTATCAACAACGCGGAAGTGATTGGAATACGTATCAGCGGAGATAAATCGATAGGAGTAGAGACCGCTCAAGGTTCGATTGAGACGCGCTTGATTTTGAACGCGGCCGGACCTTGGTCAGCTCAAATCGGACGAATGGCTGGTGTCGACCTTCCAATCCAGCCCATCCGCCGACAAATTTTCACCACCACTCCCCTGCCTGATCTTCCGCATGATTTTCCCTTTGTGATCGACTTTGCTCAATCGCTTTACTTTCATCGTGACGGCAACGGATTATTGATTGGAATGAGCAATCGAAATGAATTGCCGGGGTTCGATCAAAACGTTGATGACAAGTTCGAGTTGATTAATCTCGAAGCCGCGATCCAACGGATGCCGCTGGTTGAAAAAGCAAATCGGTTGTCGCATTGGGCCGGGCTTTATGAGGTCACGCCCGATGCTCATCCAATCTTTGATGAAACAACGTTAAAAGGTTTTTATGTCCTCGCTGGTTTTTCCGGACACGGTTTTATGCACGGACCCATCGCGGGTAAATTAATGTCTGAATTAATTTTAGATGGCAGGTTCATTACAATAGATGTCTCGATGCTTGATCTAACGCGTTTCAGCGAAGGCAGGTTGATTCAAGAGTACAATGTGGTTTAATATTTAGCAGTCCACCAAAAGGAAGCAAATGAAAAAGTTCTCTTTTTCCGCGGTCATTGTCTTGAGCCTGATGAGTTTCTTAATAACCGGTTGTTTAAGAAAGCCGTATGTTTGTACAGACTCGCTTGGTTGTGTGGAAGTGGGAAACGCGGAAAGTATTCAAATCGGAATCTTGTTAACTTTAAGCGGATCAAACAGTGCGTTGGGTAATGATGCCTTACGCGGCGTGGAAATCGCGCTTGCAGATAAGAAACAAGTTTTTGGTCATTCAGTTGAGCTGGTTAAACAGGATGATCAATGCAGTCAAACCGGAGGACAGCAGGGAGCGACACAATTAGCCGCCAATGCAAAAATTGTCGGCGTGATCGGTGCGACGTGTTCCAGCGCGTCACAGCCTGCGGCTAAAATTTTATCCGATGCGGGCATGGTAATGATTTCGCCGTCCAGCACGGCGCCTTCTTTAACAGACCCCGCGACTCATCAGCCCGCATTTCTCCGCACCATTTACAACGACAAAGCACAAGGCGAAGCCGTCGCCAATTTTGCTTTCAATGTCTTGGGAGCGCGGCATATGGCGACCATTCACGATGGGACGCCGTATCCCGAACAATTACAAGCGGCTGCCTGCCAAAGTTTCGAACAATTCGGCGGTGAGTGCATACAACAAATCCAAATTACCAGCGGCCAAGATATGACTGCCATCCTGCAATCTATTGCGGCCAGCAAGCCGGATGTGATTTATTACCCAGTCTATACGGCAGATGGAGTGAATATCACAAAAGAAGCCGTGGCGGCTGGTTTGTCAAATGCAGTGCTTATTAGTTCCGATGGATTATTCAATACCGGTTTCATTCAACAGAGCGAACCAGCTTCAGAAGGAATGTATCTATCAGGACCATCGACACTTCAGGAACCGCAGGATTTTCTTGTAAAATTCAAGGCGCAGTTTGGTGAAGCGCCCGCCGCGGCTTACCACCTTGAGGCTTACGATGCGGCAATGATGCTATTCAATGCTATCGAGAAAGTAGCCGTCCCGATTTCTTCAAACTCCAACAGCATTGCGATTCCGCGCCAAGCGCTTCGCCAGGCCCTTTATGCGACTCAGAATATGCAAGGCTTGAGCGGCGTGATCAGTTGTTCGCCCACCGGCGATTGCGCTCAACCAAACATCGAAATTTATCAAATCGTCAACAAGAATTTCAAACCAATCTATCCGTAAACATTTTAGTGAAGAATGCCTTCTGCAGAAATCATTACCATTGGAACCGAGATATTACTTGGTGAAATCGTAGACACCAACACACGACACATCGCGTTGACCTTACGCGACCTTGGCGTGGACCTATATCGCACCATCACCATCGGCGACAATATGGAGCGCATCGCTTCTGCTATTCGCGATTCCATGCAACATGCCGAGATCATCATCACTACCGGTGGGCTTGGTCCCACAGTGGACGATCCGACGCGTGAGGCGGTTGCAAAAG
The DNA here is from genome assembly GCA_049578465.1 of Anaerolineales bacterium. Taxonomy (GTDB): domain Bacteria; phylum Chloroflexota; class Anaerolineae; order Anaerolineales; family Villigracilaceae; genus Fen-1038. The sequence goes on from JBAUMB010000165.1 coordinate 5,697, forward strand.
CTTTAGAAGTCGAAACCGAATTCCGAGAAGAACTATGGCAGCAAGTAGTTGCAACGATCGGAAAGTATGGTCGCAAGCCCGCAGAAAATCAGAAGCGGCAAGCGATGGTTCCCAAAGGCGCGCTCGGCGTGCTCAATCCCGTTGGCACCGCGCCATCGTTTATCATGGAAAGCGAACAAAATGTAATCATCTCTTTGCCGGGCGTTCCCAATGAAATGGAACACATCCTGCATGAGTCGATCGTTCCTTATCTTCAAAAAAGATTCAACCTGCATGAAGTCATCAAAGTCCGCGTGCTTCACACATCAGGACTCGGTGAGGGCACGATTGATGAAAAGATCGGCGACCTTGAAACTCTTACCAATCCAACCGTGGGACTGGCGGCGCACACAGGCATCGTGGACATTCGCATCGCGGCAAAAGCAGAGAGCGAAGCCGATGCAAACAAAATGATCGCCGATATTGAAAAACAAATTTATGAGCGAATCGGTAATGCGGTCTTCGGCGCAGATGAAGATAGACTCGAAGAAGTGGTTTTAAATCTGGTCGCTAAACGCGGCTGGACTTTAACTGCAATTGAATCCGGGTTGGATGGCTTGTTGGCGCGCAAACTTCCTCAAGTCGCATCGTTCCCCGATCTGACAGCGGTTTCCCTTATGGACGAGTTGCGTATCGCCCGAATCGATTCCAACGCAGATATTGCGCTCGGTGTCACGGTTCACAAGGAAGATCATTCAGCAGAGATGGCTCTGATTACGGCGCGCGGCGAAAAGACTCATCACATTACGTATGGAGGTCCGCCGCGCAGTTTGCCGCGTTGGGCAATGAACGTGGCGCTAAACTGGCTTCGGACCGTGGCACAGGAATCGAATTGAGATGCCCGCTCCAAGTCGAAGAAAAAACTCGAAATGGACAATCGTAATTTGGGCAATCAATATCCTCGGTGGATTAAGCCTGCTCGCGGTGCTGATTGTTTATTGGTCGCAACAACCAGCGAAGGCCTCTCCG
>JBAUMB010000166.1:0-3483 GCA_049578465.1 Anaerolineales bacterium
CGCGTAAAATAATTGACTTTAGCTGAGAATGTTTAATAATTTCCTGCTCCCAAGTCGTCAATAGACTCTTCTTACAAATGACTATCGCGGCTTCAATAGTCCCTGCAGCAAAACTGCGCGCCAAGGCATCAATCATAATCTTCGTCTTACCTAATCCTTGCTCGTCAAACAAAGCAGCAGTCTCCCTCTCGACAAGGAAATTTGTCGCATCCATTTGATGAGGTAGTGGCCTTAGACGAGGCGAATAATCGAAGACGCGTTTGCTTGTCATATTCCACGCCTACTCAAAAGGGATCGTGGTATCTGCAAAACGCTTATCCGATTCTCGGAAATTTTTAATGAATATATCAATCGGCGTAGTACGGGCTCACAATCCTCCGGAACACCGACAATTACTTGACAATGCGTTCCCATACCGTCAATCTCAAGTTCGGAGAAGTCGATTAATTGCCGGGCTGTTCTCTGAGATTTAAGATCACCACAAGTTTTGGCTTCGCCCAAAGAAATAAATGGCGGCTCTGCTCGGACACCAAGAACATCCGGACGATGGTGAACTACGGCAAGGGGTAGCTGGAATGAATTCCCGAAGAGCCAGCTTAGCGACGATTCGAGCGCAACAATTTTAAATCCCTGTTGCCGAATATATCTAGCGATAAGAGCGACTATCAAATCATGTTCCTTACTAGCGCTCATTCATCTTTCTCGTTTTCTGCCTCATCAATAATATCTTCTTCATCCTCTGAAACCCGCTTCCAGACTTGTTGCGCTGTCTGTGCAAGCTCGTTCAAGAGGCGTTTCCTGCCAGGCTGCTTCCCATTTCGGATCTGTTCCACCTCATAAAAGGGTAGGCGTCTCAATCTCTCAACGACATCATCAATTCTCTGAAACAACGGAGAAACCAAATCGGGCTGTGCTAGCGCGAGAAATGAAAGAGCATTTTCGTATCCATCGGCTAAAAAATAGCTGGTTGCTGTCTTGTTTTCTAGGATGTCGGTAAGACGCCTAACATTTTCAGCCCTCGGGATCCGTCCGGTACCGACCCAATCGCAAAAATCAGATACGGTCAGGCTGCTGTTCAACATTTCCTGTTTGATTCGGTTGCTTCTCTCGTATTCCACAAAATAGCTAAACTTTTGTGATTGATAGGGATCTTCTGGGTATTTGTTGTTATAAACATCACTCATGTCGCGAAATGCACGAATCTCGGTTTCGATTTCTTCACCTTTTAATCGAGTCAACTGTTCAAGACGTCGAACTGAGTAACCTTCCTTCTCATTGAGGATATACAAGTAGCGGGCCCTTTCATAGGCATCCCATTCCGTTACACCCCTAAGGTGTGCTTCAAGTCGGATAAAATTTATTTGAGATTCTTGAATTCCAACTGGCAAGACGTTCGCTGGTATACTTTTCCATATATCGCTTGAGGGATATTTGTCGGAAAGTTCGCGGTAGATTAGCACGCGTGTATTACCTTCAATAACTAAGTACATTCCGTCCCGCATCGGAGATATCCATATAGGATTAATAATGCCTTGATTGATTTCAATCGAGTCGCGTAACTTTGCATAGGCCTCCGGACTTCGATTTATGATTGCGTGACGAATTTCTTCTGATGACAATGCGGATCTTAGCTGACTGTCTTTATATAATCCAATTCTAGGATTAGATTCATCCAGTAGCAAGGTGTTCAGCGACACTTTTCGATTTTCAATTGCCACTGGACTACCTTCGAGATTTACTTGGAGTTGAGCCATATGTCACCCTTTCTTCTGATTTGCTAATAGAAATCATCTAGTCAATAAATTACTCTCGCACAGCATATTAAAGCCAGAGCTACATTTAATAGATTCACAACAGGTCGCCAGTTAAAAGAGCCTTAGCTCAGCCATCTGTCAGCAGGATATTCCGCGAGTTGAAAGTACTATCTCTATTATAACGTTAATGTTGTTGAGGTGTTTGCTTACTGGCGAATTATCGAAACATTTGCTAGACTAAAATTATGATCGAATTCATGGAGGAGGATTATCCAAGACGCTTTCCACTTTTGGATCAAGAGAGTCGGGAGAAACTGCCAAAACTTTATGAGATGGAAGAGAAAGGTCTTGATGCGCAAGCACTGGTCAAATTCTTTACTCCAGACAGCAATTGGACATGGTATGCTACCGAATTCGATGGGGAAGACCTGTTCTTTGGTTTGGTCGTCGGCTTTGAGATTGAGCTTGGATATTTTTCCCTTTCAGAGCTTGAGACTGTAAAAGGAGCTTTGGGACTTCCCATTGAAAGAGACTTGCACTTTGAACCCCACACGCTCAAAGAACTCAAGGAATTCCACGAACGGGAAAGAAGCGGGAGCCCGACAACCAACGATCAAGAAGTCATACGTCAAGTCATCGCAAAGGCCAGCCTCTTTAGCGACCAATTGGCGCGTTGGGACATACGCATCACGGAGATTGTTGCAATCGGCGATTTGACTAAAGGGACATTATCCCCTCAAGATGTAATCCAACTCGTATGCACTTTCAATCCAGCGCCGAAAAGCGATAGTGAAGCCTTTTTCTCGATTACCAACCTCCTAGTGCGAGCAGACTTTGAACACCTCTACGAGAAGGTGGGCATTACTCACCCAATTGATCTGGGGTTCCGCATGGGCAACAAGATTTTCCTTCCTGACGGACACAAGATAATGCCGCCGGAAGATGAAATCAAAATTTGGTCTCGAGACGATGAACGACAATACACCCGATAATTCCAATTTACTGGCAGGTTTGCTCTCTATAACCTTTGATCTTCCATGGCTGGCGATGATTGGTAACCTGTGGAGAATCGCCCGCAGAATCCTTCGAGGCTTTGCCAATGAGGGCGTCTATGAAGTTCTCGATTATGAATGCACTTTGGAACTTTCAGATAAAAGTGGCAAGAACGCAATCATTCATAAGCGCGAAAGAGTCAAATACCTTCAAGATTACATCACTGCTTACGAAGATCAGGCTTGGGGCGATGGATCGGTTTTTCTGGATTACCATTGCTCCCCTGGAATTCCAGTTGATGAATATCGATTGGGTCACAAAATTCTTAAGTTGATCTCACTCCGCGAATTCAAGAATAAAGGTGATATCGATGAATATCATATCGAATGGAAGATGAGAAGCAATCTCCGCAAAAGCACAGGATCTTGGGGAACATCCATTAACCATCGCACGAACAAAGTAACCGTGAGGTTGATATTTCCGAAGAGCAGGCCTCCATTGCATAGTTCTATAACAGAAAGCAATCTGCAGAAAACTTACGAATTGGGAATAAACAATCAGCAGTCATTACCAGACGGTAGAATCATGATTGTTTGGGAGAAAGTAAATCCGCGTCTTTACGAAGACTATATTCTGAAGTGGGAGTGGTAAAAGAAGAAGTGACAAGCCCGCGGTGCTTGCCACTTCCATGCTTCTAGGTTCCAGTACCACCATCCATGGCTGCCGCTCCTTTCGT
>JBAUMB010000167.1:0-8812 GCA_049578465.1 Anaerolineales bacterium
GCATTGCTGTGCCCCTACAATGTTTTAAATTTCTTAGCTCTTCAAGAAATCTTCTACAGACTCTTTACTAATGCGATAAGCATTTCCAAGTTTCTTCGCTTTGAGCGAGCCATCCGTAATGGCCGCCATCACATCTTCTTCAGAGACTTTCAAAAAGCCGGCCGCTTCGGATGGAGTCATCACATCGGGCATACTTCCGCCGCCGCTGCCGGACGGTCGAGGAGCTGACGCGCCGCCTTGCGCATTATTTTGCATTCCGCCTTGTAGAGCGGAACCCATCAAATTGCCGATGCCCATTCCAGCGCCGATGCCGGCCGTCAGACCTGCGCCGCCGCTTTGATTGTTGGCTGCGTCGCGCATCGCGTCAGCGGCTTGCAATTGAGTATAGGTTGCCATATCGAGCATGCCCATGTCGCGCAATTCCTGTGCGGATTTGTCGGATGGCTTTAAATTGCCGATATAGAAAGTTTTGAGCGTGACACCGAGAGCCGCGAAATCATCCTGCGCTTTAGCACGGACGCCAGCGCCGATCTCTTCGGTTAGTCCGATCATTTCAAGCACGGAATGCTTCGCACCGGTTTCGCCGAGGATATCTTGAAGCTTTGATAACAGCATTGTGCGAAGACGATCTTCGATATCCGATGTGTGGAATGTTCCCTGCGTGCCGACGATCTTGGTCACGAACATTTGCGGGTCGCTGATTTGGAACGAATACGTTCCAAAGCCTTGTAGCAATGCCACACCGAGTCCAACGCCGGGGTTGCGGACAATGATCGGTTGCGGCGTTCCCCACTTTTTATTCGCCCATTCTTTCATCGAGACAAAATAAACTTCAGCGGGGAAGGGCGTGCGGTCATTGAAGGCTTTGCCGATGAAATTAATAAGCACAGGCACGTTGGCGGTCGTGATCGTGTGGCGTCCGGCGTGGAATACATCGAGCGCATTTCCATCGCGAAAGAAGACCGCCGATTGCGCTTCACGCACGATCAACTGCGAACCGATTCGATAATCGCCGATGGAATTATCATCGGGGAAGCGATGAACGAGTTCATCGGCCATTTCATTTGGATATTCGATAACGTCAAAAATTCTAGCCATCTCTATCTCCTTTGCGTTTGGCTTAATATTTTTAGGATAACGGCCTGATTATAGCCGAGGCGCTGTTCCGTTACAAGCACCCATTTGTCTTATTCTTATACGGATGAGGCGAACCTTCGTTGCAAAGATTGCATCTAGGATTTCATTGCCTTGCCGGTTCCGCCGTTATGGATCATCAGGATTTCCGCCATGATACTGACCGCGATTTCTTCAGGCGTTTCGGCTTGTAATTCCAATCCGATTGGGGAGTGGACACGGGCGATTCTTTCTTCGGACTCGCCGCGGGCTTTCAGCTCTTTGACCGTGGTCGCCCAGCGACGCTTTGACCCGATCACACCGATATACGCTGCTTGAGAATCGAGCAATGGGCTGAGTCCCGCCGCGTCGACGGAAGAGCCGCGCGTGGTCAGGATAAGATACGTGCGTTTGTCAATGTTCATGTGCTTGGGCAATTCGTTCATCGGGCAGATGTAAAACGCGTCAGCATCGGGAATAGTTTCCTTATTGCAGAACTCAGCGCGGTCATCTGAAACGATGACGCGGAAGCCGAGCCATTTCGCCAAATGAGCCACTGCTTTGCCCACGTGTCCGCCGCCGATGACCACGATTGCCGCGGGCGATAAGATCGGTTCCACAAACACCTCCACTTGTCCGCCGCAGACTCCGGGATCGCCGCGCGCTGGATCAGACATATTATAAGAAAGCAAACGCGCTTTGCCATCCGCGAGTGACATCAGAGCTTCATCGGATACGCGGTGTTCGAGATCGCCTCCGCCAACCGTGCCGATAAATTTTCCATCAGGATAGACAAGCATTTTGCTTCCAACATGACGCGGCGTGGAGCCTTCGCTTTTGACAACGGTGCATAACGCGGCGGACTCATTGGATTTCTCAAGTTCTTCAAGAGCCTGATAGATAGTTTTCATCATTTGTTTTGATGATTGTATCCGATTTTTATGGTCCCCATTGCGGTTGCCAATCCGGTTCGGTATCGGTGGTCAGTTGATGTTCATCCGATCCATCCGCACGCATAATGTATAAATTTGCGTTGACATTATTGCGAAGAGAATTGAAGACGATAAATTGTCCGTCGGGAGAATAAGAGGCAGCCGCGTCGTTGAATCCGCCGCTCGTCAATTGGATCGGTACTTCGTTGTTTATGTCAGCGCGATAAATGTTTTTCAATTTATCCGGTCCAGCGCAGAACAGCAGATTCTTGGCGTCTGGTGACCAGACGAGACTGCCGTCAATTCCCGGCAACCCTTTGGTGATTCTCTGCGGAGGTTGTGTTAAATCATTTGCGTCGAGCAAGAATATTTCGTAGGAGTTTTGCTGGTCAACGGCCATGGCGAAAGCGATGCGATCTCCGCTTGGTGACCATGCTACAGCAACAATGGTGTTTGTGCCGGTGTAAATTGCGTGCGGATATTCTCCGTTGCGACCTGAAATCCAGACCGCAAAAGGTCCGCCGCCGACGCGGTTGACAAAGACAATTTGTTTTCCATCCGGCGAAAAACTGGGCGAGAAAACATTGCCGATGTTGTAGGTTAATTGCGAAACGTTGTTCGTAGTCAAATCAACGGCGAACAAGTCGAAGCCGCCTTGATAGCTGGCGGCGAAGACAACATTATTGCTGAGTGGATCAACGGTCGGGTAGTAATCGTTGCGTTCCGCGTTTGTGATTTGTCGAAAGTTCGTTCCGTCTGCATTGATCGCGCAAATGTGGTTAGTGTCGCCGCGCGTGCAAGTGAAGACAATATCGCCTCCATGCGCGTTGACTGGCCGCGGTGTACGCGTGACAGTAGGTTGGATCGGAATGAGGGTGAAGGTTGGGACTGGGACATTGATTGGGATAGAGTTTCGCAGGAAGTCGGTGGGGATGAGCCAGAAGAAAACACCCAGCACTGCCAAGATAATCAAGCTGATTGGCAGAAAAGGTGCGCGGCGTTTCTGACGAAATAAACGAGAACGATGTTTGCCAGAATCGTATTTCATCGTAATTTTCTAGCGAGATTTACTCAGAACTTTAGCTACATTTACACCATATTTCCAAATTTCAGTTCTACCACAGGCAGAAATTTCAGTTTCAAAGCACTTTATCGCTGCGATATCTCTGTTGGAGATCCAAATAGCATTATAGAAATAGCCAGTATCAATTAGCTCCAGGGAATTTGTTTCAGGTGTAAATAGCCATAGACCAAACTGATTTTGCGGACCGGTGCGACCGGAAAATACGATACGCTTACTGTTTGGTGACCATAAAGAAAAAGCTGGAGCCGTCACTCCGCTTAATGCTAGAGTTGGACGTAATATATTGGGATCCATAAAATATAGATCATATCTAAATAAAGTATGCGGTGGACAATTTCTGTTTTTGACATCTCCCGACGCGAAAAAGGATATTGTTAGCCCATCTGGCGACCATGCGGGAGCTGTTGAATCGCCGGTGCAAAGATCGGGATTGTAAGTTGCATCATAATGAATTTCGTCCAAATACCATTCAGTTCCTTGATCGTAGACTTGGATATGCATAGGTGCAATTCCAGTTGGCGTCATCCAGTAAATGGTTCCGTGTGTATCATAATGAATGCCTCGAGTTAGGCTAGGATTCCACGTAAAATCTCCCGCCTCAATCCACTCACCTAATGTTCCTTTAACTAGCTGTTCTAGTTTTTGAGAGTGCCAATCATATGCAAGCATAAAACTATGATCCTGAAATCTATTTCCTGTAAAAAGGCCAAAACAAGTTTTGATTATTCCGATGCGTCCGTCCGGTAGATTTTTGAAGTGACTATACCTTGCGAAATCTTGCGGACAAATTTCATCACTTGGAAGTTCAAAGTGAGTTAAGCTTGTATCTCCCTCAGAAGCATAAAGATAAGATGTTTCCTCCTGTACAAGTCCATCTCCGTTTTGACTAAGTGTGTCCTTCTCGGCAAAAGCTATTAGACGATTATCAATGGTTACAAGATCTGTATAACCAGCCTGAGGAAAATCCAATAGATACGCATCTATTTTTCCGTTGTTGATTCCCGAATTTGTTGTACACCCCATAATGATATTTGCCATACCTATAAGCAGAACCATATGTAATAATTTCATATTCTATCGCTTTGCGAAAACTCAACGCCATGGGTAATAATCGATTCAGATATACTGACTAGCCAACCTATCTTTCTAACAATCCTAACACCACTGGCAATAATTTCTTTCTTGAAACGACGCTCGGCACGTCATCTCTGACGAAATAAATTGGATCGTCGTCTGCCGGAGTTGTATCTCATCTTGTATGTCTAAATTATATCCTGCCTTGCTCTTGAAGTTCTAAAAATATTTCCGCGATTTTTGGATCGAAATATTTTCCTGATTGTTCTTTGATATAAGCAATCGTTTTCTCTTCGGACCAAGCTTTGTTATAAGGCCGGTCGGATTGAACCGCATCCCACACATCCGCTACGGAGAAGATGCGGGCCGAAAGTGGAATCTCCTCGCCTTTCAAGCCGCGCGGATAACCGGTTCCGTCCCATTTTTCGTGATGGCAATATGGAATCTCCAATGCTTTTTGGAGATAAGGGATGCGGGAAAGAAGTTCGTATGCGATGGCAGGATGTCTGCGCACGATTTCCCATTCAGGTTGAGTCAGCGTATCGGCTTTTCTCAAAATCTCGTCGGGGACCGCCATCTTCCCGATATCATGAATAATAGCCCCGCGATAGATTTGGATCAGATCGCCCTCGCTGACGCCGACCGCGCGTGCTAGTTTCATGGTCAATTCCGTGACGCGGCGGCTGTGACCCTCCGTCTCTTTATCACGTAACTCTAGCGCTCTTGCCCAACCTTCCAGCGTTGTATCATATGCTTCGGCTAGTTCCCGTGTCCGATCTTGGATGCGTTGTTCGAGCGCCTCGGATAATTGGCGATATCCATCCTCGAGCATTTTCCGTTTCGTGATGTCATGCAATACGACCACGCGGCCCAGTAATTGCTTTCTTCCATCATAGATTGGAGAAATGCTCAACTCGTAATAAAGCGTATTATCTTTTACTTTGACTGAGATTTCATCCAATCCCTGATTTACATGAATGAACCTTTCAACCAGATCGGGCCATTCGCCAAAGACAGAAGCGGCTGGCTGGCCGATGACTTGAGTAGCGCTTTTCGTGAGATTGTTCAACGCGGCTTGATTAATATCCACGGCACGGTCACGCGCGTCGAATACGATAACCGCATCCCTCATATTCTCCAGCACACGCTCGCGTGCGATGGGAACGATATCAAATAATCGGTAACGGAATAATCCCCAAGCCACGATCAAATTTCCAACCGCGAAAGTGAAAGGCGTTGCATCGCGTTGTGGTGCGACTTTGATGCTGAATAGCGCGAGAATCGAGATCGCCACTGGAATAAAAAAACCGGCCGCGATAATGATCGATTGCGCTCGATATAAGTTCTGCGGACGAAGTGCGCGTCGAATCAAAAGGCCGATGCCAAAAAAAGTTGTTATGTAAACATAAAGAGCGAATATATACACGACTAAGGTGTAACTGTAATCCAGATCGGGAAATGGATATTCTAGGATCAAATGCGGGTTTGGATAAATCAGGTGATGGATGCTGTCTGTTATTACGAATAAGTTGAATAGAGCCGGTATTGCTAATACGATAATCCAGAATGTCAGGGGACGCTTGACTTTATATTCAGTAAATTGAATCGAAAAAGCCAAGTAGGCTACGATGATGATGGTGCCTTGCGCAATCCATAGGAATTTATCCCATAAGATTTTGCTTTCCAAATCGGGCGCGATCAGTTTCATGATAAACCCGAAGATGGATAAAGTCTGTCCGCCCACAAACCACGTGTATGCGCTTGCGCCCTGAACTTGGCGATGCTGCCAAGAATAGAGCAATACTCCCAGCGATAAGGCTAGCGAAATTAGATAGGGGACTAAATAAATAATCTCATCGCGGTTCATCGAGCTATTGACGCTTCATCGCTCTCCATACTTTCTCAGGCGTCACCGGATTATCATCAATATTAGCTCCGACAGCATCAAGTATCGCGTTGCCCACTGCCGGTGCGACACCGTCCATCGGAATCTCCGCAACTGCCTTGACCCCAAACGGATGACTCGGCTCGAACGTTTCCACAAAAATGGTTTCGAGTTCAGGCATTTCATCGGCGCGGAAGATGTGATAACGATCCAGATCGCGTTCGATGGCATTGCCCTTTTCATCATAGCGCATTTCTTCGCAGACGGCATAGCCGAGCGCTTGAGTCATCCCGCCTTCAATTTGTCCTGATGCGGTGAGTGGATTCACGATGACACCTGAATCAACCGCCATCACGAGCTTATCCACTTTGACCGCGCCGGTTTCTGTATCCACGGTTACTTCTGCGAATTGCGCGGCGAATGGTGGCGGTGATGACGGTGAAACATACGAACCGATTCCCATGATCTGTTCTTGATCGTTTCTGTGAAGAGTATCCAATGCAATCTCAGCCAGCGACACTGATTTTCCGTTTGGCGCTATCGCTGTTTTGTTTGCCAATTGAATTGTCTCATGATCTTTGACTTCTAGCATCTTTGCCGCGCGGATTTTGATTCGCTCTGCCGCCATCTGCGCGGCTTTGACGGTTGCCGCGCCGGAGATATAAGTTGTGGACGAGGCGTACGCGCCTTTATCGAACGGCGTAAAGTCTGTGTCGGATGAATAGCAGATGATGTCATCAAGTGGCACGCCCAACACTTCCGCGGCCATTTGAGCCAGTACGGTATCAGAGCCGGTGCCGAGATCGGTCGCGCCGACTAAAAGGTTGAATGATCCGTCGTCGTTCATCTTAATGGAGGCGCCGCCCATGTCGAGATATGGAATCGCCGTGCCTTGCATTACCATCGCAATTCCGATTCCTTTGCGAAAATGTGATTTGCCCTGGGCGCTAGTCGAAGAGTTACGCCATTCTTCATTTCCATATTTTGAATCCCAATCAATCGCAGCTTTGCCTTGTTGAACACATTGCTCAAGTCCAACGGTATTGACGATTTCAGGTCGCGGCTCGCGGCCTTCATTCCATGCAGTTGAGAACGGATGATATTCGCCGGGATGAATAGCATTCTTTAATCGGTATTCAATCGGATCGAGATTCAAGGCGCGCGCGATTTTTTCCATGTGACGCTCCACGGGCCAATAGCCTTGGGGCACGCCGTAGCCGCGGAACGCGCCTGCTGGCGGCGTGTTGGTATAAACTACATCTGCATAGAATCGAATGTTCGGTTGTTTGCGATATTCACCATCGCCAACATATAACGCCATGGATTTATGTCCGGTGTTACCTGTGACGGTCAACGCGTGACACCCATATGCGCCGGTATCCGAGAGCGCGTACATTTCATTAGCAGTGATCGTCCCATCTTTCTTTACGCCGGTCTTCATTTTGATTCGCATCGGGTGACGCGAGCGCGCCGCGATGAATTCTTCTTCGCGCGTGTACTCATAGATCACGGGCCGCTTCGTGGCAATGGTCAAATGCGCAGCCACATCTTCCATCAACACTTCCTGCTTTCCGCCGAAGCCGCCGCCGATGCGCGGCTTGATCACACGGATTCTTTTTACCGGCAATCCAAGCACGGGCGCTAACATGCGGCGCACATGGAATGGAACTTGCGTGGATGTGCGGATGACCAAGCGATCATCTTCATCCCAATACGTGACGGTAACGTGCGGCTCAATCGAAACCTGCTGGACCTTCGGCACTTCATATTCGGCTTCAAAGATTTGATCCGCTTCCTTGAATCCCTTTTCCACATCGCCGATGTCAATGCGGATTTTGGCCGCGAGATTCATTTCCGGATTCGAATCAGCGAAGTTGACATATTCCGGTTCATCATGGATTCGAATCGCACCCGGGCTCATGGCTTGCCGCGAATCGAGAATCGAATCCAATACTTCATACTCAACCTCGATCAGGCTGAGAGCTTTCTCTGCAATCTCCGGCGTCTCTGCCGCGACGAATGCCACGCGGTCACCAACGAAGCGAACTTTGTTATCCAGTGAAAACGCATCCAGCGGACCCGGAATCGGATCGGATTGACCGGCGGTCGAATACACCACGCGCGGAATATCTTGCCAGGTCAACACTGCCGTAACGCCTTCGAGCGCGCGCGCTTTGCTGGCGTCAATCTTTTTGATGCGCGCATGTGCATATGGAGAATGTAAAACTTTAGCATGTAACAATCCGCGCTTTTCAATGTCTGCCGTAAATGCGGGTTTGCCTTGCACAAGTTTGATCGCATCCACTTTTATTTCGGGCTTGCCAACCGTTTGATATTTTTGAGTTTCAGATGCCACAACGACTTTTGGTCTTGTTTGTGTATTCGTCAATTGATCGCTCGGCAAATTGGTTGGTTGATTGGTGTCAGGCTGATTATCCCAATTGCCTAAATCCCAATGCACCGATTCCCAATTGACAGGTTCATCGCCGCGCATAATGGCCGCCGCGCGCAACACTGCCTGAACCGGTTTGATATAACCTGTGCATCGGCACAAGACTCCAGAGATTGCTTCGCGCACCTCGTCTTCACTTGGGTTCGGATTTTTATCGAGCAAAGATTTCGCCGCGAGGATTTGTGCAGGCGTGCAGTATCCACATTGGATGGCGCCCGATTCGACGAACGCCTGTTGAAGCGGATGCAAGCCTTCAGTCTTTTTCCAACCCT
>JBAUMB010000168.1:0-30335 GCA_049578465.1 Anaerolineales bacterium
GTTCAGACTAAGGGTGAAACCGAGAATAAAATTCCTGAACAGAGTAAAGACCCAAAGATAAATATTTTTACCCCATTGCCACATGATTATGCGGGAGTTGTGAAATTTCAAGTTAACAATAATGAAACATCAAAACTTGAGGAGTGTTTTGTAAAACTGAGAGTGATGGAAAAACATATAACTATGGACAATCAAGTGTATTATTCTGAACATCCAGCAGAATGGTATCCGAAACCGTTGTTATGGGATAAACCAGCGCCCGAGGACGGCAAAATAAACATAGCGGGTGGGGATCACGAATTCTTGAATGCCATTGAATTAGGGAAGAGCCATTTTAGGTTCTTGTTCTGCAGTGATAATCCGCTTCCAAAAGGAACTTATGAACCAGAAAATTTAAGTAAAGCACAATATAAATGGTTAGACCATTCATATATAGGAGTTCAATTCGACTTATTCGGCGTTATGAATGGAAAAGACGTGCATTTAACGGAAATCTTCGTTGTAGAACTTCACAGAATGGGTAGAGGGCTTATGGGTTCAGAAACTGTATTTGTAATTACGTTTGTAAAGGCAAATAATGATGGAAACTCGAAAAACTAAGAAAAAAACAACAAAAAAGACAAACCCTCCTAAAGAGGAGGAGTTTGTCTTGACTAAAGAGAAGTTTTTAGAGATTTTAGAGCGGGTTATTCAGCCTGTCCCCGTACAGGCAAAGCCGCCAAAGAAAGGAAAGAAAGGCACATCGGAGTAACATCGTCACGATGGTTGTACCTGAAAGCATATTCATTCAAGTAGTTTTGCAGATACTTGGCAGAGACCGCATGATAAACGCCGCGTATCCCGTTCTTGCACTGCGACCAGAAACCTTCGATGGTATTTGTATGAGCATTTCCGAGAACGTAAATCTTTTCAGCATGAGGAACCGATTCGTGCTTGTAACCCATGACTGGCAGAGCGTTGTAAACTCTGAATTCATCGGTAAAAATCTGCGAGCCATGTTCAACGTTTTTCCAAACGATAGGGAGAATGGTTCGGGCTTTGACGTTGCTTACTTTGCGAGCCGACACCTTACCGCCGCGTTCAACCATTCCAAACACGGGAGTCTTGTTATCAGCACCGCGTCCCCGTGTCCCATGACTCTTCCCGCCGAAGTACGACTCGTCAAGTTCAACGTTACCAGTGAAAAGATTGTTCGGTTCATTCAGCATCGAGCGAACCTGCTTGCACATTCTCCAAGCGCATTTATAAGTAACGCCTGTCTCGCGCTGAATCTGTTTGGCAGAAATCCCGCCGCGAGTCTGTGCCATGAGATAGATAACATAAAACCAGATGGTCAAGGGAGTAGGGGACTTGTGGAAGATCGTGCCAGCGGTAGGGGAAAGATGATAACCGCAATGGTCGCAAGAGTAGGATTTCTTGCCGTTGTCGTGATGAAACAAACTATTCTTGCCGCACTTCGGGCAATCAATTCGTTGAGAGTATCGCTTCGAGCGGATGAAATCAAGGCAGGAATCATCGGTTGGAAACATTGCCTGAAAGTCTTTGAGTGTGAGTTTGGTCATCGGAGATTTTTTGTTCATTTTCGGAGCTCCTTATGACAAAAAGTATACCACTTGTTCTACCTAATGTCAAGGGATACTCACCTAAAGAATAGGTCAATAGGATTGTGCTATACTTTGATTGCACATGTCCAATATTGAACCCATTACTGATTTTGTGTTTACTGACCATGCACTAACTGAAATGGCACGACGTAAAATTACTCAGGAAGATGTTAGAACGATATTAGCAAATCCTGAACAAATGGAAACCATCCGAGAAGGTCGAGCGGTATATCAAGCAAAACGTGAAATAGGCGAACCGCCAAAGACATATATTCTGCGGGTTTTTGTGGACATAAACCACAAACCACCTTATGTTGTTACTGTCTATCGTACAAGCAAGATCGAAAAGTATTGGAGATGAGCCATGAAAGTTATATACGACCGTGAAACCGATACCCTGACAATTATTTTCTCTGAAACCCCTGTCGTTGAAAGTGACGAGGACAAGCCCGGTGTGATTCTGGATTACGATACAAAAGGTAATTTGGTCTCGCTTGAAATTTTGGATGCATCGCGGCGGGTCAATCTGCCGAGCAAAATTGAATACCAAGTTTCGCCCGCTACAGGATAAGGAAAACAAAGAACTCCGAGAAAATCTCGGAGTTCTGCTTTTAGAGTCCCACTTTGTTCATGGAGTAGATGACTTGAGTATCAGAGGGCATAGTGGAGGTATTGTACCTTAGGATGTTCATTGCCATGAAATACTCGAATCGAAAATCTAATCTGGATGAGGCCATGATATAATCGAACCCGTTATATCCAGTTTGAAGGTCCGTCAACGCCATCTTTGCGCATTGCCTGAAATCGGGAATCGGACAATTTTCAAGGGCATTTCTCATGGGACAAATCTTCATCAGCTATTCCAGACGCGACACCCAAATTGTGGATCGCATTGCCGCGTCCATGAAGGATGCCGGTTTGGATTTCTGGATCGACCGGGAAGATATTAAGGCGGGAAATACCTGGCGTGTGCAGATCGTGCAAGCCATCGACACCTGCGACGCGTTCGTGCTGATGCTCTCGCCCAATTCGGCCGCCTCCGATAATGTGCGCAAGGAAATCGATCTCGGACAGGATTCGGGACGGAAGATGTTTGTCGTGATGCTGGAGCCCACGGACCTTCCGGCGGAGATCCGCTACCAACTGGCGGGATTGCAGTTCATTGATGTCAAGCTGGTGGGATACGATAAGGCGGTCAGTCAATTGACCGCGGTGTTGAAGGAACAAGTCGAAAAGACGCGGCCCACGAGCCCAAAGACGAGACAGGCCGAAGTTGTAATTCAGGGCGTCGATCTGAAAGCGTTCGGCACCGATCAGCAGGAAAAACTGCTGGACTTCATCTCCAAACTTGCCAATGCAGACCGCTCTCAACTGAAAATCGCAGACCTTGCGGCGGGCAGCATTCATGCCTTCATCGAAATGCCACGTGCCAAGGCTTGGGAGTTGAAGACGCTGGCGTTGAACCGTGACAAGCGCTTCAAGAAATTCCATATCAACGCCATTCGGCTGGCAGGCAACAAGCAATTCATCGATACGGCTTCCGGAATTCTGACGCCGATCCCAATCGTGAAAAGCAGCGGCTTCCTAAAAATCCTTGTGATTCTGATTACGTTCGTCGTCGTAGTCGGACTTGGCATCGGCGTAGCGACAGTGATCCTCCCCGTGGTATTCCCATCTCCAACACCCACCCTAACTTCAACCCCAACCGGCACACCGACTCTGACGCCATCACCGACCAATACCGATACTCCAACGCCGAGCATGACCCCCACGCTCGATTTGACTCCCAATGGAAAAACCAAAGCCAACGTGGTGTATAAAGCCGGCACCCTCGGCGAGCTGAGGAGCTGCATCGGCAATCAATATGAGTTCGTGGTACAAGACGAGCTGGGCGTCAGCCAGGTCTTCGTGCAGTTCTCGGTAGGCGGAAAAGCTCCGGATTACTCTAACATTGCCGCTACCCTGCCATTGACTTATCAGGCTAACGCTGATCTATGGAGCGGCGTTTTCAACGACACGATCTCCCAACATAACACCACCACCTATTGGTGGGTGGTGGTCGTAGACAACTTCAAAGATACCTTCGTCTACCAAGCGGGTGGGAAATTCAATTATTACGCTGGAGAAATCAGCTGTCCGTGAGCGGCATGTATATTTCATTACACAGAACTCCGAGATTGTCTCGGAGGTCTGCTTCTAACGTCCCACTCTGTTCATAGAGTATATGACTTGAGTATCAGAGGGCATAGTGAGAGAATTGTATCAGAGAGTAAAGAGCAGAGAATAGGATTGTGCTATACTTTAAACAAGAATCAGGAGAAACCAATGAGCCAAATTTACAAGTTGCCTCTTGTTTTGGAACCACAACCCGAAGGCGGATATGTTGTTACCTGCCCGTTATTGCCTGAGTTAATCACCGAAGGTGAAACCGTGCAGGATGCCTTACAGAACGCAAACGATGCGCTTGCCGCAATTGTAGAAGCGCTAAAGGATTTAAAAAAGCCTTTGCCTTCTGTATTACAAGCGACAAAAGAAAATACTCCACTTTGGATTGAGACTGTTTTAGCTATATGAAGTACCGTGAGGCATCCAAGAAGTTGAAAGCCCTTGGTTGTGAGGAATTGCCGCGTCGCGGGGCAGGTTCACATCGCGTTTGGCATAATCCAAAAAATTCCAAGATCGCCCCATTGCCAGATTGGGGCGCGAAGGATTTGAAACTCGGCACGTTGCGGGCAGTTATCCGTCAGTTGGGATTGGATTGGCAGGAATTTTTGAATGCAAAATAAAGAACTCCGAGACAATCTCGGAGTTCTGCTTTTAACGTCCCACTTTGTTTATGGAGTAGATGACTTGTGTATCAGAGAGTGGGGAGTGAAAGAAAACAAATACAAGAACCGTTTGGTGGAGCGGCGGGAAAAGGTGACCAAAACCTCATATAATGTAAGACATATGTATATTGACTTACTTTTTTATATATGGTATAATTTTTATAGATTTCCGAAAGGAGAGCAAGTAATGGAAACTATTGCCACTTCAAAGGGACAGGTGGTCATCCCCTCCAAGATCCGCAAGCAATTGGGAATCAAGGATGGAACCTATCTTCAAATTGACGTGAATGCCGTGACGAGGCAGATTATCCTCACCCCTGTAACCCGCGAGTACATTCACAGTCTGCGTGGAAAATACAAAGGCAAGGGGTTGATGAAGGCCTTGATGGCCGACAAGAAGCAGGAAAGGGAGTTGTGATATGGCAAGGAAGGCAAAAGCATATGTGTTGGATACTTGGGCGGTGATTGCCTATCTTGAAGACGAGCCCTCGGGAGCACAGGTTGAAGAATTGATCGCCTCAGCACATGAAGAGCAAATCCCGATTTATATGAGCGTGGTAAATGTAGGCGAGGTTTGGTACACGCTTGCACGTGAGGTCTCGGAAGAGGAAGCCCACGCCAGCGTAAAATCCCTGCGTGATTTGCGGATTCAATTCGAGGATGCCGATTGGATACTAACACAAGAAGCGGCGCGCTTTAAATCGCAAAACAAAATGTCTTATGCATATTGTTTTGCGGCGGCTCTGGCAAAAGTTCGAAAAGCGGAACTGGTTACTGGCGATAAGGAGTTTAAGCCGCTCGACGGTGAAATCAAGATTTCATGGTTGTAGATAAAACTCCAGAACTTTGTCTCGAAGTTTTATCTTAAAGCCTATTTTAGAGAGCAAAAAGGAGGCTATTGAAGTTTAAATTGTTTTGAAACCAATTTCTTGTAAGTAATTAAAAATCGGGTCGTAAAACTCTTTTTGGCGTGTTGGGTCATCCGCATCACCAGGCGGAATAACAATAACCATTCCTTGCCTCGCCCGAGTCAAAAGAACGCGATATGCATTCTTCAGATAATTTCGCCGTTCCGGCTTTCTAATTCGATTCCATCGGTCTCCAATAAAAGAAAAATGCTCCCAGCCTTGTTTGGTGTATCGAAAATCAGCATCCCAGGTTATACACGCCCAATCAAGCTCAAGACCTTGTACTTGAAATTCTGTAACAACATCTTCAAGATAATAGGAGGAACGAACATCTTCTTTTCCATCAAGAAACCAATGGATGGGGTCTACCGGCGATCTTACATCTATTGCATGGGGTTTCAATCGCTCTGCCTGCGAAGAAACGACAATTCCATATCGTTCTGATCCGCGCGCTTGAGATTTTAGCCATTGCTTTGCTTTGGCAAGGTCACGTGTGATAACAATGGGATATTTCCCTTCTGTTTCGTCCAAAGTCTTTCGTGCATCATCGGATTGTAAATCTAAAATTTGCTTGACCAATAAAGATATATGCTCAGTACGGAAAGAGCGCATCGAAACAGAAAGATGCAATTCATCCTTGAAAACTACATTCGCACGCGCTTTGATTTTGCTGAGTACTGTTTCTGCGCCATATTCGCTGTCAATCAGTTTAGATGAAATATAAAGGTCCCAATTTGGAAATGAACGGTCCAAAGAATCAATCCATTCGCTAATACCTGCCTCTCCTGTGTTAATCTCTTGCCCTCCACCAACGAGGCAGACAACAACTGCCCAATCGGGATGACGATCAAGACAAGAAATTAGGAATTCGGGCTCGGATAGATTAAAGTTTGAATATCCTTTTCTGCGTCGCATGAAATTGGCTGTTTGTTGCAAATCCCAGGCACGCTGTGCTTCATCAAATAGAGCGACGTGTTCAATAGGTGGCTTGCTAATGTCGATCAGACCTTCGTCACGAAAGTTGTGAACATTTTGGACGAACAACTTGACTTCGCTCATTACTTCATTTTTCTTTATTTTGTGTCCGCGTTCTTTTTCATGTTTGACTTTGTCACGGGCTAAAGCTTCGCGCAAAATGGCAACAAGAGGCCCGTTTCCTGAGAGAAAAACGCTATAAAGATCGTTATCTTTATCTATATGCTTTGTTGCAATATTGAGCCCGACCAATGTTTTTCCCGAACCGGGAACCCCTGTTACAAAGCAGATAGACTTATGTGATCGTTCTTTCGAAGCTTGAATAATTTCCGATATGGCGTCAGATGTTTTGCTAAGATTGATGGCGCTGGCATCACTACGAGAGATTTCACTCACAGAATGACCATGGTACAACGCCATGGCAGCCTCAATGATGTTTGGAGTTGGTTGATATCTTCCTGCTTCCCATTGAGTTGCGTTGATTTCTTCTCCATGTGCAAAACTTATAACATCAACAATTATTTGGTTTAGCAATTCTTCATTGCTTTTGATAGGGTAAAGTAGTTTGTCGTTATGCAGGGTTGTGTAAATTGCCGCAGTAGCTGTTTTTGCCTTGGTGGCAATTAAGACCGGAGCAATGTAGTGCTCATGGCTTGTTTCGTGGAAGTTTTTCAAGTCAAGAGCGTAATCCCAAACTTGATCTATCGCATAAGAAGGGAATTCTTTTTCGCCCACTTTGAACTCGAGAACAAAAATAACTGATCCAATAAGCAGAACAACATCGATTCTTTTCCCCATTCTTGGAATTGAGTATTCGAAATATATTGAGCCTTTGTGTGGTTGTATGGTGTTCTTTAGAATACGGATTTCTTCTAGCCACGCGTCTCGCTGAGTTTGTTCCAAAGCAAAATCGTTGCTTTGTACAAGTTTGCCGAGTATTTCGTCATTTGTGCTTTGGAGAAAATTCGAAATTGTGTCTGAATAATATTCACGTCTCATATATCCCTCTGGCCATGCTTAGAGAAGGATTTGCTCTAATTTGATAAGGATACAGCTAAATTGTCAGTTGGGCAAGCCTGATTTTGTTTTTCCAAAACGAAAGATTGCCTTATTTGTTGATGGTTGCTTTTGGCATGGATGCCCAAAACATTCAAGCGCACCAAAGAGTAATCGAAGGTTTTGGATGAAAAAATTGAAGGCAAACAAAGAGAGAGATAAATTTGTGAATAGAGAATTAAGAAAATCGGGGTGGAAAGTTGTTCGCGTTTGGGAACACGAATTGACGCAACCAGAGAAAGTTATTGTGAGGCTGAAAAAATATTTTGAGGGTAAATAACCCCCGCCACAGATGCGTTGCGAATTTGTTTAATCGAGCCTGCTGTATACAGGCAGGGGCAATCCACCAGAATTGACTCGGCTCCTCATTCTCCAGCCTCCATCTCCATCCTCACCACATTCCCAGCCAGGTCGCGCGCCTCGGCAATAGCATTCCCTGCCGCCGTAGTCTCATATTCCCACCAATCGCCTCCCAGCTGAACTGCATCGCCTTCTTCCAGCACGCTTCCGTTATCATCCACCATCATCACACGCAGGCTTGCCACGCACACATCGTCGCTGGCTTGAACGAGCACTTTCCCGCCCCGTTTCTCGATGCTGTGGATCACGGGCGGATGGAACCAATCGCCCAGTGCGAGGTTGTAAGCGTTCTTCATCGTCCCCGCCGCTAATTGGGCATAGATCGGCTGGCTGATCGAAGCCTCGTGCGCGTACGCCGCCGCAGCCTGAAACCTAGCATGGTGTGCCTTCTGATCCTTGCTCAACACCCGCTTGCTAAAATCCGGCTTGACGCATACCACCGTCTGGCCATCCCGCAGGTGCCGAAACACCAACTGATTCCCTAGTTTGCCGCTCAGCCCTTCCACGATTACGTTCGTTTTGACCCTTGCCATCCCGTTTTCCTCCTTTGCCTACATCTTCCTCATCCATCATTCGATGTAGCTGTATCCTATCTGTATCCTAACTGTATCCTAGCTATATCTCTCAGCCATTATACATCCGAACCTACCCCATCCAACGCTTTGCGTCACAACCCCCCAATTCCAAAAGGAATTGGGGGGTGGCAGGTGGGGGTCAAGCCGTTACGGTTGTTTTCTGAATTTGCTTCAGCACATCCCAGCCTGACAATCAGCAGTTGGCTTCATTTTTTACGCAGGCTGACTCACCAACTGATTGCGTTGAAGCACGCCAAAGATCAACGCCGCCAGTAACATCACCAAGCCAAACGTCAGGAACATATTCTGCACGCCCAGATATTGCAGCAGCACTCCGCCGAAGAATCCGCCCGCCGCCGAGCCGATGCCCATAAAGGCGCTGTTGAAAATGCTTTGAGCCGTCGCACCCATTCCGGCCGGCGCGTTCTCGTCCGCGTAAGAAACGCCAGCCACCCACAGGATTGGGAACGTCACAAACTGCAAGAGTTGAACCGTCAGTGCGCCCCACGGTACATTGACCAAACCATATAGTCCGCAGCGCACTGCCATCGAAGCCAGCCCAAGCAGAAGCAGTCCGCGTGCGCCAAGTTTCTTTAACATCCGGTTCGCGAAGAACAACGCTGGCACTTCCACTGCGGTCGAGATGGTCACCGCCCAACCCATCAGTGCCGGGCTGGTGCCGATCTTTTGCAAATATACAAACAGATAATTGTTGATCACCCCGTTGCCGCTGGCGGCGATGATGACGATGATCAGGAATACAATCCACTTGCGGTCGGTCAGGAGTCCGCGCACGCCGCGCCAAAACGAACCTTCAGTTTTATGCGGACTAAAATGCATTTGTTGGAGGGCGATCAATGCAATCAAAAACATGATGCTATAAATAGAAAAGTTATAACGCATTCCATAACGCGCCACCACCAAACCGATAATGGGCGCGGCAATTCCCCAGCCAATCGTCCCTCCAATGCGGACACGGCCATACAATTCTTTCTCGTCGCCGAGCATCGTCATGGTGGCATTATCCGCCATAGATTGGATCGGTCCGGCAAAAATGGATCCAACAATAATCAGCACGAAGAACCACCAAAAGGAATTGGAAAAGGGAAATAGAAAAACAGCGATCAGGTTTCCAAGCATGGCAATAGATAGAACCAGACGATGACGTCGGCCTGCATCGGCGAGTCCGCTCCACAACGGTCCGCTAAAGAGACCGATCATCGACATCATGCCCATCAACACTCCAATCTGAGTGCCGGGCAAACCTTGTCCCTGAAAATACAGTGCTAAATAATTAAAGACTGCCACCGCCCCGGCAAAGTACAAAAAATAAAAAGAGAACGACCAGAATTTACCTGTGAAGTTTTTTGGCATGGATGATCCCATCTCCTCCGTTATTGTAATCGATGGCATCGGCTTACTTTCGTTCTTCATATCTTTTAAGAAAATCTCTGTATAATACGGAATAACTTTACAAATCACATCTATCTATCTTTAGGAGAAGCTATGAAATTCGGAATCCATAATCCCTCTTGGCTGTTCGGTTCTGATCAATATGAAATCTTCGAGGAAGTCAAACGCAAAGCGCAATGGGCGGAGACGCACGGCTTCAACTGGTTTTCATTGATGGATCATTTGATCCAAATCCCCGGCGTGGGCGTAGCGGACGAACCTTTCATGGAAGGCTGGTCCACGCTGGCGGCATTAGCCGCGGTCACGACCAAGACGCGGCTTTCTCTCTTGGTCACTTCGGTTGGGTATCGCAACCCGGCGCATCTTGCAAAGATCGCAGCCGGAGTAGACATCATCAGCCGCGGACGACTCACGCTGGGAATCGGCGCGGGTTGGAATGTTCAGGAATATAACCAGTATGGCTGGGTGTTTCCTGAGAAGCCGGCGGTCCGCATCAAGCAGATGGAAGAAGCGATTCAACTGATCACCACCATGTGGCGCGAGCCGCGCGCAACTTTCGACGGAAAATATTTTCACATCAAGGAAGCCATGCTCGAACCGAAGCCGGTACAGAAGCCGCATCCGCCCATTCTAATCGGCGGCAGCGGCGAGCAATTAACTCTGCGCGCCGTGGCGCGTTGTGGCGATGCCTGCAATGTGTTCGGCGATCCTGAAATGGTGCAGAAAAAGTATGCGATTCTGCGAAAGCATTGCGAGGATATCGGGCGCGATTACAATTCGATTCAACGCACCAATCTGACGTCTCTGATTGTGGCGAAGAATGAATCGGAGCTCCAAGCCAAGAAGCAGCGCCTGCAACTACCTGAACCGTTCCGCGGTTATGCGTTGACCGTCCCGCAAGCGGTTGATCTCTTCGGTCATTATGAAGACGCGGGGACGCAATTGTTGATCTTGAGCAGTTACAAGAACGAATTCGAAAGCCTCGAGGTTCTTGCATCGGATGTCATGCCGCAATTTGCAGATTGAAATTGATTCAAAAATTTTCTTTGTGATCTATAAACTACCTTTCTTAATCGAAGGGAAATAGAAGGGTTATTCTAATCTTTTAAACTTGCTTTCAAGGTACAATCCAGCCTTCGATTGGATGGTTAATATGAATGAAAATCTGAATATCACAAGCGGGGTAAAAAAAATCCGCTGGCAAGATGTAGTCGCTCGTTATGCCAGCTCTGACTTGCGGCGCAGTTTGTGGCAGGTGGTCAATACGCTGGTTCCGTTTTTCGCACTTTGGTATTTGATGATTCGCACGGTCAGCATTTCATACTGGCTGACTTTGCTTCTGGCAATTCCCACTGCCGGATTCATGGTGCGCTCTTTTATCATCTTCCACGACTGTGGACATGGCTCGTTCTTCAAATCGAAGAAAGCCAATGACGCGCTTGGAATCTTCACCGGCATCCTGAACTTTACTCCGTACTATCGCTGGCGGCACGAACATGCGATTCATCACGCCACGGCCGGCGACTTGGATCGGCGCGGCATCGGCGATGTTTACACCATGACGGTTAAAGAATATCTCGAAGCGCCGTGGTGGAAGAAATTCGGTTATCGCGTGATGCGTAATCCGCTGGCATTGTTCTTGATCGGGCCATTGTTGGTCTTCGTGATCGTGGAACGGATTCCGCCTGCTAAAGGCAAACGCGAAATCGCCAGCGTATGGTGGACCAATGCGATTCTAGTCGCCTTGGTCGGATTACTCATCTGGCTGATCGGCTGGAAAACCTATCTGTTGGTACAACTGCCGGTTATGATGCTCGCCACCTCGGTCGGGGTTTGGCTGTTCTACGTTCAGCATAATTTTGATCCGACCTATTGGGAACGTCAGGATGAATGGGAATTTGCCAAGGCCGGGTTGGACGGTAGTTCATTCTATAAACTTCCGGTTCTGTTGCAATGGTTTACCGGTAACATTGGGTTCCATCACATCCATCATTTGAGTCCGAAGATCCCCAATTACAAATTGCCCGAATGTCACAAGGAGAATCCGATCTTCCACGTCAAGCCGATGACTTTTCTATTCAGTCTGAAGTCGCTTCGTTTGCGTCTGTGGGATGAAGAGAGCGGCAAGATGGTCGGTTGGAATTTTCTGAAGCAATACCGCCAAGCTCGCGTTACCGCCTAATACAAAATCTCCCGCAACATTGCGTGAGATTTTTCTAAATATCCTTAACTTATCTTGCTCAAATAAGTTTCGCTGACCCACTGGCTTTGTGTGGGACTGATTTTTGCCCATCCATTACTTTCCTCATAAACTTGCACGATCGTATTCGCAGATAGCGCTCCGATTTTATTTCCGTTCGGATTATCGCGCACATTGAGTCCGGCTGCGGGAATCACTTTAGCTTGAAAGAGACTGGGAAGCGGAGGAGGTGGCGGTGGTACGTTACCAGGATTCATAACCACAGTTATATAGTTCGTATCGCCAACAAAAACCCATTGATCGTGAGCAGGTGTGATGGCGGCCCATTGGTCGCTGTTGATAAACCATATCGGCGTTAATTCGCCTTTGGTGAGCGCGCCCAATTTGCTTCCCGCCGGAGTGGCACGGATGTAGAGTCCCAGCGGTGTTTTGACTTGTCCCCATCCAATCGGCTGGGATGGAATCGCAGCGCCTCCATTCCATTGATATTGTGAAAATGCCTGCCACAGTTCCGGAGTGGTTTGCGTATCGTCAGCAGCCCACATAAAGACTCCATGAAGAGTTGGGTCGGTATTCACCGTAGATAAGAACTGAGCAATCTGATCCGGAGTCGGTTCGACGCCGTTATCGATATACATATCTCCCGCAACAATCGGCATCGGAACTTGAGGTGCGTTTGGAATACTCGCGTATCCCTGCTGGCTTTGTTTCAATTTACCGATTGGGTCTACGCCTCGCCAATAAACCTGCGGACACGCAAAATCCACATTGCTTAAGAAGGTTGCCCACGGAAAGAGCGGATGTTCCGACGGATCCCAAAATGTATTCAAACCAAGCGGCAAACCTGCCAACGCCGGACGCAGCACATTCATGAATAGTTCTGCGCCGGTATAATTATTTTCGACTTCCGCTTCAACATCAATTAAATAAAAATCGGGATTGTAACGTTTGCAGGCGCTCGCTACCACTTGCGCTTCCTGTTGCGGCGCTTTTGTAAGATAGGAATATCCCCAACCCGCGACGATAATGTTGTTCTGCCTTAATACCTGAATCAATAATTCCAATCCGCCCAAAACCGTGAAGCCGTCACAAATCTTAAGCGCCACCGATTGCACGCCTGCCATTTGCAAACGCGAAAGAATCTCATAAGGGTTGCCGCTTTCGATGGCGGCTGGCTGCCAAATATAAACGCCTTTTCCCACATTGTTGAAATTGTACATATTCACCTCATTTATTCTTTCAGCGAATGGAATGCAATTGGGCGCATTATAGCATAATGGTTCTGTGATGCAGAACCATTATGCTATGAACAAAAAAACTGTCAGGTTATAATGCGGCTTATGATTACCGCACTGATCTTTGACTTCGACGGTCTCATCCTCGATACCGAAACAGCCGAGGTCCGCACGTGGCAAAATATTTACGCCGAATTTGGTTACCCTTTTCCGCACGACCAATTTATTCAGACCGTTGGCGGATACGGCATTTCCAATTTCGACGCCGCGCTTCACTTGGATGAGCTGACAAGCGGTTCGCTTAACGCCGACGTAATGCGACTTCGCTTCCGAAATGAAAGCAGCAATGAAATTGAACGCAGTCCGATTCTGCCGGGTGTGACCGATATCATCGCTGACGCAAAACGCCGACACATGAAACTTGCTATCGCTTCGAGTTCTCCGCATTCATGGGTGGACACGCACCTGAATCGCCTCGGCTTGATTCAGCAGTTCGATAAAATTATCTGCGGCGACGATGTTGGGCGTGGCCGTACGAAACCTAATCCCGATCTATTCTTGAAGGCGCTGGAGCAACTCAACGTCAAAGCAAATGAAGCGATAATCTTTGAAGATTCGCCGAACGGCGTCGAAGCGGCAAATGCCGCGGGCATCGCCGTTGTGCTTGCGCCGAATCCGACAACATCGCTATTGCCGTTTAAAGGAAATTATCTTAAATTGAAATCGCTTGCTGATTTACCGCTTGCGGATATGATCGCCCACTTTGATGCAATTAAAAGTTGACCTGTTGAATTTTTTTATTCCAGCCACTTGCCAATTGTAAAGCCGACATAGCTGACCAGCGTGCTTACGAACATTCCCCAAATCAAGTCAACCATCGTAACCATGACGGGCCAATCTTTGATGGTCGCCAAATTGGTCAAATCATACGTTGCATAAGTCACCAATCCGAAGAAGGCGGCGAGCACGAGCGTGTTTTGTAGTGAACCGGATTGTTGTCCGGGAATGATGACGAAGACCAGCAATCCCACGACGAACAGCAGATAAAAAAGAATCACCGGTATCCAATTGATGCTGGGCGATAGCAAAAAGCCAAGGTAGTTTTGATAGAAAGAATGGGCAACCAATCCGACCCAAGCCATATCCAAAAAAAAGAAAGTGACGAGCGCAGCAAAATATAATTTGAGATAATAGCCTGTCGTCATTGAACTTGCTCTCCATATAGTTTGCGATGCACGATGCTCAAAGCGCGCACTTGATCCGCGGCATGATAGGATGATCTCACCAACGGTGCGGCTTCCACCCACTTGAAACCAATCTCCATCCCATAGCGTTTCAACTCAACAAACTCTTCCAATGTGTAATAACGGTCCATCGCAAGATGTTTTTTGCTCGGCTGAAGATATTGACCAATAGTCAAAATATCCACTTCCCATGAGCGCTGATCGCGCATCACGGCTTTGACCTCATCCATCGTTTCGCC
Source organism: Anaerolineales bacterium (assembly GCA_049578465.1). Lineage (GTDB taxonomy): Bacteria > Chloroflexota > Anaerolineae > Anaerolineales > Villigracilaceae > Fen-1038. The sequence continues at coordinate 14,638 of JBAUMB010000168.1, forward strand.
GAGTCCGACCATGATGCCGGATTTCGTCAGCACTTCAGGATCAAGCTTCTTTGCGTTGGATAGCGTCGCCGCCGCCCAATCATAATTATCCTGCGGCTGAACTTGTTTGAATAATCTTTGTACGGTTTCCACGTTGTGATTCAAAATCTCAGGGCGGGCATCCATCACGATCTTCAACGCTTCGAGCGAACCTTTGAAATCGGGAATCAACACTTCAATCGAACAACCCGGCAACACTTCACGAATGCGTCGGATGACCATCGCAAATATCGGTGCGCCGCCATCGCGTCGGTCGTCGCGGTTCACTGAAGTGATCACTGCATGTTTCAGATTCATGGATTTGACGGCTTGAGCCACGCGCTCAGCTTCGCCCCAATCCATCAGCGCGGGTTTGCCATGTTTGATGTCGCAAAAGCCACAGGTGCGCGTACATACATCGCCAAGCATCAAAAATGTCGCGGTGCCGGAGCCCCAGCATTCACCAAGATTAGGACACATCGCTTCTTCGCAAACCGTATGCAATTCTTTTGAACGCATCAAGGTTTGCAATCGTTCATAAGTTTCGCCCGATGGAGCGCGCACCTTGATCCATTCGGGGCGGCGCAATGGACGAACGTTTAAATTATCAGAGTTGACTCGATCGCGTGTCGGGGTAGATGTCATGATGTTTATCTTGGAGTGAGGCGGATTCTATCATGCCTCATCATCTGAAAGATAACGAGGACATTGCAATTATTTTTTGCGGACTTTGAGTCGCAAGCCTTTTACTTCGACCACTTCAACGCTTTCGCCTGCATGAATCTGATTAGAACCGTCAGCGGTTTCCGCGCTCCAAAGCTCTGACCCAACTTGAACTTGTCCCGTTGCGCCGAAATCATTTTTCGCGAATCCTGTTTTACCAATCAGCGTTTGCACACCCGATTGAAGCGGAGAACGTCGAACGCGCAAGGCAAAGGTCAGGATCGCAGCAAACATCAAACCAATGACAATCCCGACCCCAACGACCAGTGGAACGGACACGCGCTGGAATTGCGGCACACTTGGTGAATTGAACAGCATCAGCGCACCGAAAATAAATGACGCAATCCCCACCACCGTGAGCGCGCCGTGCGTTGGCGCTTTAATATCGAGGATGAATAGCACGAATGCACTGGCTATAAAAATCAAACCAAACCAGTTGACCGATAGCAATCCCATGCCATAGATCGCCAGCGCCAAACAAACTACGCCGACAAAACCTGACACCCATGTACTGGGATGGGATAATTCGAGCAGCAATGCATATGCCCCGAGCGAAAGCAAAATAAAGACGATGTTCGAGTCGGTCAGGATCAAGAGAAGCTGTTCGATCACATTCATGTCGAGCGGCTGGACTACTGCGTTGGCAGTATGAAGCGTGATTGTGCCATTGGGCATTGTCACAATGAAGCCATCAAGTTTTTTGATTACATCATTTACATCTGTGGCGGTGAAATCAATCAGGTGGGCCTGCAAAGCTTCAGATGCGGAAACCGCTTTGGCGTTATCAATCATATCTTGCGCCAATTGAGTCGCATCGGCTCCGCGCCGTTCGACCAGCGGACGGATCGTGGCTTTCATGATTTCTTTTTGCTTGGTGGCAAGAGTCGAATCTAAATTTTGACCACTCGAATCAATCGGACTGGATGCGCCGATTGCCGCCTCCGGAGCCATTGCAGCGACATCCGCTGAGATGGTGATCAATGCCCCGGCACTGCCCGCCATGGCGCTGTTCGGCGCGACATAAACCACTACCGGCACAGTGCTGGCGCGAATATCTTGAATAATATTATCCATGCTCTGCAGATCGCCGCCGGGTGTGTTCAATTGGATGATGAGAGCCTCAGCGTTTTGTTCTTCAGCAGTATGAATTCCCCGTTCGAAATATTCCTGCATGGCAGGTTCAATCGTTCCGTTCGCGTTCATGACTAGGATAAGCGGCTGCGCCGCTGACGTCATGTCAGCGGCATAGCGTTCGGGCGGCATGAAGCCGCCCGGCTGATTCGTCTGAGCTTGCACAGAGTGAAATACAAACAATAATCCCAAAAGGAAAACCGATAATAGGCTAATTCGTTTCATAAGATACTCCAAAAAGATTATAACCCCAATTGAAGTAGAGACGACTCGTCGAAGATACTCGAAGAGTGCGAGTCGCCCCAATAAATTAAAATTGTCCTTCCAAATATGCGCGTGTTCGTTCGTGCTGTGGATTGTTAAAGACTTCATGCGCGGGTCCGGCTTCGACAACTTCGCCGAGATACATGTAGATCACATAATCCGCGAGGCGCTTGGCTTGACGCAGCGTGTGAGTCACGATCACGATGGTATATTGTTCTTTTAAATCCAACAAACGCTGTTCAACATTCTGCGCCGAAATCGGGTCCAGCGCCGATGTTGGTTCATCGCCCAAGATGATTTCCGGTTCAACTGCCAACCCGCGCGCCAAACACAGCCGTTGTTGCTGGCCAATTGATAAGCTGGTTGCCGGATCATGCAAACGCTTGCCGACCTCATCCCAGAGTCCGGCGATTTCAAGGTAATGTTTGACGGCTTGCTTATAAGATCGGCGATCTTTGTGCATCCGATGGATTTGCATGCCATAAGCTACATTTTCATAAATGGACATCGGCAATGGAGACGGACGCTGCGCCAGCAAACCCACGCGCTTGCGGACTTCTGTTACATCCACATCGCGCGCATAAATATCCTGCTCGTCTACAAGCACTTCACCGGAAATCCTCGTATCATCCGTCAGCTCGAGGAAGCGATTGAAAGTCTTAAGCAGAGTTGACTTGCCGCAGCCCGACGGTCCCATAATGACCGTGACTTGCTTTTTTGGAATTTCAATATTGACGTCTTTTAGCGCCTGTTGTTTTCCATAAAAAGCGTTCAAGTTCCGCACTCGGATGTGTGTATCCAGGCTTTGGGCGGAACCGTTTCGTGTTTTTTGAGTGGGAGGATTCAATTTATTTTCGCCGATGCGAGTATCCATGTTTGCTCCGTTTATTTTACGGTATATTTATTTAAGCGAGCCGAGATCCAGCGCGAACTGATGCTGATAATCAAAACAATAATGGTGAGAATCAAAGCCGAGGCATAGCCGCGTTGTTGTACGATTGGATATGGTGTTCCTAACTGAAAAAATACCGCCAACGGCAAAGATGCCGTCGGTTGCATCAATGAAGTTGGAATGCGATCGGTGTATCCGGCAGTAAACAAAACAGAAGCCGCATCTCCGATGCCGCGTCCAAATGCCAAAAGGATCGCAGTGATAATGCCGGGAAGCATTTGACGGGTCACAACACGCAAAGCAACTTCCAGCTTGGTCGAACCGAGGGCTAGCGCGGCCTGTTCAAGGTCAGCAGGCATGCGGCGGATCACTTCATCCATGGCGCGTACCATAATTGGTAATTCAACAAGTGATAGGACGATGATGCCTGCTAACAGTGAAGCGCGCAAGCCAATTGCCAGCATGATGATGAAACCAAACACGCCGTAAACAATCGTTGGGATTCCCCACAGCACATCCAGCGAAAGGCGAACATAGCGTCCCCAATCCGAGTCGCCGAGATAGGTTTCAAGGTAAAGCGCAATCGGCAGGCTGAATATCAAAGCAAGCAATGTGCCGCCGCCTGCGAGATAAAGTGAACCGAGGATGGCATTCAATACGCCGCCGCCTTTGCCAAGGTAGAAACCGCCTTGAGGCGCTTGTGTGACCATTGCCCACGTTAAAGCTGGCAAGCCTTTGACAAGAATCGTCCAAAGGATCGCGCCAAGGCCGCTCGCGACCACAAGAAATGAAATGATCATCAAGCCTTTAAAAAAAGACTCGACCAAGTGTCGTCGTTGCCAATGTTTTTTCATCATGCCCAATTTTTTCCCAGCATTCGTTGAAGCACAAGAGTCGAAAGGATATTGAAGATCAAGATAACGATCAGAAGAATAAGCGCCGCACATAATAATGCCGCGTCGTAAAGCGGGATGGACATCATGTCGCCGTAGTTATTAGCGATCAGCGCTGGAAGCGGATAGGCCGCGTCGAAGATCGACTTCGGGACTTGCGCGACGTTTCCGACCACCATCAGCACTGCCATCGTTTCGCCCAAGGCGCGCGAGGCCGCTAATACAACCGCCGCGACCATTCCGGGAATGACGCGCGGAATCACCACCTGCCGAATCGTCTGCCACTGGGTGGATCCAACTGCTAAAGACGCGTGTCGAAGATCATCGGGCACTGTCCTCAAGATTTCATACACGACTGAAATAATTAGAGGAGCGATCATCACCGCCAGCACAATGCCGCCCGCAATAATGCTGAAGCCGGTTGGTTGGTTGACTGCAAAGATCGGGATGGAGTTAAGCCATCGTTTGGAAAAAGGCGCCAGCACATTTTCCACAAATGGAACGATTGCAAGCAATCCCCATACGCCGTAAACCACTGGCGGAATGGCGGCCAGCAAATCGAGGATGGGCTTTGCAAGGGTACGAGTGAATGCATGAGAATATTCAGACAAATACAAGGCAATGAGGAGACAAGGTGGAACTGAAAGCAGGATGCCCACGATGGTCACCCAGAAAGTTCCGGTAATATATGGCCAAAAGCCAAACAAGCCGTTGTCTGGGCGCCAAGTTGATCCTAAAAATAAATCCTTGAAGGAATACGCACTCAAAATAGGCCAAGAACGTACGACCAAAATAATGGTAATTGCCGCAATGAGAATCATCGGCAATAATGTGATGACAAAAAATGTGCGCTTGGCTAATTGATTTTGTTTGTTACGAGCAACCACAGAAGGCCGGCTTTGCCGGCCTTCTGTTTCTAAACTTGCTTTATTGATGTCCGATTGAGTTTGTCGATTCATTTAACCTTTGCCAGAGCGGCTGTTTGTTGATCCGCCGTCAGGGGTACATACCCTGCCTGGCTCAGGTCTTTTTGACCATCTGTGAGAATCCATAGGATAAAAGCTTGAACAACGCCGGTGGGTTTACCTTTGGTGACCAGATTCTCAAAGCGAGCCGGAGGTGAAGGATATTTACTTGTTGCGACTGCGTTGACCGCGTCTGCTGTGGTCTTATATACCTCATCTGGCGTTATTTGACCAGTGCCGTTGATATCAATCGGCGGCACTGCGGCTCCAGTCACGAGATTCCCGCTGGTTACATCAAATACACTATTCAGGTTACTATAAGCGATTCCAAGCGGATCCTTGATCACCGTATCCACCAATGCCGGTTCGCCATTAACCCCAATCGCAGTTTTCAGAATATCAGCTTGAACCTTTCCACCGCAGAACAGTGCCCACTCATCCGCGGCGCCAGCTGAGTCTGAACGAGTGTAAACATGGATTGCATCCGTATCTTGAGGATTACCAACCACTTGGCCCCAAGTTGTAATTTCACCGGTGATGAAAATTTTCTTGAAGGTCGCCGGGCTGATTCCTTTTGCCATCAAAGCTGCCAATACCGGATTTTGTCCACTGATGACCGGAAAGACCGCGTCCTTCGCGACCGGAACCCAATATGCGCCTTTGGCCACTTCCGCAGGCTGGATGTCGCGCGAGACCATGCCGATATCCACAGCGCCGGCCAAGGCATCCGTCATACCTTTGCCAGCTCCACCCGCTTGAACGTTGAATTGAACGCCCGGGTTGAGTTTGGTGAAGTCAGCGGCCCAGACGGTCATCATTGGGTATAACGCAAACGCGCCGGAGATGTTAATCGTTCCGCTAAGCGGTTGTGCCGTGGGAGCTGCAACCGTTGAAGCAGAAGCAGGTTGGGGCGCAGCGGGAACGGCGGGCGTTGCTGTTGCCGGGCTTCCACAAGCAGTCAGCGCCAGCATTCCCACAACAACCAGACTGAACAATTTAAAGAACATGTTTTTCATTTTGCCTCCAGAGTATCAGATTAGTATTATAAAGTCTATAGCACTAATAGACTTTTAGGTCACAAAAAAAACGTCGACCAAAGAACAAAATTATGTCAACGAGATTTTAGCGACTTACGGACTTTACTCACACGACGAGTCACATCTTCCAGCGATGTGCCGTCAAGAATCTTCGCCAGCGAGTTACGCACATCACCCATCGCCAATCGCAGACCGCAGGTTTCCTCGTCAGGACAACCGCACGGTTCATACGCCATCTGGCTGACGCACTTGACAGGTGCCAAGGGACCATCCAAGATTCGTATAATGTGGCCGAGGCTGATCTCGCTCGCCGGCTTCGCCAAGTGATAGCCTCCACCCACGCCCATTTTGCTGTGCAACAAACCAGCATTCTTGAGCGTGAGCAGGATCTGTTCGAGGAATTTAGCGGGGATTTTCTCCCGCTCTGAGATTTCTCGAATCTGGGCAACCGCTGGGCGTCCATCCGACCCCGGTGTTGCCAACATGATCATAGCCCGTAAGCCATACTCGCCGCGTTTTGAAAGTCTCATAGAATATCTATTGAAATTATAGGCTTTATAGGAGCAACTATAATTCACGCACGGAAGATTGTCAAGTGAAATTCTGGGTCGCGTCCTTAGAAATCGAGCTTGACATTTTAGAATATTTGTTCTATATTTAGAATAGCTTTGCTCCAAGTGTTGACAAAGCAAAAGGAGATTTCCATGAACCGGTCTTTCCCTCTTCAGCTAATGCCTTTCCTGCGCGGCACAGCATCGAGACGCGGCGCGATCTTCGGCGCGATTCTTCTCTGCGCGTTGCTTGCTTTTGAAGTCTTCAACTATTCGACCACCGTCTTCGCACTCACTGACTTGCTTGGGAATCTAAAATTTGCTGGCACCACGTGGGCTACGATCCTTGCCTTCGCTTTTTGCGGCATAGACTTTGCCGGCATTGCACGTATCTTCACTCCACAACGCGGGCGCGATGAGCCGACTGAAGTTTGGTATTTGTTCGGTGCTTGGCTGATCGCCGCATTGTTCAACGCAACCCTCACGTGGTGGGGAGTCTCGGTAGCGATCATGAATCACACTTCGCAAGGTAGTGCGTTGATTGGCGAAGCTTTACTTACAAAAGCAGTGCCCGTCTTTGTCGCTGTGATGGTTTGGCTGATTCGCGTCCTCGTTATCGGGACATTCTCGATTGCAGGCGAGAACATTTTCACCATGGCGGAAACCCAACCATCGAATTACAAACCGATTCGTCCAGCATTTCAACCGCGGACTCAATCCGTCGCTCAGACTCCGACTTATATTCGTCCTGCACCCAAACCTGTCCCCGCCTTTGAAGCGAATCGGCCCATTGCTTCGCCCGAGCCGACTTATCATCCAGTGGGCATGAGCGCTAGGTCTTATGATGGAGATCGAGCAGTACGAAAATAAAATCGAGAACTATCAAAATCAGAAAACGACCACCGTGGTCGTTTTCTGATTAACCGCTAAGCGATTTATCGCCATCATATAATTTTGAAATCGACTAAAATACGCGGGAACTTTTCCGACAAACCCAACGTCTTGAAGAAAAACAAAAGGAGAATATTATGCGAATTAAATTTTTTCTCGTATCAGCCGTTTTACTTACCGCAGTTGCTCTGAGCGCTTGCGGCGCGACAACCGTTGTTTCAAATCCTACGCCGACTCAACGGACATTAAGCGTGACCGGAACGGGGATCGTCTATCTGACGCCGGATGTGGCGTATATCAATATCGGCGTGCATACTGAACAACCAACTGCGTCCGAGGCTGTTTCAACCAACAATGATCAGACTCAGCAAGTGATCAATGCATTGACAAACTTTGGCGTGGATGCAAAGGATATTCGCACTACCAATTTCAGTATTTATCCCAACACACAATACGATCAACAAACCGGAAAGCCCGGAACCACAACTTACGTTGTAGATAATACGGTCGATGTGACGGTACGCCAATTAGATAAACTCGGCGGCTTATTAGACGCCACCGTGCAAGCGGGCGCCAATAGCGTCAACAGTATTCAATTTGATGTGTTTGATAAAACCTCGGCAATTCAACAAGCTCGCGATCAGGCTGTCAAAGATGCGCAGACCCAGGCACAAGGACTTGCTTCTGCATCCGGCGTCACGCTCGGCGATGTGCAGACGGTCAACTTCACGAATGATATTCCACAGCCAGTAACAGATGTATTCGGAAAAGGCGGCGGCGGTCTTGAGGCGGCGCCAGCATCCGTGCCGATCAATAACGGTCAACTAACTTTAACGGTCACTGTTGATATGACCTACGAACTTAAATAACGCTTCAATATTCGATCCGCAACCCGCTTCGCGTTTTGGAAGCGGGTTTTTATTTTCTTGATGATGAGATGAACAGGCTCATTGGTATAATCTCTTAAATATTTTTGTAACGACGAAAAGGAGTCATTATGCTTAAAGTCGGATATATCGGTCTTGGATTAATGGGCAAATCTATTGCTCGCAATATTTTAAAAGCAGGCTTCCCGCTCGTTGTCTATAATCGTTCGAGTGCATCAGTAGATGAATTGGTCAACGAAGGGGCAGAAGCCGCAAACTCACCAGCTGATGTTGCATCGCAAGTGGATGTTGTTTTCACCAATTTGCCTGATTCGCCGGATGTTGAAAAAGTCGCACTCGGCGAAAAGGGAATCATCGAGGGCGCACATGCAGGTTTGATCTTCGTTGATAACTCCACCATCAAACCAGCCTCGGCGCGTATGATTGCAGAAAAGTTATCAGCCAAAGGTGTGCTGTCACTGGATGCGCCCGTTTCCGGCGGAGACATCGGTGCGAAGAATGGGACGCTGACCATCATGGTCGGTGGTCCATCCGAAGCATTCGAAAAAGTCATGCCAATCTTTAAAGCAATGGGCAAGACCGTTACGCATGTTGGCGATTCGGGCGCGGGACAAGTCGCGAAAGCGGCGAATCAAATCATGGTCGCGGCGCAGATGGCGGCGATGGGCGAACTGTTGATTTTTGCGCGCAAAGCCGGTGTGGATCCGCAAAAAGTTGTAGAGGCGATCAAAGCAGGCGCGGCTCAATGTTGGTCATTGGATGTAAAACCGCCGCGTTTATTCGCAGGCAATCGCGCGCCGGGTTTCAAGGCTTATATGCAGTTGAAAGATTTAAGAATCGTGATGGATACCGCGCGTGAATATGGAATGCCGTTGCCGTCCGCGACTGCGAACACGAAGCTGTTTGAACAGATGATTGAAATGGACATGGGCGAGTTAGATAACTCAGCGGTGATCGGCGTAATCGAGAAACTGGCTAGCACGAATTTGTTGGAATAAATTTTCACACAATGGATTCACAAAAACGTTTTCTGCCGTTGTTCCTTGATTATGCGTTGATCTTTATCGGCGCAGTGATACAAGCGATTGCGTTGCGCTTGTTTCTCATCCCTGCGAATCTCGCAAGCGGCGGCGTGAGCGGCATTTCTCAATTGATCAATCATTACACTCATTGGCCAATCGGGCTGATGGTTTTGATTGGGAACATTCCGTTGTTCATGATCGGTTGGCGTTTTCTGGGCGGAAGGCGCTTTGCGCTTCGCACCGCGTTCGCGGTGATCGTTTATTCTGTCCTCGTAGATTTGATTCCGCGCCTGAATATTTTTCCCGCACAAGGCATAACCGATGATATCTTTTTGAATTCGCTTTACGGAGCTGTGATCAGCGGCGTGGGATATGGATTAGTTTATCGCGCACGCGGCACCAGCGGCGGCTCGGATGTTCTCGCCCGAATCTTAAATCATTATCGCAGCGTTCCGATGACGCAAAGTTATCTGATGGTAGATTCCGCGGTGATTCTCGCGGCGGGATTTGTCTTCGGTTGGAAGCAAGCGCTTTATGCCATTATCACGTTATACGTCAGCGGTCTCGTTTCGGAAACAATTCTTGAAGGTCCGGGCATGGTGCGGACTGCGCTGATCGTTACGAATCAACCTGATGCGGTCGTTCAGCGCGTGCTTGTGGAAATGGAGCGCGGCATAACCATTCTGCAAGGCAAAGGCGCGTACACCGGCGCGGATCGTCCTGTTTTATATTGTGTCGTCAGCCGTTCGGAAGTTTCTCAATTGAAAGCGATTCTTCAGGAAGTGGATCCGCAGGCGTTCATGGTAATTGGTCAGGCGCATGAAGCAGTGGGTGAGGGATTCAAACCACTCAAGAGGATGTGAAATACTTCAATCTCCTACTTCATATCAGTAATTGTGGCAGTCGGTATTTGACTGATAGAACTCTTTAGATCGTTTACCAATCCATCAATATCCGATGCAATCGTTGGGTGAATACAATCATAATTATAAAAAGAAACAAAATATATATCTTTATAATTATAAGTATTACCAATAACGACCTCCGTATCCTTTCGGATACCATCAACGACGAAATCTTCGTGGTCGGGAGTGAAATATTCTATATGGAATTTAAAGCCATTTTGAATCGCAAACTTTTGCGACGTTTGGATTAACTGGTTTTGCTTACTCCTATCAAGAGTTAATGTAAAGCTGCTCAATGGTGCCCTATCATTGAAGCAACTATTCTGACTATTCCACTTATCAATCATTGTTTTTACACCTATTCCACTCAGAAGGCATAGGAGTATGCCCAGTAATCCCAATGATAAGCAACCTGCAACAATCCATTTCGTATGTTTGGCTGACATGAATAGCTCCTAATGTTTTCTCCAAACCTGATACAAACTCAATTCCTTATTCTCGCCATCTGAATAAAACGTTTCGACAATTTCAAAGCCGCCGGCTTTCGCTAACTTCACTAGTTCTGCTTTATCAAAGTAATGCACATAACGCAAGCCATTTCCGCCGCGCTTCCAATCGAGCAGATAATCATTTTGGTCAACATCTGTTTCTTTCAAGCCAACGCTTTCCCACGGCTGAATTCTTGCCTTCAAACGCGGGCTGTTCAAGAATTGCCAATTGGAGTGGATGAATATTCCATCAGGTTTTATTAGTTCATGAATCTTTTTTATAATTTGCAAACGCAATTCGTTGCTCGGAATGTGATGAAGAACAGCAAAAGAAAAAACAATATCAAATCTATCATTACTAGCAATAACATGATCCCAATCGGATGAAGTCAAATCGGCTTGCATGAATTGAACGGGGAATGTAAAGGCTTCGCGTTCCGCTTCATTGAGCAGCGGCAAGCTGAAGTCGAGACCGAGATACGAACCATGATGGCTGCGCCGCGATAAGGTCCGCGCCAATTCCCCGTTGCCGCATCCCAAATCCAGAATCGATTCTTCGCCGCGTAAGGATTCGATCACGCGCAATACGCCGGTTTGCAATCGTCCGCGCGTAGCAGAAAAGTCCAGTCCATAATCCGTGTAGAAGCGGCGATTCAATTCCAGTAATTGCTGAGCAATAATTGACTTCACGCCTTGATTATAACGGGTATAATTTTGCGCACGATGAGATCGCAAAAGCAAGAAGAATGGGTCACAACTCATACCATCCGACCCGAATGGATGATTCTCGCGCGCCAAGCCCTTGATGAAATTCGCAACGGCCGCGCGGTGATGGACGCGCTTCGACATTATCCGCTTGAAGGCGGCGGTTATCTTGGCAAATATGTATTGGTCGCCGCGTATCACGAGATGGTGCGCAATCATGAAATAAATCCGGATGTGCGTTTGCTTGAAAGTCTGCGGATGAAACCGATGCGGACGCTCTCCGGCGTGACAACCGTTACGGTTCTGACCAAGCCTTATCCGTGTCCCGGCAAATGTATTTTTTGTCCCACCGATGTGCGGATGCCGAAATCGTATTTAGCGGATGAGCCCGGCGCGATGCGCGGCCTCGAGCATAATTTCGATCCGTATGCGCAAGTGAAGTCGCGCATTCAAGCATTGGAATCGTTGGGACATCCCACCGATAAAATTGAGCTGTTGATTCTCGGCGGCACGTGGAGTTCGTATCGACGCGACTATCAGGAATGGTTTGTGAAGCGCTGTTTCGACGCAATGAACGAAGCCCCCTTCCAACTTCCTCCAAATTCTTTGAATTTGGAGGAAGAGAAAGATGGGGGTGGGTTCGCGGAAAAAATTGATTCGGGGGAATTAGCAGAAGTACAAGCACTTAACGAATCCGCGTTGCACCGAAATGTTGGACTTGTGATCGAAACGCGGCCGGATGAAATCACACCCGATGAAATTCGTTGGTTGCGATATTTGGGTGTGACTAAAGTTCAAATGGGCGCGCAGAGTTTGGATGACCGCGTCCTTGAAATGAATAAGCGCGGTCATGATGTCGAATGCACGCGGCGTGCGACAGCCTTGCTACGCGCGGCAGGATTTAAAATCGTTTTGCATTGGATGCCGAACTTACACGGCGCGACTCCTGAATCTGACCGCGAAGATTTTGCGCGGCTATGGCACGGTTTTTGTCCTGATGAACTCAAGATTTATCCGAATCAATTATTGGCAAACGCAGAGTTGTATGAATATTGGCAACGCGGTGAATTTCATCCGTATACAACCGAGCAGTTGATTGATTTAATTGCCGATATTAAAACAACCATCCCGCGTTACTGCCGCGTGAACCGCGTGATACGCGATATTCCATCGAACAATGTCGTCGAAGGGAATCGCCGCACGAGTTTGAGACAAGACGTCCACGATGAGATGAAGCGCCGCGGCACACACTGTGAATGTATCCGCTGTCGCGAAGTCAGAGGCAAAGCAGTTGATCTCGCGTTGCTTAAGTTGGATGATTTGGTTTATCAAGCGGATTCTGCTGAAGAGCATTTCATTTCTTACGTCACTCCTGATGATAAATTAGCAGGTTTTATTCGTTTATCATTGCCATCCAAAGATGCACCGCAGACTCAATTGAATGATCTGGATGGCGCGGCGTTGATCCGTGAAGTGCATGTTTATGGACAATCGCTTCCGGTAGGCGAGGAAAAAGTCGGCGCGGCGCAACACGCCGGATTAGGAACGAGTCTGCTTCATCAAGTAGAACAGATCGCGAAAGAAAACGGATTCAAACGAATGGCAGTAATCTCGGCTATTGGGACACGCGAATATTATCTTGATCGCGGCTTTGAGCGCGGCGAGTTGTATTTGGTAAAAAATATTTCATAAGTAAATTTCTTCAAATTGAGGAGAAGCAATGCAGGAACCATCGAAGGATTCTTCGCGGGGCTATTTGATTGGCGTCAGCGCGACGGTCGTGTTGTCGTTCACCGGAATTCTCATTAGTTATCTCAGTACCACCTATCGCCTGCCGTCGCTGGTGCTGGCTTTCTGGCGAGATTGTTTCGTTGTGTTCGGGTTGATCGTTGTGTTTATATTGTTCAGCCGAGCACATTTTCGATTAGGCGGCTCGCATTGGAAATTTCTTATCGTATACGGACTCACGCTTGCGCTCTTCAATTCGATGTGGACGTTCTCGGTTCAATTCAACGGGGCGGCGGTCGCGACCATCTTAGCATATAGCTCGCCCGCCATTACTGCCATCTTGTCACACTTATTTTTTAAGGAAGAGATCAATCGAGTTAAAATAATTTCCATTGCATTGAGTCTGTTTGGCGTAGCATTGGTCTCAGGTGCGGTGGATCCATCTGTGTGGAAGGTGAACTCCATCGGGATTTTATTCGGATTGCTTACGGGATTGCTTTATGCCTGCTATTCTTTAGTCGGCAAGGTTGGAGCGAACAAATCTATGAATCCATGGTCGACCATGCTATATGGTTTCAGCAACGCCATTATTTTTCTTTTCCTTTTCAATCTCTTGTTGAATAGTTTAGGCGGACAAAGTCTCTTCTCGAATTTTATGTGGCTTGGAACTTCTGCCAGCGGTTGGGGAATTCTATTTTTCCTCGGCGTCGGTCCGACCGTTGGCGGCTTCGGACTCTATTTGATGACTCTTAACTATCTGCCTGCCACCGTGACAAATCTGATTGCTTCACTTGAACCGGCGTTCACGGCCATCTGGGCTTATTTCCTTCTGCATGAGCAATTGACCTTTATACAGATTGCCGGAAGTCTGCTGGTTCTTGCCAGCGTGATCCTGCTTCGTCTCAGCGAAGGACGCGGAGCAATTGAAGTGATAGATTAGCGAGCGAATCATTTATTGTCCAGGAATGGAGGCAGGACCCGGCTTAGGATGATTATCCAAAAACATCGGCGGGCGCGGCGATTGATTGAAATCAAAGTCGAGACTCAAATCGCCGAGAATCGAGGCATTCTCGCGCACATCGGGGCGCGGATCCGGACGACCATCCGTCGCGGGATCGATACGCTCGCTACTTAAGAAATCATCCTCGATAAATTTTACATAGGCATCGTGACTCAAAACTTGATGATCAATATAACCTTGCTTGGCATACGGACTAATGACAATGCCCGGCACGCGCAAGCCGTAGCCATTCTCGTCGACTGTCGGCGGGACAACATGATCATAAAATCCGCCCCAATCATCCCATGAAAGAAAAATGGCCGTGCTGTCCCAATCGGGACTTTGCATCACTGCATCAATCAGACGCGTTACGTAGTTCTGTCCATAACTGATCAACGCCGGTGGATGTTCGCTGTTAGCACCGTTCGGCGTGATCCAGCTGACATTCGGTAAAGTTCCCGCTTTGGCATCATTGAAAAAATTAGTTGTGCTCGTGATATTAGTAAGCTGTCCATCCTGCTTGACGGTGTCAAAAAAGGGCAACGGATTCCAAATGCCGGGCGTATTCGCATCCTGATGAATCGGAGGACAATCAGCTTGATCATCCGCACAATCAGGCTGGGTACCGGTCGCAACATAATATTTCCAAGTGACGTGCTGCCTGAAAAGTAAATACGTCAAATCCGTCCAGGCATAGTCAGGCGATTTACCGCTTGGAGATTGTCCTGCCAAACTAAAGTCAGGAGGAAAATCAGGGCTTTGCAACGCGTTGACACAGCTCATTGGGTCGCCTGCCTTACTGCATTTCGCTGACCATTCCGAAACCATGAAGAGATGCGCTGGCAAACTCCAGGATGCATTTGGCTCAAATAAATGATCTTGCAAAACGAAGTTCTGCGCATACTTCCAGTAATTGGGAATCTCGCGAGCATCATGCCAACCCATTACATCGGTGCCGCCTCCGCCACAAGATGGATCGCCTATGGCGATGCAACCGGCTTTGGCATTCTCTGCTTGTGCTAGAAAGCCATCCATCTTGCCGCCATTCACGTCGGCAGTGAAATTATTTGCATCATGCGGTCCGCCAAAATTCTTATCAGCAGAATCATGGAACGGATAAACGCACTTTCCAGTTTTCAGATCATTTAAGCAGACGGTGAATTGTCCATTGGCACGCGGCAAACCAAAGGCGCCGGGATAAGTCCCAAAATATGAGTCAAATGAACGATTTTCCTGCATAATGATGACGATGTGTTGAATTTTGTGAATCCCTTGCAAATTAGAGGATCCGCTTGGAAATAAGGAGCAACTAACAACCAAGCAACATAGCGAAAGAACGATCATAGTATGAAATATTTTATTCATAACTCTTTCTTTTCAGAATACAAGAATTGGAATGCATTATACACAAAACAATTTTAAGTCAGGAATCAAAAAAACTAGAAGGGTTTATGTTATCTTTTTTCTAATAAACGTCAGTTCGGGTTAGGCAACAAGAGCAGGCAGAGTGCCGAGCCCGAGGGATGGCTTCTTGGGTTGACGACAATAAGCGATGAGTCCGCAGATCAGGTTGACCAGAAAATTTGCTGGACTTCGAT
>JBAUMB010000169.1:0-2008 GCA_049578465.1 Anaerolineales bacterium
GCGGCCGGCTAATATTTGGTTCTTTGTTTCGAATTTCTTTAGAGGATAAAATTGATCTGACCGAGAGTGGCGTCCCGTACTTATGGCGGAACGCCATTTTTTTATTTTGTGGTAAAACAAAGCTATGTCCGACCAACCCTTAGCTTTAGTGACAGGCGCCGCACATCGACTCGGCAAAGCCTTTGTGCTTGCGTTAGCGCGCCGAGGATACGCGATCTTATTGCATTATCGGAATTCCGAATTGCAAGCTTCCAAGACTGCATCCCAGATCCGTACATTAGGCATGCCTGTGTTCCTTTCGCAAGCAGACTTGACCGACCCAAAACAAATATCTTCTTTATTTGCGATGGTGGATAAAATTCCGCACCCGTTGAAGGTGTTGGTAAATTCTGCGGCGACCATCCCGGTTGGCGATCCGCGCACGCTTTCGGCTCAGGATTGGGACGCGGCATTCGATCTGAATTTGCGCGCGCCGTTTCTCTGCGCGCAGCAGGCGGCGAAACGAATGACGAATGGCGGGTTGATCGTTAATGTTACAGATATCGGCGCGCATAAAGCCTGGAGTCGATATCCATCTTATACGGTCAGCAAAGCCGGACTGGAAGTGTTGACAAAGATTCTAGCGAGATCGTTCGCACCTTCCATTCGCGTCAATGCCGTTGCGCCGGGACTCGTATTACAATCCGAGCTTGTGTCGCCAGACGATTGGGATCATCTCGTAGAACGCATTCCACTTAAGCGTGCTGCAACCGTGGAAGAGATTGCGTCTGCGGTTGAATTCCTGCTTTCGAACGAATATGTGACCGGTCAAACATTGGTGATTGACGGCGGTTATTCTTTGCTTGGATAAATTCATGCCCTTTGTTAAGCGTCATCCTGATTTGTGCGTTTCTATTGTCTTATTAATTATCCTTGCACTGTTTGCAATTCTCTTTATCAACTTTAATATTCCGCCATTTGAAGACGCGGCGATGCTCATGCGTTATGCCGACCATTTGGCGCATGGTTATGGCATCGTCTGGAATATCGGTCAGCATCCGGTAGATGGCGCGACCGATTTTCTTTTTATGGTCAGCGTCGCCGCGCTGATGAAGATTGGCATACCGCTTGGGCGTGCAGTGCGCGGGCTTGGATTATTTTCTGTCACTGCACTTGTTATGTTGATCTATTGGGTCAATCGCAGATTGTGGAAATCGCATATTGTCTTCGCCGCGTTATCGGCGTTATTTCTTGCCGTTGGCACAGGCTTGACCTATGTTGCCGCGTATTTTGGGACGCCATTCTTTGCGCTCTTTGCGGCTTTCACTTGGACGTTAAGTTTGATTCTGATTCAAAAAGAGAATCCACCTTTATGGCTTTCCTTGCTCTTCGCGCTTTCAGGTCTGACCACCGGTTTGATTCGTCCTGAAGGAGTCATACTTGCCGGATTGATGCTGATTGCGATTATCATAATGAAGGGTTGGCGCGCATCTTTCAAGACGATTGCAATATTTGTTGCTGTGTTCTTGATTCTTGGCGGCGCATATTTCTTATGGCGTTGGAATTATTTTGGTTATCCATTACCAAATCCGTTTTATAAAAAGGGCGGAGGCTTATTGCATTGGGATGGACTTCAAGCGTCATTTACAAATCTTTTTTCATTGTGTGGAATATTTTTGCTCGCATATTTAATCGGCTTTCGTTCATCAAAAACCATGCGGCAAACGATTGCATTTCTCATTCCGATTATCGGATTTGCCTCAGCTTTTATTTTGATCTCGAATGAAACAAATTTTGGCGGACGGTTTCAATACGCTTTGTTGCCGATCGTTTTGCTTTCGTGGTTTCCGCTGGTGCGTGGATTCGATCACGAGATCGGCGCGCCCGCTTTGGGTCAGATTGAGACGCGCGGCCGTTGGTTTCTCATCGCTACTTTGTCCGTGATCGCGATTTTGATTCTCTATTCTTCATACGATCAAGGCGCGTCTATTGATTACTCTCGTGACGGGCGTTATGACATGGCTCAAGC
>JBAUMB010000170.1:0-6627 GCA_049578465.1 Anaerolineales bacterium
AGCGCGCAGTTCGACGTCGCGGCGTTCATCCAAAACATGAATGGATATCTTGCGGGTTATACAGAAGCGATCAGCGATCCGACCTCACCCGATATCAACGGGAAATCATTGACCGCCGCGCAGATCATCATTCAAGTGGCTCAGGATTATTCGGTCAATCCGCGGCTTTTGCTGGCTCTAATCGAATACAGAAGCCAATGGGTCACAAGCGCCAATCCTGATTCCTCAACGCTCGATTATCCATTGGGCTATATCGAACCGAGTCATGTCGGTCTCTATCATCAACTGACCTGGACCGCGAACGAACTCAACCGCGGCTTCTATCTTTGGAACTCAAATGAAGTTGCCAATTGGGTGATGGCTGGTGATGGGAGTGTTGTGCCGATTGATCCGACCATCAATGCCGGAACGGCCGGCGTTCAAAATCTTTTTTCCAAACTCGATGACCGCACCACATGGGATACGGATGTCAACGCCTCGGGTTTATTTGAAGTGTATTCACTTCTGTTCGGCAGTCCGTTCGATTACGCCATCGAGCCCTTGATTCCAAATAATTTGACTCAACCCACTTTGCAATTGCCATTTGAATCTGGCGTAATCTGGGCATTCACCGCTGGTCCGCATGAGAGTTGGGATACCGGTACGAATTGGGGCGCGCTCGATTTTGCGCCGACAGATGTTCAAGGCTGTGCGACTGCCAGTGAATGGGAAACTGCCGCGGCAGATGGTTGGATTGTCCGCGCGTCGAATGGCGCTGTGATGGAAGACCTCGATAATGATGGATACGAACAAACCGGTTGGGATATTCTTTACATGCATGTTGCCGCGCAAGATCGCGTCGAAGCCGGGACTTATGTTTATGCTGGAGACCGAATCGGGCATCCCTCCTGCGAAGGCGGAATCGCCAATGCGAGTCATCTTCATCTCGTCCGCAAATATAACGGCGAATGGATCGCGGCGGACGGTGATCTTCCATTTATATTGGATGGCTGGGTCTCGAGCGGAGATGGAACGGAATACGATGGTTATCTCAAGCGCGATTCAGTCACACTCGAAGCGGAACAAGGCAGCAGCGCTCAGAATCAAATTTCAAGGTAAAGACTTTCGTCATCTCTACACATTTCAATTTAATCAAGGCGGGTATAATTCGCAGGACGGATTCACAGTGAAACGCCTTCTGCCTATTTTGTTCATTACAACTATTCTATTAACTGCCTGCGGGGCATCGCCTTCATTATGGGGAACCTATTCGACTCCGACACCTGAGATCGCAATGGCTATTCCTTCGCTTCTTCCCACCGACCCGATCCCAGCATCCGTTACACCGAGTCTGATTCCGCCAAATACGGCGACCTTCACGCTTACCCCGACATCCATTCCAATCGAAACAGATACGCCGTTACCGACTCAAAGTGCATTAAATGCGGGGGCAACTGCTCTTCTCCCCACATTCGATGTTCCGACAATATTGTATTACGCCCAAAGCGGAGACACACTTCCAGCAGTCGCCGCTCGATTTAGCGTAAGCCTTTCTGATATCCGCTCCAATACGGACCTGCCTCAAACTGCATTAATTAATCCCGGCACCTTGCTCATCATTCCCAAACGCATCACCGATCCGACCACACCCAACATACAAATCATTCCAGATAGTGAAATGGTTTTTTCAGCAACCGCTGTGAATTTTGATATTGAAGGTTACGTGAATCAAGCGGGCGGCAATCTCAGCAATTATCGCGAATACCTTGGCACCACCGCTTGGACGACCGGCGCGGACGAAATCAAACGCGCCGCATATGATAATTCCATCAACCCGCGGCTGCTATTGGCTGTGCTGGAATATGAAAGTCACTGGGTACGCGGTCAGCCTATCGATGCTTTGCATACCGATTATCCGATGGGCTATGAAAACCCATTGGATAAAGGTTTGTTCCTCCAATTAGAATGGGCCGTTGACCAATTGTCTATCGGTTATTATGGCTGGCGCGCCGGCACGCTGACGACGCTCACATTTGCAGACGGCACATCCCTCCGCATTGATCCGCGCCTCAATGCGGGAACTGTCGCAATTCAATATCTCTTCGCGCAACTTCACAGCCAATCGCAATGGGCGCAGATCATTAATTCCGATCAAGGATTTTCCGCGTTATACACGACGATGTTTGGTGATCCGTGGTCACGCGGTGATGCGGTGAATCCGATCTTGCCTCCGGGATTGACTCAACCGATGATGACTCTTCCGTTCGAACCACACTTTGAATGGAGTCTAACCAATGGACCTCACGGAGCCTGGTTGCCTTTCGGCGCGATGGCCGCCATTGATCTCGCGCCCACTAGCGATCATGGAGGCTGCGCCGCATCGCCGGCCTGGGTCGAAGCCGCCGCGCCGGGCCTCATCGTCCGCTCTGAAAATGGGGTTGTCGTCGAAGACTTGGATGGCGACGGGTACGAACAAACCGGCTGGGATTTGGTTTATCTGCATATCGCCGCGGCCGCCAGCGCTTCGGTTGGAACGTGGGTCAATCGCAACGATCATATCGGACATCCGGCGTGTGTCGGCGGCTATGAAACCGGAACCCATTTACATTTCGTCCGCAAATACAACGGTGAATGGATTCCGGCCGGCGGTCCGATTCCATTTGTGTTGAGCGGATGGACTGTCCATAGCGGGAGCCAACCTTGCGATAATGGAATTTGTCCCGGCACGATGACACAAAATGGACAAACCATTACTGCTAATCCATACGGAGAATCTCAGTCCGTCATCTTCCGCGATCCGAATGATTAAGTCCTTTACACATTTTCTCGTCTTGGGGATTCTTTTGACGTTAACCGCTTGCAGTTCATCTGGCGTGATACAACCGACACCGCAACTTTCGGGAACCGATTTGGCTTCCGTTCAAAATAATCCTACCGCCATTCCGACGCGTCCGTTTTACAAACCAGGCCAATTGGTAGATTATATTGCTCAAACGGGCGATACAGTTCCTGCGCTGGCCTCGCGCTTCAATACAACGGTTCAAGAAATCATGGCGGCCAATCCGATCATTCCTGCGGATGCAACGACCATGCCGCCCGGCCTGCCGATGAAGATTCCAATTTATTATCGCGAACTGTGGGGAACCTCTTTCAAATCCATTCCTGATAATGCCTTTGTCAACGGTCCAACGCTGATTGGTTTCGATACATCCGCTTTCGTTGCATCTCATTCAGGCTGGCTTAAAGATTATGTTGGTTATGTCGCCAGTGAAGGCGGCTATCGGACCGGTGCAGAGATTGTAGATTTTGTCGCTAGAAACTACAGCGTCAGTCCACGGCTTTTGCTGGCGCTTCTCGAGTTTCAAGCTGGCGCGCTAAGTCAACCGAAGGAACCAAAAAGTCAATATATACTTGACTTCAATATTCTTTATTCAGAAACGGTTTATTACCAACTCATCATCGCGGCACAAACATTAAATAACGGATATTATGGATGGCGTGCAGGAAATTTGATCGAGTTCGAACGGCCCGATCAAACCATCGTCCGCCCTGATCCGTGGCTGAATGCGGGTTCAGTTGGAATCCAATATTATTTTGCGCAACTCTACTCCGGGTCCGATTATGATCGCGCGGTTGGTCCGAATGGCTTGGCAAAAACTTATAAGGATTTATTTGGGGATCCTTGGGCAAACAATTCGGTTCTGATTCCGGGCAGCCTCAAACAACCCGATATGCTTTTGCCGTTTGCCAGAAATCAAATCTGGAATTATACCGGCGGCCCGCATACAGGTTGGGGTTCGGGCGAACCGTATTCCGCAGTTGACTTTGCGCCACCATCGGAGTTCCATGGTTGCTTTACGGTTGACCCTCAAAATTATGCGATTGCCGCGGCAAGCGGTTTGGTAGTTCGTTCAGATATAAACGGTCTGGCTCTCGATTTAGATGGCGACGGCGACGAGCGCACCGGCTGGGTTATTTTTTATCTGCATTTGGATCCAGCCACGGTCATGCCGGCCGGCAAAGAATTAAATGCCGGTGATTTTATTGGCTATCCTTCTTGCAAAGGCGGCGAAGTGACCGGAACCCACGTTCACATCGCGCGCAAATATAACGGCGAATGGATTCTAGCGGATGGCCCGCTGGCATTTAATCTTGAAGGTTGGATCACTCACGCTGGAGCGGTGGCTTATCAAGGCACACTGACACGCAACGGCGTCACGGTGACGGCCTGCCAATGTTCTGATTTCAATAGCGCCATCAAATCGGGAACAGGTCCGTAAAAATCACTTGTGAGTGCATTGTGATTTTAATCAATGCTTGTATGTTCCTTCTTTGACTAATTGATCATCTTCATAGATTGAATAAGTTAAAGCAATCGGGAATGAATCTTTAAGCATGGCGTGAACCGAACAATATTTGGTCACCGATAGTTCAATCGCGCGGCGAACGGAATCATCATCAATGCCATGACCGCGGATCACATACTCAAGAACAGCTTTTGTAAACCGCTTCGGATGATCGGATGAACGATCGGCATTAACTTTAACTTCAAAACCAGTTACATCCAATTTCTTTTTGACCAGTATCGAAATCACATCCATGGCGGTACAGCCCGCCAACGCAATAGCTACCATTTCTACCGGACCGGCGCCGGTCTCGGGGCTTGAATGACTATCCAGCTTTATCGTGAATCCGCTCTCAGCTACTCCAATAAACTGCAATTCTTTTTGCCAGGTTACTTTTGCTTTCATATCATCACTCCTTGATGAGAGGTGCAACATACTTCTCCAAATTTTGTGCGCTGATCGCGCCTAACCATTCCAATCGGATCGCACCGTTGCGATCAATGACATAAGAACTCGGCAGATTCATCGTCTTAAAAGCATAGTTGCTCGCCTGATAGGTCGGATCAAGCCACACTGAAAAATTTAGGTTATATTTTTGCACAAACGAAACCACATCAGCGGCCGGATCGCCATCTTCAATCGCAATCACCATAAATCCCTTGCTTTGATAATTCTCGTAAAATTTTTGAAGCTCTGGCATCTCAGCTTGACAAGGCGGACACCACGTTGCCCATAAATTCACCAGCAAAACCTGGCCGCGATAATCAGAGAGGGAATGACGAACGCCATGAATATCGGAAAGAGTCAAAACAGGCGCGTCTATCTGGACTTTAGCCGGGATCGCCGAAAAATCCGTTGGAGATTCGGCGTTGATATTATTCTGGGCTGACAGAATCAATGTGTAAGCGGCGAAGCCGGTCACGATCAAACCGATTCCCAGTGCCATTAAACCAATCATGCGAGAAGTGCGATATGTCATTTTTTACCATATAAGTTTTTAAGACAAATTGTTTTTGACCTTCATTATCGCAGTATAACTCATCTACGAAGAGTCATATTCAAAAAGGGATGAACGTCTATGCATTGAGGAAGTTTGATACTATAAAACCGCTCCCACTCCGAGATATGATGATTACAAATGTTGGATGTCGTAAAACAAATTCTGCTATTGCAAGACCTAAGCGACGAACAATTAGAGTTGCTCGCGCCATTGGTTGAAGTATTCACTTGCTCCGCCAATCAACCCATCTTCGATCAGGACGAACAAGCAACCTATTTATATCTTCTTATCAAAGGAACAGTGTCTCTTCATTACAAGCCTTACGATGGAGCCAGCATGATTCTAACTCACCTCCATGCGGGCGACGCATTTGGCTGGTCGTCGGTTGTGGGAGGCTCCGCTTACACTTCCGGCATATACAGCGAAACGGAAATTGAAGCCGTGCGAATACGCGGCGCCGACTTAAGGAAATTATGCCGCGAACATCCTAAGATTGGAAGCGTGATTCTCGACCGGCTTGCAGATGCGGTCTCAGGCCGCTGGGAGAATTCCCGCCAACAGGTCCAAACCATCTTGCACCGCAACATAGTTAGAGGTAGAAAATTAAAATCAAAATAACTGCTGAAGGGCAGTGTCAATAAAAGTCCCTGCACTTGCAGGGACTTTTATATTTATTTTGGGCGAGTAAATTGTAAGATCAGCACGAGTCCTATTAGAATCAATGCCGCGGGCCAAACATAGTTGAGTGCCCCCACCGTTGGCGAATAACCCAGCGCAACACCCATCAACAATAAAATCACGCCTGGGATATATGCCCATTGCATGGAAGCTAAAACCGCCACTAGCAAGAAAGTCAAGCCAAGCCCAAGGAAGAAGAATCCACCTGTCTCCCGAGCGCCATAAACGTTGGTTAATACAGAAGTAATTCCTAGCGTGATCAGTACGCCTGCTGGAATAATTGCCCACCAACGCTGACGGTCGGTTAAGTAAACTGCCAAGAAGCTGATTCCAAGAAAACCAAGAAACGCCAAGCCCGACCATCGTCCGGGCAGAACCGAAGATGCCCCGATGCCGATCAGGGCAAAGCCGGGGATGAGCGCCCACCATTCTCCGCGCATGCCCAATGCAAAACGATATAAAAAGTAAATACCACCAGCAAGAAATACCACACCCCAAAATATATCGATTGCAGAATTAAAGATATTGAAGCGCTGCAACAGCATCAACACACCGAGCAGAATCAACGCGCCGCCGATCAAGATGCGAAAGTTAATCCGATTCATCTTTGCTCCTAATTTACTG
>JBAUMB010000171.1:0-9853 GCA_049578465.1 Anaerolineales bacterium
TTGCGCTGGAATGTGCTCTGCGAGTATTTGTATATTGTTTCAACAGCAGGCAACTTCACAAGCAACGGTTCCCAAACTATATCTCTCACGTAATGGATTTCGTTAGCCCACTGTTTTAGACACTCTCCAACAAATGAATTGACATACGGGGATTGGTGAAAGTGCTATACTTTAAATTAATCGTTCGGCGTCTAATCCCTCAATTTTGTGTATTGTAAGGTGGCCGTATATAAGCAGTTATACCGTCGCAGTACAATCACCAGTTCGGCATCGTAAATCCACACAGATATTTTCAATGAAGGTACTTATGAATATCAAGGAATTAATCGGAAATGGCTATAAAATCGGTAGAATTATCTATCCAATAATGATTATTGGAATCATTATAAACATTCTCTTTCCATCATACTTTTTTGTTGGAGGACCTTCGTCTTTATTATTAATAGTATCTTTCATCGTGCTGATAATTGGTCTTATAAATTGTATTTGGTCACAAATATTGATATTTATGAATGTTCCAAAACATAAACTGATCACATCTGGACCGTTTTCTATGGTAAAACATCCTTTATATACGGGTGTATCTTTATTGGTTATTCCATGGGTTGGATTCATACTAAACACATGGTTAGGTGTAGTAATTGGAATAGCTTTATATATCACATGGAGAATTTATAAACCTGAAGATGAAAAGAAATTATCAGGCATGTTTGGTAATGCTTGGACTGAATATACCGAGAAAGTCAGAATTCCATGGTTATAAAAAATAATTGAAAATATCTTCAAGGTTGCCCAACACAGCGTACAGTAGTTAAAATTTTCTAACACTTCTCTTATCTTCCCATTCTTGACAAATACATAACTTACGTATAAATTTAAGCCTTCTTAACTAAAAAGCAGGCTTACTGTTTTTTGGTTAAATACCTAAGTTGCCAGAAAGGCTAGTGCTTATAAATATGATTAGGTGGGTTTAAATATTTACACAGTACTTTGTAACTATGACCAAATCCGACCCATTCTCCAAAAGCGTGCACGACTTCATGGATGTTTTCATGCAGAGGTCCATGCACGGTTGGAGTCATTTCGTCAAATCCACCGGTCTTTCGATGCAGCAGTTCAGCATTCTGATGCAATTGCATTATCGAAGCCATTGCGGCATCTCGGATATCAGTGAACGCTTCGAGATCAGCAACGCGGCGGCCAGCCAGCTCGCGGACAAACTCGTCCAAAGCGGATTGATCGAACGCGTGGAGAGTCCCGAAGACCGCCGCGCCAAATTGTTGACGTTAAGCGTCAAAGGCAAGAATCTGATCGAACGCGGCGTCGAAGAACGGTATCGCTGGATGGATAAGCTGGCGGTTGAAATGAATCCGCAAGATCAAAAGAAAGTGACAAGCGCCCTTATCCTTCTGACCGAAGCGGCAAAGAAAATAGAAAATCGGGAATTGTAAATCGGGTCTTCCAATTTACGATGTCCGATTCCCGAATCACAACTCCCGATTTCCAAACTCGAAAGGAACTTTAGAAATTTATGCAAGCAACCATGTCTCGACCTATTTCCAACAATAATAGCAAACGTCCCGGCGCCAGCGCAATCGCACGATCTTTTAAATATCTCTCCCATGCCGGACGTCAAGCCGCACTGCCATATATTTTTCTGGTCATTGCCACGCTGGCGCAGTTAGCCATACCGGCGCTGATCGCCAGCATTATCAACTCAGTGACCAACGGTTATATTGCCACACAGGTTTTGCAGGCGCTGAATCAAATCCCACAGCAATTCATGAGCGCCGCGCTCCCAAAAATTCTCACCCAACTGAGTTACCCGGCAACATGGACAAAAGCCCAACTCGTAGCCCAACTCAATACGAATCTGGCTAATGCGCCGCAAGCCTTGATCTGGTCTGTCGTTGCCATTTGTATCCTCGCGGCATTCCGCGGCGTTTTCGCTTTTCTGCAAGCCTTCTGGGCAGAAAAGAATTCGCAGTCCGTTGCGTATGATTTGCGCAATGATCTGTATTCCAAGATTCAAAAGTTATCGTTCTCGTATCACGATCAGAACCAAACCGGTCAGTTGATGATCCGCGCCACGGATGATATCGAAAAACTTCGTCTGTTCATCGGTCAGGGTTTATTGCAACTGGTCGGCGCGATCATCCTGTTGACTGGTACGATCATCATCCTGTTCTCCACCAACGTCACATTGGCCTGGGCTGAGATGCCCATTCTGCCGCTGGCATTGGTCTTGTTCTTTATTTTTGGACGCGCTGCCCAACCGCTGTTCACGAAAGTGCAAATCAAACTTTCCGCGTTGAATACTATTCTGCAAGAAAACTTGGCGGGCATTAAAGTCATTCAAGCTTTTACGCGCGAGAAACAAGAACAAACAAAATTCCGCGGCGCGGCAGATAACTTGATGAACCAAGCTATCTCGGTCTCGAAACTTTTCACCTTTCTATTCCCGATGATCTTCCTGATCGCCAACCTCGGTCAAGCCGCAATTCTATATGTTGGCGGCAAGCAGATCATCGCTGGCACATTGACTCTTGGCGATTGGCAGGAGTTCTCGCTATATTTGATTTACTTATTCTTCCCAGTTGCACAACTTGGATTCATCATCACGCAGTTCGGTCAAGCCGCCGCCTCAGCGGATCGCATCTTCGAGATTTTGGATACCAAGTCTGACATTGTGGATAAGCCGGACGGGATTGAATTACCATCCGTGAGAGGCGAGGTCAAATTCGAGAACGTGACCTTCCGCTATTTCCACGGCGGCGACCCGGTTTTAAGCGAAGTAACCTTTGAGGCGAAACCCGGTGAACGAATCGCATTGCTTGGCGCGACCGGTTCCGGTAAAAGCACTATCATCAATTTATTGCCGCGCTTCTATGATCCCACCGAGGGCAAGATCACTGTGGATGGTCACGACCTGCGCGACATCAAGATCGAATCTTTGCGAAAACAAATCGGCATCGTGTTGCAAGAGACAACATTGTTCAGCGGAACCGTCAGCGAGAACATCGCCTTTGGGCGCTCGGATGCGAGCGAGGCAGATATCATCGCCGCGGCAAAAGCTGCGCAGGCACATGATTTCATCATGTCGTTTCCCGATGGTTACAACACGCACGTCGGCGAGCGCGGCACAACGCTCAGTGGTGGACAAAAACAGCGTGTGGCGATTGCGCGTGCCTTGTTGCTCGACCCGCGCATCTTGATCCTCGACGACTCAACTTCCAGCGTGGACCTCACTACCGAATCGTTAATTCAAGTCGCGCTCGATAAGCTGATGGAGAACCGCACATCGTTTGTGATCGCACAACGCATCAGCACCGTGATGAGTGCAGACAAAATCCTCGTGCTGGATAAAGGCAAAGTGGTTGCCCAAGGCAAGCACACGGACTTAATGGAAAATGAACCGATCTATGCGGAAATTTATAATTCACAAATATTGGCGTATGAACACGAGCACGGACATATGCCGGAGGAGATTTAACCTATGATGGGTGGTCCCGGCCGTTTCGGCAACATGCTTAATCAGGAAACCCTCAAGCCGCGCAAGTTGAGCGAAACGCTCTCGCGGTTGGTCGGCTACTTTGGAAGATTCGGTTTTGCTGCTTTTCTCGCGATTCTATTCGTGGCAATTTCAACTTGGACACAGGTAACCGTTCCCGAACTCACCGGTCAGGCTACGGATTGTTTCCTCGTTCCGCTTGGCGCAAGCAGCAGTTTCGGATCCTTTTCGACATCACTCAGTACTGAGGCTCAGGCATCCGCAGAAAGTTGTTGGATCGTTTCTGATCCAGCCAAGCTGAGCGGTACGCAATGGATTGTTGCCAGCGCCTATCGCATCGGTGGATTTATTTCACCGGCCCTGACCGCCATGACGAATCCCGATCGCGTCGCTGGTTTGGTGCGATTGATTCTGATCGTGATCGTGTTGTTCCTCATCGGCTCGGTGCTCAGTGGCTTGACCTTCTTTACGATGTCTTGGTCGGGTCAGCATGTTCTGCGTGCCTTGCGCGTGGATGTGTTCGAGAGATTGCATCAGCTTTCACTCAGTTATTATTCGGTGAACGAAGCGGGTGATTTAATGAGCCGCATCACGAACGATACCTCCGCGATTGAACAAGCTATATCATTCGCGCTGGTCAATGTCTTCAGCGGCATCCTGCTTTTAATTTGGGTCGCTTACAACATGTTCACGCAAAATCTGCCGTTTGCTTTGCTCTCGTTGGCTGTTTCGCCGATCATGTTCATCGCCACGCTTTACTTCTCTGATCAGGCGCGCAAGGCGTATCGCAAAACCCGCAAAGAGATCGGCAACGTCAACGCCGAATTGCAGGAAAGCATCGCGGCAGTGCGCGAAGTGCAAGCCTTCAACCGTGTAGACGAAAATATTGAAAACTTCAAGGGCGTCAACGCTGCGAACCGCGACGCAAATGTGCGCGCCGTATCCTTCACCGCCGCGCTCTCGCCGACGTTGGAAGCGCTCGGTTATGTGGCGCTTGCCATCGTCACCGGTGTGGGCGGCTGGTATATGATCAGCGGACAAACTTTGTTAGGCACGGTCGTGACGTTTGGTTTGATCGTCACCTTCCTGGCTTATGTTCAACGCTTCAACCAGCCCATTCAGCAAATCGCGGTTTTATGGGGCAACATTCAAAACGCGATCGCCGGAGCTGAACGAATCTTTGGTCTGCTCGACGAAGTGCCTGCTGTGACCGACAAGCCCGGCGCAAAAGCCATGGCGCAGATCAAAGGCAAAGTCGAGTTCGATCATGTCTCACATGAATACGAAGATGGCGTGCCCGTGTTGAAAGATGTTTCCTTTACCGCCGAGCCCGGACAAACCATAGCAATCGTCGGACCGACCGGTGCAGGCAAGACTACCATTATCAATCTCCTGCCGCGCTTTTATGATGTGACCAGCGGCGCGATTCGCATTGATGATGTAGATGTGCGCGACGTCACTGCCGAGTCTATTCGCCGACAAGTCGGCGTGGTGTTGCAGGACACATTCCTGTTCAGCACGACCGTCATGGAGAACGTACGCTTTGGTCGTCCCGATGCCAGCGACGATGAAGTGATGGCGGCGATTAAATTAGCGCGCGCAGATATGTTCATTGAGCGCTTGCCGAATAAATATCAGACAATTTTGGGAGAACGCGGCTCGGGTCTTTCTCAGGGACAGCGGCAACTGCTTTCGATTGCGCGCGCCGCTTTAGCGGATCCACGCATCCTCATCCTCGACGAAGCGACTTCCTCCGTTGACACGCGCACCGAACGTCTCATCCAGAAAGCCTTCGACATTCTACTCAAAGGTCGCACCTCGATTGTTATCGCTCATCGTCTATCAACGATCGTTAATGCTGATCAGATTCTTGTTCTCGATCATGGTGAGATCATCGAACGCGGCAAGCATAATGAATTGATGGAGAAGCAAGGTTTCTATTACAACTTGTATATGAGCCAATTCAAGAAACAGGAAGAAGTTAAAGAAGCCTCGTTTGCGGCAAAATAACAGATTCTTTTATCTTGGCAAGGTGCAGGACCACGCACGGTACTGCACTTTCATTTCTAAATAATCAGGAGCAATCAATGCGATCTCTATTCAAATTCTTTATGGGTCTGCAAGTCTTTCTATATCGTCTGACCGGGGGGAAGTTAGGCGGCAACATGGGTAAGTTTAAAGTGCTCATCCTCACCACCAAAGGACGCAAGTCTGGAAAAATCCTTTCCAACCCGGTCGGATACTTTGAACGCGATGGAAAATACATTATCGTAGCCTCCAATGGTGGCGCAGACAAAAATCCCTCTTGGTATTACAACATCAAAGGCAATCCCAATGATGTGACCATTCAGGTAAATGAAAAAGTCATGAAGGTGACACCGGAAATCGTTTTGGGTGAACGGCGCAAACCAGTGTATGAATGGATTGCTTCCATCGCTCCCAATTTCGGCGGTTACGAAAAAAAGACCACACGAGAAATTCCGCTTGTATTTTTGAAGCCGTAATAGATTTCTATAATGGCGTGATAAAGAAAGGAAAGAACTATGGCAAATAAAAATCAAAGCAGTCTCACATCCGCTGAAATCGCGTATCTGCAAAGTCAGCGCATGGCACGAATTGCAACCGTTGGCTCCAATGGCCAGCCGCATGTAGTACCCGTGGCATTTCGTTACAACCCGGAAACTAAGACCATCGATATTGGCGGCCATGATGGCTTTGCCAAACGCAAGAAATGGCGCGATGTAATGAATAATCCAAAAGTGGCTGTTGTGATCGATGATATTGTTTCTGTAAATCCGTGGAAGGTACGCGGCATTGAAATCCGCGGCGAAGCTGAAATGTTAATGACCGGCGGACAGTCTGTCGTCCCAAGCTTTGACCCGGAAATGTTCCGTATCAAACCGAAGCGAGTCATCAGTTGGGGAATCAATCCGGAAACCCAGACTCCGGTCACAAAATAATAAGAAAGCCCTTTGTTCAATTTGAACCGGGGGCTTTCGTTTCTAATTGAGAATGCGATGGTATTTCTTTCAGCCATCTCAGTACCGGATTCATCGTCAAGCCTTGAACAAAAATGGAAAACGTTACCACGCCAAACGCGGCGATGACAATCTGAGTTCGGCCCGGAATCTCGGGCGGGAGTCCGAGCGCCAGAGCAAGCGCCAACGCGCCGCGCAATCCGCCCCAGAATAAAATATGTTGATGATTCTTTTCAATCTTCAACTTTGATTTTTCAAAAAGAAAACTGAGCGGATAGATCGCAGCGGCGCGGCTTAGCGTTACAATTAAAATTGCCGCGATAACAGGCCACCATGCGTTGGCATAATTTTCAGTGGCTTCGCGCAGACCGATCAATAAAAAGATCAGCGAGTTGGAAATGAACGCTGCGAATTCCCAGAAATCAACCAATGAGGCGCGGCCTTTATCGGAATAAGAAACAGGAATGCCAAAGTTACCAATGATGATTCCCGCAGTCAGCGTGGAAAGAACGCCGGAGGCATGAAATTGTTCGGCGATCAAAAATGATCCATATGCCGCGACGGTGCTCAATGCGAGTTCAATCAGATGATCGCTGGTGTTATGCGTCAGGAGCAAAATAAATCCGGCAACGAGCGCACCTACTAAAAGTCCGCCGATGACCGTCCATAAAGTTTCGCCGATCACATTCCAGGAGCTGATCGTTTGTCCGTTGACGAAAATCAACATCACGCCGAAGCCGACCGCGGCGGTCGCATCATTGAAGAGACTCTCCGCTTCAACCAGCAAACGCAATCGTCCATGCACGCCCGCTTCTTTGAATGTGGCAATGACGGATACCGGATCAGTTGCCGCGATCAGAATTCCGAACAACGCCGCGCTTTGCCAAGTCCAACCTGAAAGAAAATGCATTCCGGCACTGGTCAATGCCGCAGAAATAATCACGCCGACAGTGGCAAAGACCAAAATCACAGGCAGGTTGAGTTTCAATTCCTTCCATCGAATGAACAGCGTGGCTTCGAAGATCAATGGAGGAAGCAAAACTTCAAAGATCAAATCTTTAGTTAAGTTGATTGTTGGTCTGAAAGATAAAAGCGCCAGCACGATGCCGGTCAGCACGAGACCA
Source organism: Anaerolineales bacterium (assembly GCA_049578465.1). Classification (GTDB taxonomy): domain Bacteria; phylum Chloroflexota; class Anaerolineae; order Anaerolineales; family Villigracilaceae; genus Fen-1038. The sequence continues at coordinate 7,614 of JBAUMB010000171.1, forward strand.
ACGGTGTAGGGAATCCGAAAGCGGCGCGCGGTCATGCCGACCAGCGCCGCGATCAACAACAGGATTTCAATGCTGGCAATTGTAAAAACCATGCGGCGAAGTATACACGATTCGATTCACGTTAGCGCAGAGTGCGCTTATAATCTGTGATGAAATCAGTTGAGGTGCTTACATGAACAATCCCGATTTTGTTGCTTTCCTGCACGCTTATCCTTCTTATCCCACCACGCACATCATTGACGATTTGCGCGCAACCGAATATGCGCGTCTCGATGTGGGCGAGCATATTTATCTCGATTACACCGGCGGCGGACTCTATGCCGAAACGCAAGTGCGCCGTCATCACAAATTATTAAGTGAGCATGTCTTCGGCAATCCGCATTCATCCAATCCGTCTTCGCTTGCGTCCACACAGTTGCTCGAACACGCGCGCGAGTACGTGCTCAAGTTCTTCAATGCAAACTCCGATGAATACGATGTGATCTTCACGCAAAATGCCAGCGGTGCGCTGAAACTCGTCGGCGAGTCGTATCCGTTCACAAAAGGCGGGCATTATCTTTTAACATTCGATAACCATAACTCGGTCAATGGGATTCGCGAGTTCGCACACAGCCGCGGCGCAGAGGTGACTTATATTCCGGTCGCGTTGCCGGATATGCGCGTCGACGCGTCATCCCTCGACGATTATTTTGCGCGCGGACAAAAGGGCGCGCATAATCTGTTTGCGTTTCCCGCCCAATCGAACTTCTCGGGAGTCCAGCACCCGCTCGGATGGATCGAGAAAGCTCATGCCGCAGGCTGGGATGTTTTGCTGGATGCCGCGGCTTTCGCTCCGACCAATTATCTTAATCTCAGCCAAGTCAAACCTGATTTTGTTCCGCTGTCGTTTTATAAAATGTTCGGTTATCCAACCGGCATCGGTGCATTGATCGCGCGTAAAGAAGCGTTGGGAAAATTGCATCGTCCGTGGTTCGCAGGCGGGACGATCACGGTCGTATCGGTGCAGGGTGATAAATTTTATATGGCGGACGGTCACACCGCCTTCGAGGATGGCACACCGGATTATTTAAATATCCCCGCTATCGAGATCGGATTAAAGCATATCGAATCCATCGGCTATGATGTGATCCACACGCGCGTCCAATGTTTGGCGGGCTGGCTGTTGGATAATTTGACTCAAATGAAACACAGCACCGGCGTGCCGTTGATTCGCTTATATGGTCCGACCACAACCGAAGCGCGCGGCGGCACCGTGACCGCCAACTTCTACGATAAAGACGGCAATGCCATTGACCACCGCTTCATCGAAAGCGAAGCGAATAAAGTCAATATCTCGTTACGCACCGGATGTTTTTGCAACCCGGGCGCGGGCGAGGTCGCGCTCGGACTCTCGCGCGTCGAATTGGATGTGTGCTTCAACGGTCCGGGTCATCAGGAGCGCGTAACACTGGACGACTTCCGTTTGTGCTTCGATGGCAAGTCCACCGGCGCAGTGCGAATCTCGGTGGGCATGGTGACAAACTTCAACGACGTGCAAGCGTTCTTGAGTTTTGCGAGAGGATTGTTGGGATAATATCTTTACGAAGGAAAAGTAAAAATGGACAGCGAATCAAATAATGCAACGAGCTCCTCAGATCAAGATACATTAAAAAAACTCCAAGACAGAATTGCGGAGATTATGGAGTCTTACTTTAAGCGTGTAGAAGAGAATGTGACACGGGTGGAAAATCTAGTCGCACTATATCGCGCGTTGAAACAAGATTCTGATTTCAGCAGAGATCCTGCATTGGATGATATTCTGCGCGCATCTGTTGTGTTTACTCACGCAACTCTTGAAGATTTCCTGAGAACACTTGCAACTAAGTTGCTTCCTATGGCTGACGAAGAGACTTTAAACCAAATTCCTCTACTCAACATAAATACTTCTGGAAGACCGGAAAAGTTTCTTCTAGGCAATCTTGCTTCATTCAAAGAAAAGACTGTTGAAGAGGTTATCCAAGAATCAGTCATGAATTTTTTGCAACGATCAAACTTCAATAACATAGCTGATATTGTTCAACTTCTCAAGAGTCTAAAAGTTGATGTAACAAAGGTTAACCGATCATTTTCCACTATAGAGCAATTAATGGAACGGAGGCACTCAATAGTTCATAGGGCTGATAGAAAATGGTTGTCAGGATCAAAGACAAGCGAATTAATGGATATTGATCCCGCGGATTTGGTGACTTGGGCTGGAGCTG
>JBAUMB010000172.1:0-3555 GCA_049578465.1 Anaerolineales bacterium
GACATCCACCACGCCGCGGCGCTGACCGAACCGGTTTGCACATAATAAGTTCCGGCAACGCACATCACACCGAAGAAGATAAAAACAAATAAATCACCCAGCGCATAATAGCCCAAAGGAAATGGTCCGCCCGTGTATGCAATTGCCGAAATGATTGCCGCTAAACCCAATACGATAACTATCCACCCGCGCACATATGCAAGATAAAATCCGAAGAACGCCGCAACGCCAAAGATAATCCACATGCCGCGCTTCATTTCAATCGGAGTCAATAAACCGGCTTGCGTGACGCGTAACGGGCCGTGACGTTCGGATGTATCCGCACCGCGCTCGAAGTCATAAACGTCATTCGCAACATTGCTTCCAATCTGCAACAGAAGCGCCACGCATAACGCCGCGAAAGCTGGAAGAATTTGAAATGAATGATCCATCCAAGCCAATGCACTTCCCGTCACCACGCCGGACGCGGCGGCAGGCAATGTCTTCGGACGAATCGCCAGCCACCAAATTTTCCAACTATTCATAGTTTCATTTTCTTGTTTTGACATTCAACCTCGGTTATAAAAAGTATAACATGCGTTTATAATCATGCTTGAGGTCAAATGGCAAATCTTACCGGATCACAACGCGCTCAATACGTTCAAGGCATGTTCACGCGCATTGCCCATCGTTATGATTTTATGAATCGCTTGATGACGGGCGGACAAGATGTTCGATGGCGGAAGGAAGTGATCCGACTCGCGCAGATGAAATCATCCGCTTCTTTGCTTGACCTCGGAACAGGCACCGGCGATTTGGCGCGTGCGGCGCTGAAACAGAATCCACAAAGCCGCGTGATCGCCGCGGACTTCACGCTTGAAATGATGCGCGTCGGACGTAAGCCGAATGATCCGCCCTACTCCGCTGCCGATGCGTTGAATCTGCCGTTCAAAGATTCGACGTTCGATGCAATCACATCCGGTTTCTTGATGCGCAACGTCATGGATATGAATCGCAGCTTGAAGGAACAGTATCGCGCCCTCAAGTCCGGCGGAAGAATCGTCATTCTTGATACCACGCGTCCGAAGAAAAATATTTTGTCGCCCGTCATTTGGATTCACATGCATATGATCATTCCATTGCTCGGAAAGTTAATCTCCGGCACCGGCGACGCGTATCAATATCTGCCCGAATCCACCGAAGGATTTTTATCCGCCGAAGAACTCGCGTCGCGCATGGCCGACGTTGGCCTCAAAAATGTTCAATTCAAACGACTGATGTTTGGCACAATTGCCATTCATTGGGGAGAGAAATGATATGACACACGAAGGCATCAAACAACCTAACTCCAAAATGTGTTTCATCTGCGGACTCGAAAATCCCGTCGGTTTGCATTTGCATATCTACGAAACCGAACCGGGTGTGGTTGAATCAACCTATACCGCGCCCGATCATTTTCAAGGTTACCCCGGCGTTCTGCATGGCGGCATCGTGGCCGCGCTGCTCGATGAAATCAGCGGACGCGCACACATGGGCAGCGACCCATTGCATCCGCGTTTCATGTTTACCGGCAAACTCGAAATCAAATATCGCAAGAACGTGCCCATCGGCAAGACACTGAGAATCGTTGGCAAAGCCGGAAAGCTCAGAAGCAAGATGGCTGAAAGCTGGGCAGGCATTTACGATCCGGAAACGAACGAACTGCTCGCCGAAGCCAACGCCTTGCACATCAATGTGCCCGAAGATCAATTCGATCTTTCGCTGCTTCCGCAACTGGGCTGGAAAATTTATTCAGACGATTGATAAGAATTATGAACAGGTATCTTGTATAATAAAGATACCTGTTCTTTTTGGAGCAAACATGATTACAACGTATCATCGCCCTCAAACGCTTGACGAAGCCCTGACGCTTCTATCACAACCAAACATGTTTCCCCTCGGCGGCGGGACGCTTCTTTCTCACCGACAATCTGATTCCGTTGAAGTGGTTGACCTTCAAGCTCTCGGCTTGAACTCGATCAAGAAAAGCGGAAACAATCTTGAGATCGGCGCAACCGCCACACTTCAACAATTGCTTGAGGATGTGAACTGTCTCGATGCGTTGAAGTCTGCAATGAAACTCGAAGCGCCGATTAATATTCGCAATGCGGCGACGGTTGCAGGGACAATCGTCTCGTGCGATGGACGATCAACCTTTGTTACATCACTGCTGGCATTGGATACGAAACTTAATTTTCGGGAATTGGGAATCGGAAATCGGAAATCGTCCCCAAAATCCCGAATCACGACTCTCGATTCCCTAATAACAAATCTTGGTGATTTTCTTCCCCTCCGCCCGCGCGGACTGATTACATCCATCACAATTCCATTGAATACAAAGTTCGCATTCGATTATGTTTCTCGTACACCGTCCGACAAACCCATCGTGTGTGTTGCAGTGTGCCAGTGGCAATCCGGTCGCACGCGTCTCGCCGTTGGCGGATATGGCAAAGCGCCGAGGCTTGCCATGGACGGAACAGAATCAGAAGGAATCGAAGCCGCGGCACGCAATGCCTTTCATGAATCAAACGATGAATGGGCTTCTGCGGAATATCGCATGGATGTCGCCGCGACGCTAGCGAAGAGATGCGTAGCTTCATGGGGATAATAGAAAATTTACAGGCTCTTATCTTATTGACCGCCGCATTGGGGTTTCCCATTTGGGCCCCAACATTTATTGTCACATCAACCGCTACTATTTTATACGGCTATCTTACATATCGTAAAATCGAGGTGTCTAAGCGTAAGTTCATTATAGTGATGGGTATTATTTTTATTTTTATCCAAATAACATCCTGCATTGCTTACTACTACTTTATAAAAGGTAGCGCAGATGATTACTTCTGGTTGACATTTATATGTGGTATGCCATTTTGGGGACCAATACTGATTATTGGCTCTATTTCAACTTTTATTTACAGTTTTCATCTCTCTGATTTTAAGGAGCCTTTCAAAAACAAAATTGTACTCATTTTGATAGCGATCTTTATAGTCTTACAAATGTCGTTTTGTTTAATTTATTATTACATGCTTGGAAACCTCAATGTTCTCTGGTAGTTTAAATCGAGTGTTGTCGACACGCACTCGGAAATAAAATTGGTTCCATGGACATTTCAAGATCAAACCCTCCACAGATATCAACGCTTATCGAAAAAGCGCTTAGGATCTTATTATTAATTTTCTGCATAGGCTTTATATTTACGGTTATATTCATCATCTTCTCGCGCATGTTCTATCCATATCAGCTCGAATGGATGGAAGGCGCGGGATTGGTTCAAGTCAATCGTTTGCTGGAGGGCAAAACATTATATGTTCCGCCCTCCATAGATTTTGTTCCGCTCATCTATCCGCCGCTATTCTTTTACGCATCAGCGTTAATTGCAAAGATTATCGGACTCGGATTTGGTGCGCTGCGACTCGTTTCATTCTTATCATCAGCATTGAGCTCGGCAATTATTTTTCTCGCTGTCAAAGAAAAGACAAATAGCAAGTTCGCAGCATGGCTTGGTGCAGGAATTTTTGCGTCCACATTTATGC
>JBAUMB010000173.1:0-2569 GCA_049578465.1 Anaerolineales bacterium
GACTCCTTCAATCCGCACTGGCGACTCTGGTGATGAGCGCAGTCATCCTTGGCTGGTTGCATTTCGCATCGGGATTTTCAGTCTGGATCATCGCGCCGGTTGGAATCATCGCAGGCGGAATCGTTTATGTTGCAATCATGTATATGTTACGCGTGCCTGAATTGAAAGAATTGACTAATGCGATTCAGCGTAGGCTGATAAAAAAATAGTTAAACAGAATCCGCTTTAGGACTAGGATGAAGCGATCATTTTCCAATCAGCCACATCAACGTTGCAAACACAATCCCCCACAGCACTCCGCCCGCCACTTCCAGCGGCGTATGTCCCAGCACCTCGCGCAATTCTTTTTCATCCGGCATTTGACCGCGCATCAATTCTTCGAATAAGATATTAATCCGCTCGGCGTGTTTCCCCGCCTGACGGCGCACACCCGCCGAGTCGTAGGTGACGATCATGGAAATCACAACACCTAATGCAAACAGCGGACTATCATAACCTTGATGCAAACCAATTGCCTGCGTGGCTGCGATGATCACCGCTGAATGTGAACTCGGCATTCCGCCTGCCGCGAAGACCATCGTCCACTGCCAACGGCGTGAGCGCAAATACTCCATCGGGATTTTCAAAAACTGTGCGGTCAACCATGCAACCAACGCGCTCAACAATACAACGTTGTTAAAGATGCCAATCAGATTCATTCCGCCTCTTCGAAATCGGTCAACGCATCGCCCGATAATTTTTTTACTTTCAATTCGGCTTTATCCAAAATTTTCGCGCAATGCCTCACCAGTGCCTGCCCGCGTTCATACAACGCCATCGACTCATCCAAAGAGCGCTGTTCATTTTCCAGCGCGGCAACGATACTTTCCAATTCCGCGAAGGCTTGTTCGTAACTCAAACTTTCCACTGATTTAGGTGCAGACGATTTTGCCATAAAGACTCCTCACTTAACTGTCGCGTCGAAACTGCCATCCGAAACGCGGACATGAATTTCATCTTTTGATTTAACTTGTTTTGTTTTACTGATCAATTTTCCATCTGCTTGACGCGTGACAACTGCATAGCCTCTTTCTAAGACTTGAAGTGGATTGAGCGCCTCGAGGCGTTTGCCAAAGCCTTCAATTTGATTCGCTTCGAGCGCGAGGCGATGAGTCTGCGCGACGGCAACACGATGAGCAACATCATCGAGTCTTTGTCGCTCCGACTGAATGCGTCGTGACGGAGAGAAGAATCGCAAGCCATCACGCAAAGAAGCCAGCGCGTTGCTTTGCTCCTCCAAAATATCCTGCATCGAAGTTCCGAGCTGCAAATCGAAAGTTTTTAAATTCTCTCCCAATTCAATCATTGTAGTTTGTGTTGCCAATTCTGCCGCGGCTGTCGGAGTCGGCGCGCGCAAATCGGCGGCGAAATCACATAACGTAAAATCTGTTTCGTGTCCCACGCCGCAGATAATTGGAACTTCAGAAGAAGACACGGCGCGCACCACGCGTTCATCGTTGAACGCCCACAAGTCTTCTATCGAACCGCCGCCGCGCGCTAAAAGAATTACATCAGGTCTTGGTTTAAGTTGATTAAGAGATTCGATTGCTTCAACTAATTTCGGCGGCGCGTCTTCACCCTGAACCGGCGACGGCGCAAGAATCGCTTCAACTAAAGGCAAACGTCGCCGGATGGCAGTCAGCATATCTCTCAACGCCGCGCCTGTGGATGAGGTCACGATGCCGATGCGTTTTGGAAAAGACGGAATTTCGCGTTTGCGTTCAACATCAAAAAGTCCTTCAGCTTCAAGCATCGCTTTCAACCGCAGAAACTCTTGATATAACGCGCCCTCGCCCACCGGTCGGATTTGATCGGCATACAATTGGTATTGCCCGCCAACTTCATAGACGCCAATTTTGCCATGCGTCTCAATCGCCATTCCATCTTGAAGCGGAAGTTTAAGCCGAGCCGCGTCCGTTCGCCACATCACACAGCGTAGCGACGCACCCGCATCTTTGAGTGTGAAATAAATATGTCCCGAAGCGGGACGTGAAAGATTTGAGATTTCTCCCTGCACCCACACATCTTGAAGCGTCACATCGCCTTCGAGCAAATCACGGATGTATTTCGTGAGCGTCGAGACTGTCCACTTAACCGAAGCGAAAAGCGATGGTTGCATTCGTCGAGGATACCATAAAGTGCGAGGTCGCCGCGCTTTAATTTTTCTGCTACAATCGAAACATCCTGTTATGAAACATTTATGGTCCCCGTGGCGTATGACATACATTGATAATGCAAATAAGGAAGAAGGCTGTGTCTTTTGCAAGGCACAAGCCAAAGAAGACAGCCCTGAAAACTTGATCATCCAGCGCGGCAAATTGGCTTTTGTGATTCTCAATCTATATCCTTATACCAGCGGACATGTTATGGTCGTGCCTTTCGCTCACAAGCCGAATCTCGAAGAACTAGATTCCGCGACGCGTGCGGAAATGATGGAATTAACTTCGCAGGCAACCAGCGTGTTGCGAAAAATCTATGGCGCGAAATCCTTTAACGTTGGCGTCAATATCGGCGAAGCGGCTGGCGCGGG
>JBAUMB010000174.1:0-9947 GCA_049578465.1 Anaerolineales bacterium
GCGTCCGGCTGCAGTTGTTTTATTGCAGCGTCAATTTGTGTGCTGAGATCCGGCAGATTTTGAGTCGCTTCGACGAACGCACAAGGTTCAATCGTTGATGTGGAAATAGGAACGGCTGTCAGCGTTGTCGGATCCGGTGATGGGGACGCGGGAACCGCCTGCGCTTGCGATCCACACGCCGTCAAAAAAATGAGCAAAAGAAGTAAAATTCGCCTGTACACCTTGTTTCGATTTTACACCAAGTATCATTCTGAACAAGGATAATCGTCACTTGGCTGGGCGTAAAGGCTAGATTATAAATATGAAAAATGTGATAAAAATGACATTATTGGATGCGCCTCAAGAAGTTTGGCTGCGTGTGATCGAGTTCAAGGATAAGAAACTACAAGATAAGCTTGCGGGTCATGGCATGTTTATCGGTGACCGCTTGCGGGTCTTGCGTGAAGCGCCATTGAAAGGTCCGTTAATGATCGATCTGAATGGCAGACAGATCGCGTTGGGCCGCGAAGTAGTCAAAAAAATTTTAGTGGAGACGGAATGAGATTTGCATTGGTGGGTCAACCGAATTGCGGGAAAAGCACATTATTCAATCAAGTGGCAGGATATAAAGCTGAGACAGGAAATTTTAGCGGCACGACTGTGACATTCACTGAAAGCCGTGTACGCGTAATGGGTGAAGTGGTGGAGATCGTAGATTTGCCCGGTTGCTACAGCTTGCGCGGCAACAATCCTGCCGAGCAGGAGGCGGCGAACTATCTTTCGTCGCGGGATATCGATGCGGTGATTGATGTTGCTGATGCATCGCATCTCGCCTCGGCTCTCGAACTGACCTTGGAACTGCTTCCGTTAAATAAACCTGTGATTCTCGCCCTGAATATGATGGACGAAGCTGCGCGCTTAGGTGTCCATATTGACGGTCCCGGTTTGCAAACGGAACTTGGAATTCCTGTTTTGCCTTTGGTGGCAAGTAAAGGGCGCGGCGTGAAAGGATTGTTTTCAAAAGCATTGGAAGCCGGGAGAAATTCAAACGGCAAAATTCCACATGTAAAACAAGAAGATGCGAATGATGCGATCACGCGTCACGCCTTGGCAATGGCGATCGCGCAAAAGTTTTCGGTGCAAGGCGAACGGCGCACTTTGTGGCAAGATCGCTTGGATGATTTGCTTCTGCATCCATTCTGGGGCTATGTTATTTTATTGATCGTGTTATTGGGATTTTTTCAAGCCGTCTATGGCTTTGGACAATTGATCGAGTCGCCCATTCTCGCTTTCTTTAATCACTTGACGAGTATTTTATTATCTCCCTTGACTCACGGTTCATTGTTGTATGAGATTGCATCCGGCGTGATGCAGGGGATTGCGGCGGGTGTCGCAATTGTCCTGCCGTATCTTCTGCCATTTCTCTTTGGTCTGGGCGTTCTCGAAGACATCGGCTATTTGCCGCGCATCGCTTTTTTGATGGATGCTTTGATGCATCGCATCGGCTTACACGGCAAAGCTATTGTTCCGTTCATTCTCGGTTACGGGTGTAATGTTCCCGCCGTGATGTCGACGCGCACGCTCGAAGAGCCGCGTGATCGTTATATGGCGGCCGCGCTGGCAACGCTGGTCCCATGTGCGGCGAGGCTGGCAGTTGTGTTTGGATTGGTGGCATTCTATCTAGGTCCGCTGGCGGCCTTTGCGCTTTATATCTTCAACCTATTGGTCATTGCGCTCACCGGACGCATTCTCAATAGTTTGAACCCTGAAACTACTCCCGGCTTAATTCTGGAAATGCCTTCGTATCGCATGCCGACCATTAAGAATATTGTGGCGAAGGCCTGGTTCCGTGTGCGTGAGTTCGTCATCGAGGCCTGGCCCATATTGATCGTAGGCAGTGCCGTGCTTGCCGCCTTGGATTTTTTTCATATTACCCCGATCTTCAATTGGCTAGTCCGCCCGTTTACCTGGATGATGGGGCTGCCCGCACAAGTCGGCGTGCCGTTGATCTTCGGGATTCTTCGCAAAGAACTTTCGCTGGTGATGCTCAGCCAGGCGCTGGGCACGACAAATTTTGCCTCGGCTCTCACTCATACGCAAATGGTCACGTATGCAACCTTCGTGATGTTTTATATCCCATGCTTGGCAACATTGTCCGTGCTGCGCCGTGAGCTGGGTACGCGCGCTATGTTTGCTATTGCAGCGTTGACGGTCGTTATAGGATTGTTAGCCGCATTGTTGGCGCGAGGTGTCGCCATAATTCTTTAGGGAGCAGGCTACTGCTGCGGCTTTACTGCTTCAATACATCCATTGCCGCGGCCGCCATCAAGGCTGTGCCGCGCACTAACGCTTCTTCATCGAAATCAAACTTGGGATGATGATGTCCATAATCGAGATGCTTCTCTGCGTTGTTCGAGCCGATGAAGAAATAACAGCCCGGCACTTTTTCTTGCATGAACGCCATATCTTCCGCGCCCATCGTCATATATGGCGCCGTATCAATCGTTGAATCTGATAACAAATCTTGTGCTGTCTTTTGCACCTTTTCAGAAACCGAATCATCGTTGATGACAGCAGGCGTGACACGTTTGACATCAATTTCGACCTGACATTCCATTGCTTCGCCAACACCGCGGATGATTTGTTCGAATCGTTCTAGGATTTTTTTGCGGACATCCAAATCAAACGTGCGGATCGTCCCTGTAAGTTCCGCTTCTTGCGGGATGACGTTGAATGCCGTCCCAGATTGAATCGTCGTCACGCTGACAACTGCGGATGCCAATGGTGCGACATTCCTCGATGTGATGCTTTGCAATGCTGTGACAACTTGACTCGCCGCAACAATTGGATCAATCGTCAAATGGGGCGCTGCACCGTGACCGCCTTTACCGATTAGTTTGACTGTGAATAATTCGGCTCCCGCCATCACCGGTCCCTTCCCAACGCCGATCCAGCCGACAGGTTGTTCGTTCCACAAATGCATCGACAGAGTGCGCTCCACCTTCGGTCCCTCAAGAACTCCATCGCGGATCATCATCTCATTGCCGCCAACTTCCTCGCCGTTGAATCCTTCTTCTGAGGGCTGAAAGCAAAACTTGATCGTGCCGTTGAGTTCATTGCGATGGTTTTGGAGAATCTTGGCAACTGTCAAGCCCATGGCCGTGTGACCATCATGTCCGCAGGCGTGCATCACGCCTTGATTTTGTGAAGCATATTCTGCACCTGTTGCTTCGACGATGGGCAATGCATCCATATCGAAGCGAAGAAGAATTGTCGGCCCGGGCTTTGACCCTTCGAGTAATCCAACCACACCGGTTTTTCCAACACCCTTAGTGACTTCGATGCCGAGCGCTTCCAGTTCTTTCGCTACGATTCCACCAGTACGGACTTCATGAAATCCGAGTTCGGGATGAACATGAAAATCGCGGCGCATAGATTGAGTATAAGGAAACAATGCACGTGCTTCTTTTATAAAATCAATCATGGCATTCTCCGTTCTGTATTAGATTGTTGGTTGAAAAAATCTTTTTTATTGTCCGTATTTGATAACTCGGAATTTATCTTCGTAGCGCGGATTCTCGTCAGTGCTATCTTCAGTATGACGCGTTTTCACGCGCTCTTTGAATTTTTCAGGATCACCGATTTGTGTTTTGTGTTCGAGCAAAGCCTGTAATCGGATCGGCCATGTTTCAGTAATGTCGAGCGTTACGTTTGATTGGTTAGTCAACGTGACCCAAACTTCATTTACCTTATGCGGCTCGAATCCTTCCAATGTGATTTCTGGGAAATAGGTTTTGTTTCCCGGGGCAGGAAAAACCGCATCCAGCGCGGCTTGACCGGCGGCGCGGTGATCGGGATGATTGATACCGTATCCAGCAAATAAATTTTGCGGATCGGATGTAACGAGAATATCTGGCTTGAAGCGCCGGATCGCGCGCACTACATCGCGGCGCAAATCAAGGTCAGGGACAAGATAGCCATCCGGATGGTCAAGCCAATGAACCGCTTGAGCACCAATGACTTTTGCGGCGTTGGCTTGTTCTTCATGTCGAATGGAGCACAACTTATCGGTGGTCATATCGGCCGGCGTGGTGTCGTTGAACCCTTTATCACCGCACGTTAAAAGTAGATAGGTGATCTTGTGTCCGGCGCGTGCCCAACGCGCCAGCGTTGCGCCGCAAAAAAATTCAGGATCGTCCGGATGAGCGAGGACGACCAAAATGTTTTGAGGAGTTTCCCAGTGATCAGGTTGTTCGGTCATAGTTGTTTGCGATTGCTAATTTAGTTTGGTTTTTGCTTGTTAGATTTTCCGCACGTGCATCCGCCGCCTTCGTGACGATCACACGGCGCTTCGGATTTGCGGCGTAACGCTTCGAGTTCATCCCACGGCTGGATTTCATCTTTATCAAAAGTGACCCATTGGGTACGTTCTTCCGTCTCGAGCGCAACGATGACTTTATTAGACATCGGCAAAACGTCCATCACTTTGCCTTCGCCGCGCGGCGTGACCACATGCTTGTTGCGCTTGGGCAGTTGCTTGCGCGCTTCGGCATATTGCTCGTATTCGTAAACGAGACAACAGCGCAAGCGTCCGCACATGCCGGTGATCTCTTCAGGCGTCAATGAGATGCCTTGTTCTTTTGCCATCTTGATTGAGATCGGGCTGAAGTCGGTCAGGAACTTGGAACAACAGCGGGTCTCGAGCCCACAAGCGCCCATGCCGCCGAGAAGTTTCGCCACATCGCGTGGACCGATTTGGCGCATCTCGGTATGCGTGTTCGGATATAAATCCTGCATGTCTTTTTTCAGCGACTTAAGATCAACTTTATCTTCGGTCTCAGTGCTAAAGAGAAATGCTAAGCGCGTGCCGTCATAGTTGTATTCAGCGGCGACGATCTTCACGCCATCCAGTTTGAGTTCCGCGGCGCGGGCGCGGCAGTTGATCATGGCTTCGGTTTGTTTGGATTGCCAGGATTGCTGAAGCAATAAATCGCGCGGCGTGGCGCGTCGTTCAACGGATCTCCATCCACCTTCTGGTGCGGACGGAACTTCGTGCAAAATGGTTACAACTTCCCCGAGATGTTTGCCGCGTATCGTATCCACGATGACGCGCTCGCCGGCTTTCACATCAGGCAAAGCGGTTGAGTCGAAGTGGTAGATTTTTCCAATTTTGGTGAAACGTACACCGATAATGTTTGGTTGCATGAATACAATTATACCGTAAGGATGACAGAATAAAGTAAGTCGGACTTGCGGTCCGACCTACTTATCTTTATTCCACAATATTGATCGGCAGTTCGTTCTTTCCGCCGAGTGCTGCAACGCTGATCTTGGCGGCGAGGTTTTCAGCAATTTCTCGCAAGGCTTTTGCAACAGCCGAATCAGGATACGATACAACAATCGGTTTGCCGCTGTCGCCGCCGATGCGAACGTTCTGGTCAATCGGAATTTTGCCGAGGAACGGAGTCTGCGTGGCTTGCGCCAATTGCTCTCCGCCGCCCGAGCCGAAAATATCCATGCGTGTGCCATCGGGCAAATCAAGATAGGACATGTTTTCGATCACACCTAAAATCGGGACCTCGAGCGTGCGGAACATTTGCAAGCCTCGACTGGCGTCTTCGAGCGAAACCAATTGCGGAAGCGTCACGATGATCGCACCGCTTAATGGCAACGCTTGCGCTAAAGATAAGGCCGCGTCACCGGTGCCCGGCGGAAGATCAATGATTAGATAATCGAGTTCGCCCCATTCAACGTCCGCGAGAAATTGTCGTATGGCCGAGTTGAGCATCGGCCCGCGCCAAATCAAGGGTTGTCCCGGCTTGACCAAGAGTCCCATCGAAATCATCTTGACATCGTAGGCAGTTGCGGGAACAAGTTTGTTTCCATTTGGCGGAGGAAGTTTTTCCACACCGAGCATGGTCGGAATATTGGGGCCATAAATATCGGCGTCCATCAAGCCGACGCGTGCGCCGCTTTGTGCCAGTGCCACCGCGATATTGACCGCGACAGTTGATTTGCCCACCCCACCTTTGCCGGAGCCGACCGCGATCGCATTGCGGATCGGCATGTTGACGATTCCGCGCATGCGCCCATCGTTGGGAACATTCGAATCCAATTTGACTTGAACTGTCTTTGCTCCGAGCGATAACACGGCCTGTTTCGATTCTTTTTCTATTTGTCCGCGCAAAGGACAGGCAGGCGTGGTTAGCATCACAGTAAATGAGACCTTGTCGCCATCGATCTCCAAGTTGTGAATCATGTTTAGCGTGACGAGGTCTTGATGAAGCTCGGGCTCCTGCACTTTGCTGAGCGCGGCGAGAATGGATTCTTTTGTAAGTTTATTTGCCATTATTATTTTACCTAAAGAGATTTTGGCACAAAGATCTCAAACTTAAAACCTTTGTGATCTTTGCGCCATTCTTGCTAAATTTTATTGCGAAGCCGATGCTTCAGCCTTTGCCGCCTTGGCGGCTTCCTTGGCTTTGCGCTCATCCTCATTGATCTGATAATTCAGCGGACGAATGCTCTTATAGTATGAGGCTGGTTTGAGTAATTTCTCCATATTGAATACATTGCGTTGATATGAGGCAATCTCGTAATCGTGATCCATGATGATCGCGTCGAACGGACAATACTCCGCGCAGAATCCGCAGTTCATGCAAATGTCGGCATCGATATAGAATTCGGTCGGCTCCGGGACGGGGCGGCCCGTTTGCGGGTCGTTGGAGCGGACGATCCAAATACATTGTGGCGGACAAACCTTGGCGCAGATTCCGCACGAGGTGCAACGGATTTCCTTTTTGCTATCCGCGCCTTCATCATAAACCAGAAACGGCACATACCGAAACTCTTCTGGAGACGGAAGCTTTTCCTCCGGGTATTGCACGGTAAACACGCCGCGCGCATCTTTGCTGGAACGATGCGCAATGCCTTCGGCGTTATAGTAACGGTGTCCCAACCAAGCGATATCATCGATATAAGTATTCACAAATCGCTTGAGGGTTACACCGAGACCTTTGATTATTCCTTTTCCATACATAGTCGCTTCTCCAATTTTTACCGATCGAGTTCGCCAAGCACAATGTCAATTACACCGAGGATCGCAACGAAGTCCGCGATCTTGGTGCCGACACACATTTTTTCAAGAGCCGTGATGTTGATAAACGATGGTGCGCGCACATGATATCGCCACGGATTCGGTTTGCCGGTCGAGATAATATAATAACCAAGTTCGCCTTTAGGCGCTTCGATGCGTCCATACGATTCACCAGCCGGGACACGAACTTGATATTGCGGCTTCTGCGAGTTGATTGGTCCATCCGGGATTTCCTTGATGGCTTGCTGCAAGATGCGAAGCGACTGACGAATCTCGTCGAGGCGGATGAGATAGTTATCGTACAAATCGCCGTTATGACGCAACGCCACATCGAACTCGAAGCGATCGTAAATGCCATAAGGTTGGGCGCGTCGGATATCATACGGAACACCTGCGGCGCGCAATACCGGACCCGTGATCGAATACTTAACCGCGTCTTCGCCGTTGATAACTTTGACGCCTCTCGTGCGTGCTAGCAATACTTCGTTCTCGGTTAGGAAGCGATCAAACTCGTCCACTCTGCGAGGCAAGCGTTCTTCAACGAGACCTTTGATTTTTTCTAGCACGCCTTCTGGCAGATCGCGCGAAACGCCACCGAAGCGATGATAGTTGCACATCATGCGTGCGCCCGATGCGGCTTCGAAGATATCCAGAATTAATTCGCGTTCCTCAAATGCATACAAAGCGGGAGTGAAGAATGCGCCGAGATCATTCAGCAACATGCCGATGAGAATCAAGTGGTTTTGAATGCGGCTGAGTTCAGCCATGATCACGCGCAAATATTCCGCGCGTTCCGGCACTTTGATGTTCATCAGCTTTTCGACAGCCAGCGAATAACCCCAATTGTTACTCATCGAATTGAAGTAATCGAGACGGTCGGTGTAAGGCATATTTTGCAAGAAAGTATTTCGCTCGCCGATCTTTTCATGGTTGCGATGCAAATAACCCATCACCGGTTTCAAGCTGACGATGGTTTCGCCATCGAGAATGACCGCCGCGCGAAAAACTCCGTGCGTGGATGGATGTTGCGGTCCCATGTTTATCAGCACGTGATCGGTCTTGATGCCCGCGTCTACAGTGGTGTACTTCTGTAATGCATCATATAGCGGGGCTTCGCCATCGATCTTAAATGTTTCGGGATCGAAGTTTTGCGGGAATTGCAAATTATCTTTATAAATATTCTTGTCTTCCGCGCTGACGAATTTGCCATCGGGCCAGCGACTCTTCAATGGCTTGTTGTCTTCTTCGTAGAATGGTTCGTGCCAATCCTTGCGCATCGGATGGCCTTCAAAACCTTCCCACATCAAAATGCGGCGCAGGTCGGGATGATTGGTGAATTTGATTCCATATAAATCCCAAATCTCGCGTTCTTGAAAATCTGCGCCAGGCCAGATAGACGTAACGGATGGGACTTCAATTGGATCAACGCGTGGAACCTGGACTTTGAATCGAACGCTTGGTCCGCCGATTGTTTTGAACGCTTCGTACACGACTTCCATCGTGTTGGGAAAATAATCCACGCCGGTTACCGACGATAGCAAATCAAAGCCGAATTCATCGCGCAAGCTAGTTGCGACTTCAATCAATTTACTTTTATCGACCATCCAACCGCTATAACCGGGACGAGTGTCAGCAGTGACAGAGCCGGGGAAACGCGCGGCAAGATCAAGAGTCTCAGTTTGAACGAGGGTAGCCATGTTTACTCCTTCGCCTCAGTTGCCGCTTCCGCTGATTTTTGCTCGGCAAGTTGCTTGATCTCGGCATAGCGACGAGGATCCATCAAATCGGGTCCAAGGACTGGAATCGGAATCAATGCCGAGTCAGAACCTTTTTGATACCAGCGCACTTTGCTGATGGATTGATTGTCGATTTTTTCCTGCAGTTTGATCAATCCCGCGGTTAAAGCCTGTGGGGTGGGAGGGCAACCCGGAATATAAACATCTACCGGAACAAATTTGTCAACGCCAGCAACCACGTTGTAACCTTCTTTGAAAGGCCCGCCGCCGGATGCGCAAGCGCCCATTGCCACGACGTATTTTGGTTCCGGCATCTGATTGTAAAGACGCACAATCGCCGGAATCATTTTCTTCGTGACCGTTCCAGCGACAATCATCAAATCTGATTGACGCGGACTTGGGCGCATCACTTCCATGCCGAAGCGG
The DNA here is from genome assembly GCA_049578465.1 of Anaerolineales bacterium. GTDB lineage: Bacteria > Chloroflexota > Anaerolineae > Anaerolineales > Villigracilaceae > Fen-1038. The sequence continues at coordinate 9,238 of JBAUMB010000174.1, forward strand.
GCGAGGTCGTAACGCGCGGCTTGCGCGGCGATCATCTCGATGGCGCAACATGCTAAGCCGAACATCATCGGCCACACCGACCAGCGACGTCCCCAATTATACAAACGATCCAGCGTGGTAATGCTAACCGCGTGCTGGATGTCTTCCGGTATTTCGTAACCCGGAGAATTTATTTCTTTATTATCTGTCATTGATTAACTCCTCAAACCATTCTTGATAAATTGATGAAAGGATGTCATCGTTGCAAAGAGCGGGATCATCCTCGAATTCCTGAAGTTGCAAAGTCCAATCATAAATTTGTCCCAGCGTTACATCTTCGATGTTTGCATCTGAATGCAAACGTTTCAACTCTAACGCGATCGCATACGATGTTTCCCAGGTTAAAGTCATTCTTCACGGTTGTCAATTTGTGCGCGCTGCAATTTACCGGAGTAGTCCACGTAAATGGATTTCCATTCAGTGAACAGTTCTAATCCGGCTTGTCCGGCCTCGCGATGTCCGTTGCCGGTGCCGCGCACTCCACCAAATGGGAATTGAATCTCTGCGCCGGTTGTGCCGTGATTGATGTAAACCAGTCCGGTAAAAATATCGCGCATCGCTATAAAGGCGAGATTGACATCTTGTGTGAAGATGGAAGTCGAGAGTCCGTATTGCGAACGATTATTGACCTCGATGGCTTCTTCAAGTGAATTAACTTCGATGATCGAAAG
>JBAUMB010000175.1:0-5677 GCA_049578465.1 Anaerolineales bacterium
CTTTTCCCTTTTGGAGAGTCGCTTTTAGCGGCTCTCTTTTTTTATCCACGACTGGATAAACCATGATCAAACTTCCCGGCCTGATTGACCCTCACGTTCATGTTCGCGAACCCGGACAAACCCACAAAGAAGATTGGGACAGCGGTACATCTGCCGCGCTGGCTGGCGGATTCACGAGGGTGTTGGCAATGCCCAACACCAAACCGCCCATCTTCGATGCCGAGACTCTCGAGCTTGCACTGAACGCCGCAAAACAAAAAGCGCGTTGTGATTACGCCCAATTCCTCGGCGCGGGACCGGACAACGCAGATATCGTTCCGTCATTGGCACACAAAGCCGCCGGGTTGAAAATGTACCTCGACTCAACCTTCGGCGAATTGCGCTTGAACGATATGACTCTCTGGAAGCCGCACTTTGAAAAATATCCGAAGCAATATCCAATCGTTGTCCATGCGGAAAGTCGAAGCATGGCGGCTGCGATTTTGTTCGCCGCGATCTATGATCGTCCCATTCACATCGCACATGTTTCATTGAAGGAAGAAATCCTGCTCATCAAAGCCGCGAAGGAAAAAGGAATCAAAGTGACGTGTGAGGTCACGCCGCATCATTTATTCTTATCTAAGGATGATATTCCCGCTATCTCTCATGGTCACGCAGGACGCGGCGAAGTGAGACCAAGACTAGCAACGAAAGAAGATGTTGATTCTTTGTGGCAAAACATGGATGTGATTGATTGTTTTGCCACCGACCACGCGCCACATACTTTAGAAGAAAAAGATTCCCAGAATCCTCCGCCCGGGTTTCCGGGTTTGGAAACTGCGTTGCCACTTTTATTCACTGCGGTTTATGACGAACGAATCACTATTTACCAACTTATGGAAAAGATGTATCTCAATGCGAAAAATATTTTCAATCTTCCCGAACAACCCGAAACATGGATCGAAGTGGATGAGAATGCCGAATACGAAATCAAAGCCGCGAATCAATTCACGCGCTGCGGCTGGACTCCTTTCGAAGGTTGGAAGGTGAAGGGATGCGTGACGCGCGTCGTTTTGCGCGGACGCGAAGCGTTCAAAGATAGCAAGGTGTTGGTGGAAAAAGGTTTTGGGAAGAATGTGAGAGGATCTTTTTAAGATGGATGTCTTTTTCGTACTAGCGGGTTGGCTCGTAATGTTATTCTTTGTAACTCACGATGCCTATTTGGCTTGGTTTGAACCAAAAAAATATATCGAAACCCTACGAAAGCGGCGCTTTCGAACATTAAAACTTTTTCCCTTTTTTAGAATCTTTCTACCTTATGTGGACGAAGGTTTTATTTTACAAAGCAACAAGGTCATGTTGCCTATCTTAATTGTGTTTCTCGTTAGTGGATTGGTTTTTATAGTAATTCAAATAATAATTACGATTAAATAGAAAAGAAAACCAAAACTTACAAAACAAAGGAGACTAACTTATGCCCACTCAATCTTCATCCCCTCACCTGCCGTTCGGCGAAAACAAAAACGCCGATTGGTACGGCAAGGACATTCTGTCCGTCAAGCAGTTCACGCGTGAAGATCTCGAATATGTTTTCGGCGTGGCGCACGAGATGCGCGGCATGGTCGAGCGCGTCGGCACGTTCGATCTGCTTAAGGGAAAAATCCTTGCCAATCTTTTTTATGAACCGTCCACGCGCACCTCGTCGTCGTTCACCGCCGCCATGGAACGACTCGGCGGCTCGGTCATCCCGATCAACGAAGTGAAATATTCATCGGTGTCGAAAGGCGAGAGCCTGCCCGATACCGTCCGCACGCTTGAGTGTTATGCGGATGTGATCGTGCTTCGTCATCCCGAAACTGGTTCGGCGGCGATTGCAGCGAAAGCGGCGAAGAAACCGGTCATCAACGCGGGCGACGGCGTGGGCGAACATCCCACGCAGGCTTTGCTCGATACGTTCACCATCAAGGAAGAGATCGGGCGGCTCGATAATCTCACCGTCACGATGCTCGGCGATTTGAAATATGGACGCACGGTGCATTCACTCTCGCGCCTGCTTTCAAGTTTCAACAACATCAAGTTGAATTACGTCTCGCCTGATATTTTGAAAATGCCAAAGGAAGTGATGGATGAGGTCGCGCAGAAAAAAGTTCCGCAAACCGAATTCGGTTCGCTCGAAAAAGTTTTAGCCGAAACCGATGTGCTCTATGTGACGCGCGTTCAAAAGGAAAGATTCGAAGACCCCGCCGATTATGAAAATGTCAAGGGCGCGTATGTGATTGATCCCGCCATTATGAAGTCGGCGAAGAAAGATATGATCGTGATGCACCCGCTGCCGCGCGTCGGCGAGATCAGCCCCGACTTCGATGACGATCCGCGTGCCGCCTACTTCCGCCAGATGGAATATGGTCTGTATGTGAGAATGGCGTTGCTGGCGATGGTGTTGGGCAAAGCGTAATGGAATCCTTTTTTTCTTTTTTAGAAAAACGCATCGATGATTGTTCTTCGCTTTTATGCGTTGGACTCGACCCGCACATTCCCGACCTTAAAGAATCCTCTGCCGCGTCTGCCCTCGACTTCTGTTTGAATCTCGTTAAACAGACCTCATCTTACGCCGCGGCGTTCAAGCCCAATGCGGCGTTCTTTGAAGTCTTCGGTGCGGACGGCTGGACTGCGCTCAAGCAAGTGATTGATGCGATACACGATGAATCGAATCGACTCGGCTCGAAGATTCCGATCATCCTCGATGCCAAGCGCGGCGACATTGCATCCACTGCCGAAGCCTATACACAATCCGCATTTGAGAATCTCGGCGTGGATTGCATTACGCTGAGTCCATATCTCGGAAAAGATTCTATTGAGCCATTTATCAAGGATCAAGAAAAAGGAATCTTCCTGTTATGCAAAACATCGAATCCCAATTCGGGTGACTTGCAGGATTTGATTGTTGAATCCGGCGATCCCTTATATATTCATGTTGCAAAACTCGCTCAAACATGGAACACCAAAAACAATATTGGTCTGGTTGTTGGCGCGACGCATATTGACGCGATGAAACGCGTTAGAGAAGTCGCATCCGATTTGTGGTTTCTCGTCCCCGGCGTTGGATCTCAAGGCGGAGATTTGGAATCGGCAATGAGAGCAGGCTTACGTCAAGATGGACGCGGCATGCTGATCAATGTCTCGCGCGGAATCTCTCGAAGCGATAATCCGCGCAAAGCGGCGGTAGAATTACGCGATCAAATCGTGAATATTCAACTTCAAATGAAGAAATAATTATTGGTGTAAATTAATGCCTAAACTTCTTATTCTATCCAGACAGGCTGATGAATATCAGCACTTGCTCGAATCCGCCAAGTTGCCTGAAATCCAAATTTTTTCTGCAACCAATGTTGATAAAGCGAAAGTATTAGGTTTAGATTTTGAAATTGTGTTTGGCGAACCGCGGCTGATGCGGGATCTGCTTCCAAGTCTGCCGCGCTTACGTTGGGTGCAATCGATGTACGCGGGTGTCGAACTGTTGCTCGATCCAACGCTCCGCCGCGATTATATATTGACCAACGCACGCGGCGTGTTCGGCGGCTTGATGTCCGAGTATGTGTTCGGATATTTGCTCAATCATGAGCGGCGAATCTTTGAATGCTATCAAGCTCAGCAGGAACATCGTTGGGATGGAAGCACGACCGGCATGTTGCGCGGAAAAACAATCGGACTGCTCGGCGTGGGCTCCATCGGTGCGCATCTCGCGGGCACTGCGAAATTCTTTGAGATGAAAGTGCGCGGCTATACGCGCTCGAGTGAATCATGCTCTGACGTTGACGTTTATTTTCGCGGCGATCACTTGCTTGATTTTGCCAATGGATTGGATTATCTCGTCAGCGTTTTGCCCAACACATCCGAGACACATCATATTGTGAATGCCTCCTTATTAAACGCTTTGCCATCTCATGCGCTCTTCATCAATGTTGGACGCGGAAGCGCGCTAGATGAATCGGCGTTGATTGAAGCACTCACCAAAAAGAAAATTGCTGGAGCAGTTTTAGATGTGTTTCAACAGGAACCGCTTCCTAAAGAGCATCCCTTTTGGGATACTCCTAATTTACTGATGACGTTTCATACGTCCGCGCCGAGCTTGCCGAATGACATCGCAAATTTATTCATTGAGAATTATCGTCACTATATCAACGGCAAAGAGTTGATTTATCGCGTCGACTTTGAGCGCGGATATTGAAAAGGAAAACCAATGGCAGAAAATAATATCCTTGCAGATGAATTGCTCAAAGCAGGTTGCATTAAATTCGGATCGTTCACCTTGAAGTCGGGATTGCAATCTCCTATCTACATTGACCTGCGACAAATTATCACTTATCCAAAACTGCTTGAACAAATCGGCGCGGCATATTTGCCGTTGTTAAAGGATTTGAAATTTGATCGCATCGCCGGTTTGCCTTACGCCGCGATTCCGATTGCGACCGCGATTTCACTGCAAGGAAATTATCCGATGATCTATCCGCGCAAGGAAGTGAAGACGTACGGCACGAAAGCCGAAATCGAAGGCGAATATCACGCGGGCGAGACAATCGTCATCATTGATGACCTCGCCACCACGGGCGGAAGCAAATTCGAAGCGATTGAGAAATTGACCAGCGCAGGATTGATTGTAAAAGATGTCGTTGTACTGATTGACCGTCAATCGGGCGCAAAGGAATCTTTAAAGCAAGCGGGCTTCGCCATGCACGCAGTGCTGACCATCACGCAGTTATTGGATTATTGGGAACAGACTAGTAAAGTGGAAAAGGATAAAATTGAGGAGACAAGAGAATTCCTAAATACAACCAGATAAAACATTTAAATATTTTATGAGATGCATTTTTTGCAAGAGCGATTCAAGTAAGTCAATAACTATAGAACATATAATCCCTGAATCTCTAGGAAATATTGAACACACACTTCCTCATGGAGTGATATGCGATAATTGCAATAATTACTTTTCGCACGAAGTTGAAAAGCCTTTGTTAGAGACGGAGTACTTCATCTATCTGCGCTTCCAAAAAAGGATATTCAGCAAAAAAGGCATTATTCCGCGAATAAAAGGATTTTATTTGAATGCAGGAAGTGAGGTTGAATTTTCTCGGAATAACGATGAGATATTTGTCTATCCACAAAACGATCATGAGATAGATAAATTTATAGAACACTTAGATAAAGACAAGAAAGGGACGATACTAATTCCTGTTCCGCCAGAACCCAATCAATATTTGATGGCAAGATTTTTAGCAAAAATTGGGTTAGAGGTAATGGCTCAACGGGTTCTTGATGTTCCAGGTGGGCTTAATGAAATAATAGATAAGCCTGAGTTGGATGAAATCAGAAACTACGCTCGTCGCGGCGATCCAAAGAAAAAAGATTGGATATTTAATAAACGAAAGATTTATCCAGAAGATGCTATTTTTTATGAGGATAGTTATAGTCAATTCGACATACTGCATGAATATATGTTACTGTATACGCCTGCTCAAGAGTTATATTTTGTTATAGCTTTCTTTGGAATAGAATATGCAATCAATATGGGAGAGTTGTGTACAATGCTTTCTGTAAATTGCAATGAAAGGTAGGTCAAGTGTTATCCTTGCGGTTACCACACCAAAAGGAGCAGCACATGACCTACCGCGAAGATTTTACCTTACCTGCTGAATTATTG
>JBAUMB010000176.1:0-3891 GCA_049578465.1 Anaerolineales bacterium
CATTATGATCCTCGTAATATGAAGTGAGATCGGCCGCCAGTGTAGTTGGACGTTGAGTATTAACAAACCTGCCGAATTCATGAGCCGATGCATTTGAGCCTAACACACTGATCAAAGCAATTCCAGCCAGACTAACCGCCAAAAAAGCCAGCACCAACTTAATCGCCAGTGAACGGCTTGGCAAGATGCTTTGAATCGCTGATTTGACCTTTGCGAAAATGAACATGCAGACTCATTTCCCGTGATTCGAGTTTTCCGATTTGAAGCGATAGCCGATACCATATACGGTTTCAATATAACTAGGATCACGAGGGTCATCTTCGATCTTGGCTCGCAGGTTTTTTACGTGCGCATCGATCGTGCGCTCATAACCTTCGTAAGCGGAACCTTGCAGATAATCCAAAAGATCAAGCCGGGTATAGGTACGGCCCGGGGATGACATCAATGCCGCTAACAGGTCGAATTCCGAACGGGTTAAATCCACAGCGTGTTCGTTGACGGTCACAACGTGATTGGCGCGGTCAAGAACGATGCCTCCGGAACGTAATACATCGGCTTTGGGCATTTCCTGGCCGGCGCGGCGCAATACGGCTCGGACGCGCGCAGTTAGTTCACGCGGGCTAAAAGGTTTGGTGACATAATCGTCGGCACCTAATTCCAATCCGGTTACTTTGTCGCTTTCTTCAATTTTTGCCGTTAACAGAATGATTGGAGTCTCGCGCTCCTTGCGATGCAAGCGGATGAATTCATAGCCATCCATTTCCGGCATCATGATATCCAGAAGGATTAGATCAGGTTTCTCGTTTCGAGATTGAAAAAGCGCCTCACGTCCGTTTTTAGCGGTGACGACTCTGAATCCTTCATTGGTAAGATAGGCTTTCAAGAGTGACACGAGACGTTCTTCATCATCGACGACCAAAATTGTTTTTGCCATAATGCATTCTCCGATTTAATCGAATCGCATTTCTGCCTTTTACGGCGTGGCCGTTTCGGTAGGCATGGGCGTAGCGGCCGACGGCGTCGCTGCGGAAGGTGTTGCTGATGGGGCCAGCGAGGGATTCTTTGTTTGGAGGAATCTGATAACTAATCTCACCAAGCCGGCGTTGGCAGCTCCAGAAGCAGCTCTTGCTCGATAGGTAGCAATCACCTGAGGGTTAGGAGTCGCTCCACCGCCGCCTCCGAATCCGCCACCGAATCCACCGCCTCCACCAAACCCGCCGCCTCCAAATCCACCTCCACCGCCAAATCCACCTCCGCCGGGTCTACCGCCGCCAAACCCACCTCCGCCCGCACCAGGTGTCCCAGTTCCTCTTGCGCCAAATGTTATTCCTTGTTGTTGTAGGATGGTTCCCATATCTTGGCGCGTAAGCTTCATGTTCACAATAGCTTGAACTTGATCAGGTGTCATGGCTTGTTCAACTCCCACCAATGTAGCTTGTAATTCCAGCGGAGAGGCCGTGTTACTCGTAATCAGAGTTTGATATGCCTCCCACAATGTCACAAGCTGGGTCGCTTCATCGGGTGTGACTACCAAATTGCCTTGTAGATTCATAGTGCCAAGGATCAACTGTTGGGCAGGTGAAATGGCATTGGAATAATTTGAATTGATCGGTCCAACTGGCGTGCTGGGTGGCGTAGAACTACTTCCTGGAAGTAGACCGCAACCTGCGGTAAATATCAATACAAACATTAGGCTGGATATTGCAACGATTTTTGCTTTCATCAAAGAAACTCCTTTTTTTAGTTTGATATACGATTTATTCGTAATGAAGTGCATCGATAGGATCAAGCTGAGCCGCTGTATTGGCAGGGTAATACCCAAAGAAAATACCGACCGCCGCCGCCGAGGCAAACGCTAATAGGATGGAACTCGGTACGATCACAGTCGCGGCGATACTGGTCGCGTTGAATATAAGGGAACCGCCCACACCGATCAGCACGCCGATCAACCCACCTGTCAGACTAAGCATGAGAGCCTCTGCTAGGAATTGAAAGCGAATGTCGTTCGGCGTGGCTCCAATGGCTTGGCGTACACCGATCTCACGCGTCCGTTCCGTAACGCTGACCAGCATAATATTCATAATTCCGATGCCTCCAACTACCAGCGAGACGGCCGCCACGGCTGCCAGTAAGGTGCCGAATGCAGAGGTGGTCGCGGTTTGGGTGGTGATAATGTCGCTTTGGGTCCGGACGGTGAACGGAAGCGTATCTATAGTCAGGTTGTGCCGCTGAGCAAGCAAGAGCTCGATCTGCAAAATGGTATTATCCATCTGGCTTTGATCTGCTACCTGAACCACAACGGTGTTGATTCGATCGCCAATCACTCTCGCAAATTGAGACGGCGTGTAGCGTTCGAACACCGTGGTGATAGGAAGATAGATGCGAGCGTCGTAATCGGTGCCACCTACCACGCCTCTCGGTGCCAGCACGCCGATCACCGTCATCTGAAAATTTCCCACGATCACTTTTTGATCAATAGGGTCTGTGCTTCCGAAAAGAGTTTGCGCTAACGTGGAGCCTAAAACCGCGACTGTATTTTTCTGATCCAGATCGGCTTGAGTGAGAAAGCGGCCTTCACCAATCGGAGAATCGCGCACGGTAGGAAAGTCGGCGGTGGTGCCTACAACAGGAACTGAATCAACGGTATTACCGCCATACTGTACAGTTTGACTTGAATTTCGTTCGGTCTCTACGCCAGTAATACCGGGTATGCTTGCGATGGCTATAGCATCGGGATAATACAATCCGTTTTGTGTTGCATTAGTTTGGGTTCGTGGGCCGCCGGCGGTGAAGTTTTGAGTCACAAACAACAAGTTTGTTCCCAGGTTTTCGATCTGCGCGGCAATGCTCGCTTCCGTGCCGGCGCTGACCGCGATCACCATGATCACAGCCGCCACGCCAATGATGACGCCCAACATCGTCAGAATGGATCGCAATTTGTTGCTGGTTACGCCATTCCATGCGATGCTGATGATTTCTGATAGATCCATATCAAATTCCTTTCCAAATCTTCTTAGGGAATAACACTAAGGACGCCGTTATGATCGGTTTCGTCTTTTGCAATGACACCATCGCGGACATGGATGACTCGATCTGCATGTACTGCGGTCTCCGGGTTATGCGTCACCATCACGATGGTGCGGCCTCTTTGATGCAGAGAATGGAGTAAATCCATAATCTCTTCCCCAGAGTGTGTGTCGAGGTTGCCCGTTGGTTCATCTGCGAGGATGAGCACTGGATCGTTAATGAGAGCCCGAGCGATTGCAACACGTTGTTGCTGGCCGCCGGATAGTTCTTTGGGCAAATGATTGATGCGTTTTCCCAAGCCAACCATTTCCAACGTCTCGCGTCCGCGCTTGTCCCTTTCTGCATGGGAGGTTTTCTTGAAGCGGCTATATACCATCGGAAGGATGACATTATGGAGCGCGGTCATGCGTGCCAATAGGTTGTAAGACTGGAAGACAAAACCGATTTTATTGTTGCGAATCAGCGCTGTTTGAACTTTGTTTAAATGGCTCACATCTTCGTTATCCAGAAAATATTGGCCGCTGGTGGGATGGTCCAAACAGCCCAAGATACTCATCAAAGTGGTTTTGCCTGAGCCGGAAGGTCCCATGATGGAAACGAATTCACCTTCATGGATTTCTAGGTTGATATTATCTAGCGCTTTTACGCTGATCTCTTCGCCCATCTGATAGATTTTGCAGAGGTCCTTGAGTTCAATAATTACTTTTTCAGACTTCATGTCATTGTCCTTACGGAGCAGTTGCGGCAGTATTTTGGGTAGTCACTGCCAAGCCGGTGCTGACCACTTGATTGGCTTGTAAGCCTGATTTGATTTCAGCATAACTCTGATCCATCAAGCCGACCACAACCGGCTGGAGAGTCAGA
>JBAUMB010000177.1:0-1889 GCA_049578465.1 Anaerolineales bacterium
GCAGAATTTTAGCCGCGAAGCGATCGGGGAAAAGTTAGTCGCGTTGCTCGAAGAAATGGTTGGAAAGAAAATGTGAGATTGGATCCAGCTTAATGAGGAGATTGCTTCGTCACTACGTTCCTCGCAATGACATGCTAATTTGTTTTGGCATATAATCCTATAAAATTCAATTTCAAGGTGGCAAAGATGGGACCTGTCTTCATCAGCTACAGTCATAAAGACACAGAGTATGTTCATCGCTTGCAGGAAGATTTGGTCAAGCAGGGCTTTAGCTTTTGGATGGACGATCGCATCGATTATGACGCGCCTTGGCCCAAGGTTATTCAAGATCACCTGAATAACTGCGGCGCTCTCATCTTGATCGTCAGCGAAAATTCATTTGAGTCGGAATGGGTGCAAAAAGAAGTCGCACGCGCCAAACGGATCGGTAAGCCGGTCTTTCCGATTCTGCTCAATGGCAATCTGTGGCCATCTGTCGAATTGACTCAAGGTATGGATACGGCGAATAAAGAACTGTTGCCTGAAAAATTCTATGAACAGCTCGCGCTTGTAAGCCCACGCGAGGAACATCCAGCGGAAGAAACCTTAACGAAACGCGAAGCGGCTCAAAGTCCCGCGAATGAAGCGCCCAAGTTTAACATTAAGCAGATGTGGTGGTGGATTGCTGCGCTCATCGGCGCGATTGGAATCGGAATCGTGCTATGGTTCAACGGAACATTTCAACCCGTAGCCATTCCCGCGCCGGTGAATACGCCGATGATTCATCCATTCGTCGTCGCAACTTTGACTCCGACGAAGGCGGTCACAGCCACGATATCCTCTTCAACGCTGACAGCTATTGCAAATCAAAACTCGATCATCCTTGTGCCTGCCGGAAATTTCATCATGGGCAGCTACAACGGCAACGCGGATGAGCAACCGGTTCATATCGTTTATCTGGATGCGTTCTATATTGACAAATATGAAGTGACGAACGCGTTATATAAAACTTGCGTGGATGCCAACGCCTGTGCCTTTCCAAAATTTATCAATTCAAATTTGCAGACTACGTATTACGGCGATGCGCGTTACGATCAATATCCCGTGATTGGTGTGACGTGGGATATGGCGCAGTCATATTGCGCGTGGCGCGGCGGGCGTCTGCTCACCGAAGCGGAATGGGAGAAAGCCGCGCGCGGCACCGATGGAAGAATTTATCCGTGGGGCAACAACATTGACTCAAGCCGCGCCAACTATAACAACAGCAACGATCCTAATTACGCGGGCGATACGAGCCCGGTCAGTGCGTATCCGAGTAGCGTCAGTCCGTACGGCGTGTTCGATATGGCTGGCAATGTGTGGGAATGGGTGGCTGACCTTTATGATGCCAATTATTATGCGTCATTGACTTTGCCCATCGCGAATCCGCTTGGACCGACGACGGGACTCTATCACGTGGTCAAAGGTGGTTCATGGGATTCCAGTGAATTCAGTCTGCGCTCTGCAGGTCGCGGCTTTTACGATCCGTCTAATGCGAATATCTATATCGGATTTCGATGCGCGAGGAATCCGTAAGCATTATCAATCGGGGATATAATTCGATAAATCAAAATTTACGGCGGTCATCTTGGGACATATATTCATCAGTTACAGCCACAAAGACAAAGAATACGTTCATAAACTTCAAGCGGCGCTTCAAGATGAAGGCTTCGATATTTGGGTTGATGACCGCATTGATTATGGGACAATCTGGCCAAAGGTAATTCAAGATCAATTGGATTCGAGCGATGCACTGATTCTGATAATGACTTCAAATTCATTTGAGTCATTCTGGGTCCAAAACGAATTAGAACGAGCCAGACAAAAGAAGAAGCCCATTTTTCCCCTATTGCTTGACGGCGATGTATGGC
>JBAUMB010000178.1:0-23543 GCA_049578465.1 Anaerolineales bacterium
CTTTTCCCACGCTTCGCGGATTCGCCGCGTCAACAAGTTCGACACAAACAGATAATCCAAATCCGTCTCGAACTCGCCGAACGACAACACCACATGCTGTCCGCTTTCGAGTGCGCTGATAATTTCATGAATCGAATCTGCGGCGGGCTTAGGAACGATGTATTCCTTATTGAACAAGCGTCGCAGTTTATTTTGCAACGCCTCCGCCGCCATCACATTGACTCCGTTGGCGTTTGCCCACGCCGCCACGCTTCCATTCGCCGGAATTCTTTTTCCATCTTCGGTCGTAACGACTTCTTGAGTCATGGCTTTGAATTCACTGAACCACTCGCGCTTGAATGAATTCCATAACGCATCCAGAGTCGTTGCCGTTGTTTCTTTCAAATCCAATTCGCGACTCAGCAATTCAATGTCTGATGTGGAAACATCGCTCTCGGAAATTTCCAAGTTGAAATCGGGTGCCGCGCCGCGAATCTTCGCGCCGCCTCCGAGTCCCACCACGCGCACCTTCGACGCAAATTTATTTTTCAACCCAACCACGCGCATGCCGGTGTCCGAAGCCGTATCATCGAATCCGTATTCGTTGTGCATGTCGAACACCAGCACCGACGATTTGCCGTAGTTCATCAGCCCGGCTAACACGACGCGCGTCAAGAACGATTTGCCGGTTCCGGTTGCGCCGAATATTCCCGATGAGCGTTGGACGAATTTTTCCAAGTCAATGCGCACGGCATGATTCTGTTCGCGGGTATATCCAATCACAAAATTCTTTTTATCATCCGGCTTGCCAAAGATTTCATCGATGTCGCCTTCGCCCGCCAAATAGACCGGCGCGTGATGCGGCGGCACATTCTTAACCGGCAAGATGCGCGGCGCGTCTTTCAACCCTGCCTCAATCTGTCCGCGCCATTGATTGTATTCCAGCGTCCCAAGCTCCGGTCCGATCTCCAGCATGAGATTCGGCAACACTTCGAGATTGGCATACAACGTTTGTCCGTGCAACGCTTTGGCGATGTTCGCCGGAAAACGCACTTCGGTCTGCTCATCCGCAAAGCGCGGGTCGGTCGCGCCGAGTTGAATATCCGTGACGATGCCGTAATAATTCCAGGCTCCGCTTTGGATGACCACGAACGCACCCTCTTGAATCTCCTGTGATGAGACGGTGAGTCTCACCCGGAAATTTTCCTTCAGCCCGCCGCCGACAATATATCCAATGGAATTTTTCTCAGTCATCTCTGCTCCTCTACCTTGCCGCATCGCTCAATGCATTCAGCACCGACATCAGCATTGGATAATCATCTCGCAACAGCGCAATCAATTCTTGGACTGCGGCTTCATTCCATTGATTATCTTTACCTTGTTCTTGGACTTGTTTCAAATGCGCGGCCAGCACTTCGCCAACGGGTGCATCTTGCGAACGCAGAATATGACGGAAATATCCGAACCTGCCCGCGCTGACAAATCGCTTAATTTCTTTTTCATCGCATAAATAGATCACATCCAAACTCAATGGCGGACGCGGCGGAAGCAAATGAAATATTTTCCCATCCTGTTCATATCCCACCGTCAGCACCGACATTTCAACTGGCACAATCCTTCGCTCGCGGTTATCGCGCATCACTTCCTCGCTGACGTTATCCGCCGTGACGAGCTGGCGCACCAAGCCATCGTCGTCAATATGAATATCGTAGATCAAGCCATAGACTTGATAGTCATCGCTCAATGGCGCGCGCACCAAGGCGCCAAAGGCCGGCGCGTCTAATTGATTCACTCTACATCCGGCGATAAAGCCGGTTGTGCCTGCGCGCAGTAATCGTCCGATTTCAAATTGTTGTGTCATAAAAACTCCTCAACGATGATATAGCCAACGATCAGTTACTTTAAGAGCATCGCCAATTAACTTCTTTGTTTTATTGTCAAAAGAAGTTGAAAATTCTTTATCAGCTAACTGAAGAGATTTTTGAAAAACCAGCAGCACTTCTGTTGGCGGCCATGCCGGTGTAATCGAATCTCTAAGTTGTTGTGCTTGTGAGTCTTCATTTCTCTCTTGTAACAGTATTTGTAAATAACAAAGAAATACTCCGATGTCACGTAGTTGTGAAAAATGCCAATTAAATGGCCAATCTCCTGTTACTACCAAGCTCCCATTTTCTTCAATAATTTTTCCGCTTTGCATCAAATATTTCGTTGGAATGCTTTTGAAACTTTCATTTGCATTTTGTCTGGCATCTTCTGAATTAAGGAATGTTCTTGTCCTTGTAATTTTATATTCATTATGCCAAAAACCAATCTGTTCTACTTTTGACCGGTCAGACACCATTTTCTTTTTAGCAATATTTTCTCCATCAGGTGAAGCAATCCAACCAATCGTTTCTATGCCAGGATCTGATGCAATGTTGATAGCATAGAGATGCGGCAAGGCATAAGGCCAGTCATTTGATATTAATGGAAGGACCGTTTCAAAAGAGCCTTTATCGTTTGCTTTTGGTTCTGTCATAAATTCTCCCGATTTTATATGCGAGTTCTTCCTTTTAAATCCTTCGCCGATTGCTTGTAAGAACCTTCGTCCACTTCTTCATTTTGATTGCGAAGTTCCTGCATTAGCATTTGCTCGATTTGTTGTTGCTCTTCCTGCTTCACGACAGCAATCTCATGGGCGCGATGTAAAAGATATGGATACGGTTTTGCGCCCATGATTTCGCACTGTTCAAGAAGCAACGCTTGCAACAGATTGACCTTCACTTTATCTTCTGCGACCCACGCCGGAATCTCCACGCGCACAATCCACGGATGTTTATCCGTGCCAACATTCAAATAGAAAAAATGAATTTCCAAACTGCCTTTGTAATGATTTCGTGAACTGGATTGGATAATAAAAATCGCCGAGCGTTCGCCTTTCTTCAGAAGCGGGTTGCCTTCTTCACCGAACAACCAGCGATCAGTCACGCCGCGCAAGGTGTGGACTTCTCGCACCGTTTTCATTTCGTCCGCTTGAATTTGGCTGATCTCCAATAATCGAGTTATCAAATCTGCGGCAGGTTTATCGATGTAACCGGCGGTGATGATGTCCGCTGATTGAAGTTGTGAAAGAATCGAAAGATGGTTTTCACGGTTGCGGCGATATTCTTCCTGTGCGCTTCCTTCCGCGCCCCACAATTCAATCGGTCCATCGGTAAACGTGATGACCGGTTTTGGATATCCTAATCCCAACTCAAGCAATTTCTTTCGTTCAGAAAGATCGCGTCCCAATGCGACCATATCTTCGGTCATCATGCCGTGATTCGTATAGAGGTCATCGCCGTATTTCAAATCGGTATAGGTTTTGATTTCAGGTGCGTTACCTGAATCGGATTTTAGAATGATGACACCGACATTGATCAATGAATATAAGACTGCGGCGTGACGATCTGGATTGATCTGCGAACCGTCAGCGGCTATAAGAGTCGCATCTTTAACGGACTCCGCTGGCGGGTAGTGCGAAGCGAGCGACTCATTAACCGGCAACGCGCATCGGATGTTCGCGTCCACTGCTTTGGCGGAATCGACTTTGGCGCGCAGAAAATCCAATTTATCCGAATTCGTTAATAGCAGGTCACGCGCTTTCTTTTGTTTTTCATCCAACGTTTTACTTCGTTCACGCGCGCCCGCGCCGATTTCTTTGATGCGAGCATGAACCTGCTGATAATCAACCGGCATTAGCGCGCACCTTTGCGACCGAATTGTCTTTCAAGCATTTCAACCGACAGATGAATCATCGTCGGTCTGCCATGCGGACAGGTGCGCGGCGAGTCGCAGCGTTCCAAATCCAAAAGCAAGGCGCGCTGTTCTTCGGACGAAAGCGTTTGCCCGCCTTTGACCGCCATCCGTTTGCAGACGCGCGCCGCGAGTTTCTTTTCGATTTCATTCTGCAGCGGCGACTCATCTTCCTCGAAATCTTCGACGATGGCGTGCAGTGCGGTAGACGGATCACTGCCTGCGAACAGACTCGGCATGGCACGGACTTGAAATGTATTCGTCCCGAATTCTTCGACTTCAAAACCAAATTGACCGAGAACAGATAATTGAGATTCCAGCGCTTTCGCAGACTGCGGCGGAAGCGTAACGACCGTAGGCGTCAACAAGGATTGAGATGGAATCTTTTTCTGGTCATGCTGTGCCATTAACTTTTCAAATAGCACACGTTCATGCGCGGCGTGTTGATCAATCAAATAAAGTCCATCCGGTCCCTCGGCAACGAGATACGTCGCACCAATTTGACCGATGAGTCGCAGCAAAGGAATTTGGTTAATCATTGATGGTTCATGGCTGATGGTTGGCTGATTGCTGATAGCTGGTTGCTTTTCACTATCAACCGCATTATCATGGGCAATCGTCCAATCCAATCCAACTTGTTGCGAAGACTCGCTGCGCGTGCCCCATAGCGACGGCACTACAGTCGGCACAGGCGAATACGCCAGCAGCCCGCGCCGCACCGCGCGCTGAACAAATCCAAACACTTTATCTTGATTTCTAAATCGCACCTCGGCTTTGGCCGGATGAACGTTCACATCCACTTCTTCGGGTGCGATCTCGATAAACACCGCGCCCATCGGATAACGTCCGACCATCAATAAGGTGTGATACGCCTGAATCAATGCAGTGGTCAGTGGCGTATCTTGCACCCAGCGTCCATTAACAAAGAATGTAATATCTTTGCGATTCGAACGCGTCAGCGCGGTGGGACTGGTATAACCGATTAATCGAATCCCATCTTCATCAGCGTTGATCTCTAATAGCTGCTTTGCAACCTCCACGCCGTATAATGCCGCGAGGATCGCGCGCCGGTCACCATCGCCGGAGGTTTGCAACGTGAGGTTATTATCTTCGCTTAGTTTGAATCGCACATTCGGATACGCCAATGCATAACGCGTGACCAACGCATCAATGGCGCGGCGTTCGGTCACATCGGTCTTCAAGAACTTCAAGCGCGCCGGGACG
Source organism: Anaerolineales bacterium (assembly GCA_049578465.1). GTDB lineage: Bacteria > Chloroflexota > Anaerolineae > Anaerolineales > Villigracilaceae > Fen-1038. The sequence goes on from JBAUMB010000178.1 coordinate 4,978, forward strand.
TTATGGAATAAATCCTCGACGCGCACGACCGTTCCAATGGGCACGCCGACCGATTCGACTTTGCCTTCGCGTCCGCCCTCGACTTTGATACGTGCACCTGCATTCGAGTTCATCACTTTCGACGTGATCGTCATGCGCGAGACTGAACCAATCGAAGCCAATGCTTCGCCACGGAATCCAAGCGTTGAGATGTGGAAAAGATCGTCGGCGCGCGACAGCTTCGAGGTCGCGTGACGCGAAACAGCCAGTGCTAATTCATCCGAAGCGATGCCGCTTCCATCGTCCGCGACCTCGATCAGTTTTCGTCCCGCCTCTGCAATCGAGATCGTAATATTTTTAGCGCCCGCGTCGAGCGCGTTCTCCATCAACTCTTTGACCACCGAGGCCGGCCGTTCGATGACCTCACCGGCGGCGATTTGTGAAGCAACTTCGGAAGATAACAGACGAATGGGCATACTGCAATTATAATTGCCGAATGCGTTTTTCAACCATCTTCTTCGATCTCGACGACACGCTCTATCCAGCTTCGTGCGGACTCTGGCCCGCCATCAAGGCACGCATGACCTCTTACATGGATGAGCATATGCATATTCCGAAAGCCGAAATTCCGCGCTTGCGCGAAAAATATTTCCGCGAGTTCGGCACAACCTTGCGCGGCTTGCAGGCAAATTATGATGTGAATGTTCAAGATTATCTGGCTTATGTGCACGATTTGCCGTTGAAGGATTATCTGCACCCAAATCCGATTCAACAACAAGTGCTTGCCTCGCTCCCGACCCGTAACTTAATCTTGACCAACGCAGATGTGCCTCATGCTCAACGCGTGCTCCGCCAACTGCAAATCGAAGAATATTTCGCGGACATCGTGGATGTCAACCGCATGGATCCATATTGCAAGCCAAGCCCCGAAGCGTTTAAGATTGCATTAAGTATCGCAGGCGAAAGCGATCCGTCAAAGTGCGTGATGATGGATGACCTTCCGCACACCACGCGCGCCGCGAAAGATTTCGGCTTGTATGCAATCCTTTTCGGCGCGTCCGCTTCGAGTGCGGATGCTGATGCGGTCTTTAGCGATTGGAGTCAATTGCCCACGCTCTTGAATGGGAGTCATCCATGAACTCCACAGCCATCCTTGTGATCTTGTTGATACTTGTTCTCGTCATTCTTGCTGGCAACACGATGATCGCCGTGGCTTTCCTGCGCGGACGAAAGGATAATTTCAAAAATCTGCGCGGCCGCGATGACGATGCATTGGATGAACTCCATCGGCGCGTGCAGGAAATTTCCAAGAAAAAGGATTGATTTTTACAAACCATTTATGTTTTTTATATAAATCCCCAACACAAGTTTCATCGTCTTTTAATCCCGTTATGATATATCTTAGCCAAGATAAAAGGAAATGGAGGAGTTTGTGGCAAAAATCTTAAAGGTTATTCTGTTCGTCTTGATCGGTGTTGCGCTTTTGCTGGGCAGTTTTTCGGGTGGATTCGTGGTGGGACATTTATTCCCGCTTAACGGCTCCCTGCCCGCGACTCTGCCCGGTATTCCCACCGTCTCGCCGGAATCGCAATCGGGAACGCCGCAGGATTTGCAGACGTTCTTCAAACCGTTCTGGGATGCATGGCAGATTATCCACACCAATTATGTGGATCAGCCAGTGGATAATACAAAACTCTTGGAAGGCGCCATTACTGGAATGGTGCAATCGCTTGGCGATCCACACAGCGAATATATGGATCCGCAAGTTTATAAAGATGCAACTGACGAGCTTTCCGGTTCATTCGAAGGCATCGGTGCATATGTGGATACCAGCGGAACGTGGCTTACCATTACCAAGCCCATTCCCGGTTCGCCTGCCGAGAAAGCCGGATTGATGGCGGGCGATCAAATCATCGCGGTAGATGGTGTAGATATGACCGGCGTCAGTCCGGAAGAAGTGCGCTCCAAAGTGATCGGGCCGGCAGGCTCGACTGTCCATTTGACCGTTCGTCGCCCCGGTCAATCTGCGCCGCTTCAATTCGATATCGTGCGCGCCCAGATCAATATTCCAAGCGTGAGCGGAAAGATGCTCGATAACGGAATCGCTTATATTCAAATCACGGACTTCGGCCAGACCACCAGCGATGAGTTGAAAACCACGCTGACTACGTTACTAGCGCAAAATCCAAAAGGACTCATTCTGGATTTACGAGATAACCCCGGCGGTTATCTCGACACCGCAGTGGATGTTGTTTCGCAATTTGTGGATCATGGTCCTGTGGTTTTCGAGCAAACAGCGGATGGAAATAAAAAAGAATATGATGCCATTCCCGGCGGCTTGGCCACCAAGATTCCAATGGTGGTATTGATGAACGCCAACAGCGCTTCCGCATCGGAGATTACAGCGGGCGCGTTGCAAGACGATGGCCGCGCCAAATTAGTCGGCACTGTTTCGTATGGCAAAGGCTCCGTACAGATTCGCGTTCCGTTATCAAACAATGAAGGCGCAGTCGCGATCACGATCGCCCATTGGCTGACTCCGAAAGGCACGCTGATTGATAAGAAAGGTCTGACGCCGGATGTTTATGTTACGATGACAGCGGCCGACATCAACGCCGGACTCGATCCGCAACTGGATGCGGCTTCACAAACCCTGCTGGATATGATTAATGGGACTCCGATTCCGACCTCGATGCCAACAGCCACACCCACTCCAGTTCCATAAATTTGTAAATCCTTTGCGAAGAGTTTAAACTCTTCGCAAAGGATTTGAGGTAAAAATGTTTTTCTTCGACCCAATGTATTTATGCTTTATGGCGCCGGCATTCATCTTGATGATGCTGACTTCATGGTATGTGAAATCCACATATAACAAATGGAGCCGCGCCCGCGTGCACAGCGGCCTGACCGGCGCGCAAGCCGCTCAACGTCTAATCTCGAGCGGCGGATTATACGGCGTTCAGATTCAAGGCATTCGCGGCAATCTGACCGATAACTATGATCCGCGCACCAAGGTTTTGAATCTTTCACAAAGCGTTGCCAACGTTCCTTCGGTTGCGGCCGTGGCTGTCGCCGCGCACGAACTCGGCCATGCGATGCAAGACGCAGAAGATTATTTTCCGCTGCGTTTCCGCGCCGCACTCGTACCAGCAGTTAATATCGGCTCGTGGCTCGGATGGATTCTGATCATCATTGGTCTGTTCCTTCAATATGCCCAGCTGGCTTGGATTGGCGTGTTGGTCTTTTCAGGCGGCGCAGTATTCGCGCTGGCAACTTTGCCCGTAGAATTAAACGCTTCGGCACGCGCCAAACGTCTTTTGGCGGAAACCGGCATCATCGCAGGTGATGATGAAATCCGCGGTGTCAACAATGTCCTTAACGCCGCGGCGCTAACATATGTCGCGGGACTCGCAACGGCTTTATTGCAATTGTTGTACTTTGTGAGTCTCGTCAGTGGATTGGGCGGACGGCGGCGAGCTTAGATCAACCTCAATCTCAGACCCAAATCACAGTCTCAACATCCGCAGAATATTCTGCGGATGTTTTGTTATAATCCCTTCCTACATGCGAAAATTGATCTTAGTAGTGATTCTGCTCCTTGGAGTCACATTCGTTTTTCTGTACTTCTCAGAAGTCCAACAGATCATTACCACCCTCTTACGCGCCAACCCATGGTACCTTGCCTTGGCGTTGATCATTCAAGCGTTATGGTTTGTGGTTGTCGGTCTGACGTATCAATCCATCTATAACCTGCTGGGTCTCCAAGAAAGCCGACGTCACATGATGCTGCTGGCAGTTGCGGCAAACTTTGTCAACGTGGTCACGACCAGCGCCGGAGTCGGAGGCATGGCGTTGTTCATCAACGACGGCCAGCGCCGCGGGCAATCCTCGGGCAAAGTGACGGTGGCGGGCGCGCTCTATCTGCTTATTGATGAAGCCGCATTCTTGTTTGTCCTAGCTGTTGGCTCGATCATCCTCGCACGCCGCAATCGCTTTAGCTATGGAGATGTTGCCGCGTCGCTCACTCTTTTAGCGATTGCCTGTGTGATTGCGTTGTTTCTTTATCTCGGTTATCGATCCGCCAAAACATTAGGCGATGTGTTGGCAAGACTGGCGCGGATCATCAATTTTATCGTGAGACCTTTTCTACGACGCGAATATCTCAGCGAGGCGCGCGCTCATACCTTTGCCTCCGAAATCGCAGAGGGACTTTCCGCACTCCCTAAAAAACCGAGCCGGTTGATTCCGCCTCTATTGCTTTCGTTATTTGGAAAAGTATTATTGATGTGCGTGCTGACCTGCGCATTTTTATCTTTCAATATTCCGTTCCGCATCGGAACCATCATCGGCGGATTTTCCATCGCCTTTTTGTTCCTCATCGTTTCGCCGACTCCCTCGGGCATCGGCGTGGTGGAGGGGGTCATGGCTTTGGCGCTTCACTCGTCGAGAGTTACATGGAGTTCAGCGATTCTTATCACGCTTGCGTATCGCGGCGTGACTTTCTGGCTTCCATTAATAGTAGGAGTAGGAGCATTTCGTATGATCAATTCCGCGAAAGTTAAAGAAGCTTCGGTCATTCAGAAGGACGATTAAGGATAGGATAAGCTCTAAAGATCATGTCCCTCGATTCACTAATTCGACTCTGGCGCGCTGATCCGGATACCGCTCCCAACTTTATCATCTGGCAGACAACTCCTGCTCGTCCCGCACAGACGCATCCTTTTCCGGGCGATGTGCCGGCCGCACTTCGGGAGGCGTTATCCCAGCGTGGAATTGATTCTCTCTTCAGTCATCAACTCGAAGCATGGAATCACATTCGCGAGGGCAAGAATATTGTTTTGGCAACAGGCACTGCCAGCGGAAAAACATTGGCATACAATTTACCAATCCTTGCATCGCTCGTCACTAATGATAATGCACGCGCCCTCTATCTTTTTCCAACCAAGGCATTAGCGCAAGACCAACTTTCAGGTCTTAATCAATTTCAATCTTCAATCCAAAATATACCATCTGCAATCTACGATGGCGACACACCTCAATCTCAGCGGACTTTAATTCGCAAGAATGCGCGCATCATTCTGAGCAATCCTGATATGGTGCATACCGGAATCCTGCCACATCACACAAACTGGTCGGACTTCTTCCGCAACTTGTGCTTTGTGGTGATTGATGAAATGCATACGTATCGCGGCGTGTTCGGCTCGCACGTTGCCAATGTCATTCGTCGACTCAAGCGCGTTGCCGAGTTTTACGGTGCGAGTCCACAATTCATTCTCACCTCTGCGACGATTGGCAACCCGAAAGAACTTGCCGAACGATTGATCGAATCGCCTATCAAGTTAATTGATAAGGATGGCTCCTCGCGCGGCGAAAGACATTTCCTTCTTTACAATCCGCCCGTCATTGATGAATCCATCGGCTTGCGAAAAAGTTCGATGATGGAAAGTGTTCGCCTTGTACGCGATTTGCTTGCGAATAATATTCAATCGGTGGTGTTCGCGCGCTCGCGTCGAAGCGTGGAGATGATATTGACGTATTTGCAAGAATCTTCATCGCCCCCTTCGTCACTTCGTGACGCCTCCCCCATTTTCTCTGAAAATGGGGGAGGCAAGGAGGGGGTTCGCGGCTATCGTTCAGGTTATTTGCCGAGCCAACGCCGCGAGATCGAAAAAGGTTTACGCGATGGAACTGTAAAAGTTGTTGTTGCGACGAATGCTTTGGAATTGGGAATCGATATCGGCGGGTTGGGCGCGGCGGTGCTCGTCGGGTATCCGGGCTCTATCGCAAGCGTCTACCAGCAATCGGGTCGCGCAGGACGCGGCGAAGCGCCCGCATTATCCGTGCTGGTTGCATCTGCGAATCCGCTCGATCAATTCCTCGCACACCATCCTGATTATTTTTTCGGTCAATCGCCGGAACAAGGATTAATTGATCCCGATCATTTATTGATTCTTTTGAATCATTTGCGTTGTGCGATGTTTGAACTGCCGTTTCAAAAAGATGAAAGCTTTGGTTCTCTCGATGCAGATCGCGTCAAAGAATTTCTCGATGTTCTTACATCGAACAATGAGGCGCATCTCTCGCAGGAAAAATATTTCTGGATGTCGGATTCGTATCCGGCCGCGAAGGTTTCGCTCCGAACTGCATCGCCTGAAAATATTATTTTGCAAACCACCGCGACGTCCGACAGCGCGCCGCAAATCATCGGCGAAGTGGATTTAGCTAGTGCCTACTGGATGGTTCATCCTCGTGCGATTTACATTCATGAGGGGCAGCAATATTTTGTGCATGAGCTGAATCTTGAAAAAAACATTGCTACACTAACTGCGGTCGCGCTCGATTACTACACCGAGCCGCAGAATGAAACCGAGATTCAAATTCTTAGTGAATCAGAACGAGCTGAAATCAAAGGCGGCGAAAAAGGTTGGGGCGAAATTCAAGTCACCACGCAAGTGACTGGTTTCAAAAAATTGCGTTGGATGACGCGCGAGAATCTCGGTGAAGAACCGCTCGATCTGCCGCCGACCGAATTGCAGACGACCGGCTATTGGATTTCACTTTCGGATTCAACGATTGAGACTCTACGCGCCAGTGGATCATGGACGAATGACCCGAATGATTATGGTCCCGATTGGACGCGCATCCGACTCGCGGTGCGGACGCGTGATGGATTCCGTTGCCAAGTCTGCGGCGCGCCAGAAAGTGACCCTTCGACTACGCTCAGGGCGACGCGCGAACACGATGTGCATCATAAGATTCCATTCAAAGCATTCGCATCCACCGTAGAAGCGAATCGACTCGATAATCTCGTCACACTATGTTCATCCTGTCATCGTCAAGCGGAACAAAATGTCCGTATCCGTTCGGGCTTAGCGGGATTATCATATGCGCTGAGTCAATTAGCGCCGCTATTTTTGATGTGCGATCCGAGCGATCTCGGCGTTCACACCGACGCGGTCAGGACAATTCGCGGCGCACCATCTATCGTTTTATATGATCAAGTTCCGGCAGGAATTGGCTTCAGCCAAAAACTTTTTGAGATCCACAATGAGTTAATTGCGGGCACCTTGGAATTAGTCAGCGAATGCGAATGCAAAGATGGCTGTCCATCCTGCGTTGGTCCGGGCGGCGAAAATGGATACGGCGGCAAACAAGAAACGATTGCCATATTAAAGGAGTTGAAATGAAAATAAAGATTCTGATTCTATTGAGCGCGATATTATTTAGTGCAGCGGCCTGTTCCACGGTCGCGCCTGCACCTACGGCGACAACCGCGCCTTCACCCGTTCCGCCAACGCCGACTGCGCTGCCTCTCAGCCAACAAGTCACATTGACATCGGTGCCATTTGAAGAAGATGGCAAATCTCCCGATTACAAGATCACAACGCAGACGCCAACATTGACGGGCAGCGAAGATCAACGGGTTCAATCCTTCAATAAAGAGATGACCGGTTTCGTTCAAGGCTATATTGCTGACTTTAAAAATAAATTGGCGCAAATGCCTACTACGCCCATCACCGCCAGCAGCAACTTCGATGTTCGTTACACGCTTCTTTCGCCATCCGGAAATATTTTGAGCATCAAGTTCGATACGGAAGGTTATATTGCCGGGATGGCGCATCCATATCACCTGAGTTACACCGTTAATTACAATTTGGAACAAGGCAAGGACATTGCGCTTGCTGATCTCTTCCTGCCCAATTCCAATTATTTGGAAACCATTGCCGATTACTGCAAAACTCAACTCGGCACGCGTGATATTGACTTCAAGGATTTTTCCCAAGGCGCGGATCCAACTTCAGATAATTATAAAAACTGGAATATCACTGCCGACGGCTTGATGATCACGTTTGACGAATATCAGGTTGCGGCGTATGTCGCGGGACCGCAAACGGTCACAGTTCCGTATAGTGAATTGAAAAGCATTATTAATCCGCAAGGCCCATTAGCGGCGTTCGTTAAATAAAAAATTAAGATAGGACAATTAACAAGCCAATCGCTAATCACCGATTCTAAGGAGAAGATTAACTGCCGACGCTGACTCGGCTTGACGCTGATTCCCTGCGAATGGTAAGATGATTGCATGTATTTAAGAGGCAGTAAATGGAGTATGAACCGTCGGCGGCAAAAGCGGCCGAATTGGTTCTTGATCAGTCTTCTTGTCTTGTTGATCGCCGGTTTCACGTATATGGATCGTTTTATTCTCCCAACTTATCAATCGCCGTTCGTGCCAACTGCCACTGCCACGCCTCCGCCGGAGCAATATATCACGCAAGGGCAGGAATTTTTTAATCAGGGCAAGCTCACGCAAGCCATCAGCGCGTATGAACAGGCATTGGCACTCAAGCCGAATGATCCGTCCATTTATGTAGCATTGGCGCAAGTGCAGGTATTCGCCGGAAATTACAAAGACGCGCAGACCAATGCCGAGGATGCACTTCTATTGAATCCGAATCTTTCGGAGGCGAATGCGGTGCGCGCTTGGGCGCTCGACTGGCAGGGAGATTATCTCGATGCGGAGGCTTCGGTTAAGCAAGCCCTGCAGCTGGATCCAAACAATGCCGACGCGCACGCTTTTTATGCTGAAGTCCTTGCGGATGATTATTTAACCGGCGGCGAAACAACCACAGACGGCCTCAACACCGCCATTGACGAGTCAAAGACCGCACTGACGTTGGCTCCCAATTCCTTGATAGCACATCGCGCCCGCGGCTATATTCTCGAAGTCACTGGCAACTACGAAGAAGCCATCCGCGAATATCAAGCCGCGGATGCCATCAACGATAATATTGAAGACATTCACCTTTCACTTGGTCGCAACTATCGCGCCTTAGGTTCCTACGATCAAGCCGTGGAAGAATTTACCAAAGCCAATGCCCTGGACCCGGCTGATCCCACTGCTGACGAGCTTATCTCGCGCACCTATGCCACGGTCGGTGAGTATGCCAAGGCTGTGCAATACGCGGAGAGTGCGGTGAAAGCCGGGCCCTCTGATCCCAATTTGATCGGCAATCTGGGAGTCATGTATTATCACAATGTAGATTGGCCCGATTCAGTCAAGGAATTATCTCTTGTGGTGAATGGCGGCACAACTGATGATGGTCAGAAGATCACGTCGCTCCCGCTCTCGACAGATACGTACATCACAGAATATTACTTTACATACGCGCTCGTTCTCGCGCATCTAAATCGCTGCGGTGATGCTTTACAAATTGCGCAACAGATTCAATCCCGCGTTCCATCCGATGACATCGCCATGACAAATGCCGCGGCCGCCATCCAGATTTGCCAGAAGAATCTTACAGCATCGGCTACACCGGCCGGAAACTCATCCAAAGAAACAGCCACGCCTGCTTCATCCGCTGTAACAGCCACGCCTATCCCTGAAATAACAGCGACAGCAGTTCCTCAAATCACGTCAACTTTTGTTCCCCTTGCGGCAAGCCCCACACCATGAACATTTCCCCGCGTCGCCCGCTTTATAACCGGCGCTCAGAATCCAATGTTTATCGTATGTTCTTCTGGGCGCTTCTTCTGCTTGGAGGAGTTTGGCTGCTTATCCAATTGAGGACCGGCAAAATTGTATCTCCTTTCCAGCCGACTCCTACGCCCACACGTACTTCGCAATCTTATGCATTGGAAGGCGATGCTCAATTCACGGCCGGTCAGCTTGAGGCGGCAATCACCGCTTATAAACAAGGAACACAAGTGGATCCGACCAACGCAGAGTTATGGGCTCAGCTAGCGCGCATCCAGACTTATTCGTCGCAGCTTCTCCTCACCGACGCGACTCAGAATGCGCGCCTGCAAGAAGCGCTTACGTCCGCGAATCAAGCTGTAGCGCTCGCGCCAGACGACAGCACGGTTTTCGCCATTCGCGCTTTTGTTTTGGATTGGAACGCGAACCCTTCCATCGTTGGAGATAAGCAGGCAGGAGATGACCTTTTGCAAGCGGATCAAGATGCCGTCCATGCCTTGCAATTAGACAACACCAATACTCTGGCTCTGGCTTTCTATGCTGAGATTTTGGTAGATGAACAGAAGTGGACTCAAGCTGAGCAGGAAATCAAGCAGGCAGTGGATCGCGATCCGTCTTTGATGGATGTACACAGAGTTTATGCGTATGTGCTTGAGTCGCTGGGAGAATATAACGAAGCCATTCAGGAATACGACAAAGCCATTGCGATCGCGCCGAATCTAACCTTTCTATATCTGCGCGCCGGAGCGAACTATCGCAGGTTGGGATTTGCAAGTCCGAATGATGCCGTCCAACAACAGTTATTCGAAAGTTCGTTGGAGTATTTTGCGAAGGCAGTCGCAATCGATAAACAGTTAGGCATTGAAGACCCTGTGCCGTATCTTTCGATTGCAAAAACCTATTCACAGGAGGGAGAATATTTTATTGCGGCGCGCAACGTTCAAGTAGCCATACAATTCCAACCCAGTAATGCTGATCTCTATGGACAGCTTGGCATCATTTATCAAAAGTCGCGTAACTATGAGGGCGCCATCCCAGCTTTGAAATGCGCGATCAAAGGATGCACGGCTCAAGAATCCTGTGATGGACGCGGAGGCTGCGGCACGAGTGATGTACCTACTCAAGTGACCGGCTTGCCGTTATCCGATAGCACTCTTCCTTACTACTATACTTATGGTTCCATCGTGGCGGCTTTGAGCCGGCCGGACGCAAACAATTGTCCTGATGCGTTGAATGTACTGCAAGAGGTTAACACAAAATACGGCAGCGATCCGACCATTGCTGGAATCGTGCAGTCCGGCGAGGAGATCTGTCAATCACTGGGAACTACATCCAACAGTACGGCAACCCCCATCCCCCCTCAATCGTTGCCTACATCCACACCTTATCCCACGGCGAATCCAGCAACGCCCGTTCTTCCCTAAATAATTCACATCAGAGTTTTGTTAGAAAAACTCCGTTCCTCTTGACGGAGGCTTGTGAATTCGGTATCATACAATTAGCACTCAACAAGAGAGAGTGCTAATTTCATAGATATGAAAAATAAAATTTTTCAGGAGGTCAAAGATGGCAAGTAAACTCAAGCTCAAGCCTTTGGGCGGACGCGTGATTATCGAACCCATTGAACAGGAAGAGATCACTGCAGGCGGGATTATCCTGCCAGAGACCGCTAAAGAGAAGCCGCAAGAAGGTAAAGTTCTAGCGGTAGGTCCGGGCGATCGCAACGAACATACGGGTGAGCGCGTGCCTATGGACTTGAAAGTCGGCGATAAGATATTGTTCGCCAAATATTCCGGCACCGAGATCAAAATGGATAGCAAGAAACTGCTCATCCTGCGCGAAAGCGATATTCTCGCGGTGGTCGAAAGTTAACTCTGGAGGTAATGAACCATGACTGCTAAGCAACTTGTTTTTTCTGAAGAAGCGCGCCGCAAATTAAAAAACGGCATGAACGTGGTCGCCAATGCGGTAGGCGCGACACTCGGCCCCAAGGGCCGCAACGTGGCGATCGATCGCAAGTTCGGCTCTCCAACCATCACTCACGATGGCGTTTCCGTTGCCAAGGAAATCGAACTCGAAGATCCGTTCGAGAACATGGGTGCCCAACTCCTCAAGGAAGCCGCGACCAAGACCAATGATATTGCCGGTGACGGCACCACGACATCCACCGTGCTGGCGCATGCGATTGTGAACGAAGGCCTCAAAGCTCTCGAAGCCGGTTACAACCCGATGCTCATCAAACACGGAATCGAGATGGCTACCGACGCGGTTGTCGAGGAACTGCGCAAGATGTCGGTTAAGATTGATACAAGAGAAGAAATCGCTTCCGTTGCAACCAACTCGGCCGCCGATGAAAAAATCGGTGGTTTGATCGCAGATGTAATGGACAAGGTTGGCAAGGACGGCGTCATCACAGTTGAAGAGTCGAAGTCAATGGCTGATGAGACCGAATTTGTTGAAGGTATGCAATTCGACCGCGGTTATATTTCGTCTTATTTCATCACGAACGCAGATCAGATGGAAGCCGTTATTGCCGATACATATATCCTGATCAACGAAAAGAAAATTTCCGCCGCGCAGGATGTTGTTCCACTGTTGGAGAAACTCGTCCAACTCGGCAAACGCGAACTCTTGATCATCGCGGAAGATATAGACGGCGAAGCGCTTGCAACACTTGTATTGAATAAGCTACGCGGCATGTTGAATGTGATTGCGGTCAAAGCCCCTGGTTTTGGTGATCGCCGCAAGGCCATGTTGCAGGATATCGCTACCCTGACCGGCGGCACTGTGATTTCCGAAGAAACCGGCCGCAAGCTCGAGACCGCGACCATTCAGGACCTTGGACGCGCCGAGAAAGTAGTCTCTGATAAGGAGAACACGACCATCATCGGCGGCAAAGGCGCCAAGAGTGGCATCGAAGGCCGCATCAAGGAAATCCGAGCGGAGATCGATAAGAGCACCAGCGATTACGACAAGGAGAAATTGCAGGAGCGCCTCGCCAAACTGAGCGGCGGCGTTGCAATCATCCGCGTGGGCGCGGCGACCGAGACCGAAATGAAAGAGAAGAAGCATCGTGTGGAAGATGCCCTTTCAGCGGCGCGTGCTGCGGTAGAAGAAGGTATTGTCCCTGGCGGTGAAATCTCTCTGATCAACGCAGTTGCCAAGTTGGAAAAGATGTTGAAGAACAACGAAGATGATGAAGAGATTCGCGTTGGCATCAACATCGTGAAAAAAGCGCTTGAAGCGCCGATCCGCAAACTCGCTTCCAATGCGGGACAAGACGGTTCAGTCATCATTGATACTGTCCGCCGAACCGCTGTTGAGAAGAAGGACAAGAACATTGGCTACAATGTCTTGACCAGCGAATATGTCAACATGATCGAGGCGGGCATTATTGACCCAGTCAAGGTTGTGCGCGGCGCGCTCGAGAACGCCTCTTCGATTGCGGCGATGATCCTGACCACCGACGTTTTGGTCACCGACATTCCCGAAAAGGAAAAACCGATGGCGATGCCTCCGGGCGGCGGCATGGGTGGCATGGATTACTAAACCTTTCAACTCCATTATGGGACACAGCAATGCTGTGTCCCATGTTTTTTTAATTGGTATAATTTGGAGAATGTATTCTCACTCACGTTGGATTTTGATTCAATCGCTCTTGATTTTCGCTTTAAGTCTTTCGTCCTGTGGTTCTTTATCTGGACCCAAGCCTGTCTCCACTCCCCTCGAGTCGACGGCTACGCCCAATCCTCCAACTGCCACCCCGCAAGCCATGGCCGCGACCGTCAATGGTGAAGGCATCACTGTTTCAGATTACGCTGACGAACTCGCACGTTACAAATCTGCGCAACAAGCCCTAAAAAATACTGTCTCAGACGCGGATGCCAGCAAAACGGTTTTGGAAGATTTGATCGATCAGGTTTTGTTGGAACAAGGCGCAAAGGCCGCAGGATATGAGATAACGGATTCCGCTTTACAGTCGAGGATAGACGCGCTGGCTTCTCAACTTGGCGGTACAGATAAACTATCGCAATGGGAATCCAATCAAGGTTATACCGACGCCTCATTTCGCGTTGACTTGGAACGTTCAATTGACGCAGCTTGGATGCGGGATAAAATTATCAACGCTGTTCCAACCACCGCCGATCAGGTGCATGTTCAGCAGATTTTGCTCTATAATGCAAATGACGCACAAAGCGTTTTGGAACAACTGCAAGGCGGCGCGGACTTTAATACCTTGGCGGCACAATATGATCCCGACGCGCGCGGCGATTTAGGCTGGTTTCCAAAAGGTTATCTGCTCGACCCGAACGTTGAACAAGCCGCCTTCAGCCTGCCGGTTGGGCAGATAAGCGGCGTGATCCAGACCAACGTCGGTTATGACATTATCAAAGTTTTGGAACAGGATCCGCAGCATCCATTATCGCCTGATGCATACCTTGCCTTGCAAGAGCAAGCCTTGAAAAACTGGGTGACACAGCAAAGAGCGCAAGCAAAGATCGTGTTGGCGCCTTCTTCTTGATTGCTTTGAAATATTTTAGTTGGAGAAACCTGAATGAGTAATTATGATCTCGATGAACAACCTGCCAAGCGAGCCCGTGGCTCACGACTCAATCCATGGGACATCCTGTCCATTATCGTGGTGTTGATCACAGTTTGCATCGCTGGTTACTTTGTGTTCATATTCATCAATCCAAACGTCCCGCTGAATCCATTTCCTCCGCCTCCGACGCCGTTCCTATTTCCCACCGCAACCATTACACCGATTCAACTTCCGGCAACCTGGACGCCTACGAATCCTCCGGTGATGACCGCCACGGATACAGCTCCCGCGACGTTTACGCCGATTCCTACTGATACACCTTTCTCGCTCGTTCCGCCAACAAATACAGCAACACCGACTACAACTCCGACAGCGCCGTTCTCGGCAACAGTCACGTATATTAGCAGCACAATCATGTATCCTGATTTAGGCTGTAATTTTCTAGGCATCGGAGGAACGATCACGGATGCCAGCGGGGCAGATATTCCTCAACAAGTTATCGCTCTGGCTGGTACGTTTAACGGCAAAACTGTATTTTTCCCAACTGTAAGCGGCATCGTTCCCGCATACGGTAGATCCGGCTTTGAATTTAATTTGGGAAGTTTATTGCATTTGACCACGATCCCTGTTGCATCAACTGGCACTTTATATTTGCAGGTGTTAGATCAATCGGGTCTGCCTATGTCAGCCAATATTTATATCAACACCTATACTGACTGTTCCAAAAACCTAGTGCTCGTCCGCTTCAAGAAACGACCATAATAAAAAACAAATGGCGGTCAGTTGACCGCCATTTGTTTTTATACTTCCACATTCCAATGTTTGTACTTTGGATTTTTCGCGCGCAGTAAATCGTCAAACATGACGCGCAATTTCGTGGTGATAGGGCCCATCTCGCCGCGTCCAATTGGGCGATGATCCACTTTCGTAACAGCCATAATTTGTGCGGCAGTACCGGTCATAAAGAATTCTTCAGCAATAGCAACCTCGGTGCGATCAATGGAACGTTCAACCACCTGAAGTCCCATTTCATTACGAAGCAATTCGATTACGGATTTACGCGTGATGCCTTCGAGAATATTATCCGTGACCGGCGGCGTGATGACCACACCATCACGAATCATGAAAATATTCATTGCTGAACCTTCGGAGACGTGACCATTGTTATCTAGCACCAGCGCTTCATCAAAACCAGCGCGATTGGCATCAGTTTTGATCAAAGCAGAATTGGCGTACGCGCCCGCCACTTTTCCACGCGCGGGAATCATATTGTCATCAATCCGCCGCCATGAAGAAATCGTCACATGCGCGTTGGTATCGTTCTTGACATATTTTTCATACGCCATCGTGAACATGCAAAACTCGTCTTTGAGATCATGCAATTTCACGCCGATGCCAAGGTCAGATTTATAAAACGTGGGGCGCATGTAAACATCCTGTTGATAATTATCCATGCGCAATAACTCCAGCGTGAGTTCGATCAAACTCTCTTCATCATAACTGGTTGACATCGCCATCATGCGCGCCGAATGCAGAAGACGATGATAATGATCCCAGGGACGAAAAACGAAGAGACGTTTCTTCTCTTCGTTCCAGTAAGCCCGCATACCACCGAATACGGCTGTGCCATATAAAAAGCCATGTGTGGCGATACTAATATTTGCGTCCGCAAGCGGGACGATTTTTCCCTCAAAGAACGCGTGCTTCGAGAGATCCACAAGACACCTCCGAGACAAAAATGGGACCAACTCTTACGTATAAATTATAACCGATTCGATCCGCCTGATCTTTTTGTGCGTGATTGAATTGAAAAAGTTTCATTGCCTGCCAGCGAAGAATTCAACGGCATTGAATCCAACGACATCACTTTGCTATTCGCAAAGAATCCAAAATCGAAGTTGGTTGGGGCACCGGCTTTTTTCCCAGGGACAGGCATCAGCCGCGCGGTGAGCGGTTTATCGAGACGCAGCGCCAGGGCGGAAAGATCGAGTAGCAGCGGAACAATTTGGTCAACAGTCGTATCGCCCGGCAAAGGAATCGTATCCAATCCCGTTCCGCATACCGCTGAATAAAGCAAAACATCTTTGACGCTTAAGGTTCCGTCCGCGGCGCGCTTGGCGAGAGTTGCATCTTCAAGGACCGGCATCATCAAGCCGCTGAAGCCCGTGCGCGGAAAATTCGCGCGGTCAATGGCTTCGGTCAATATTGCGGCGGCGGCAAGCGAACCATGCAAGCCAACACGCGGCACGCCCATTCGTTCAAAAGCCGTACCCAGCGATTGAGCCTCAGCCGGAAAAGGTCCGAGCGAAAAATCAACGCCACCAAATTTGCAATCCAACGATTGAGCGACTTTGCTCAATCGTTTTCCATGCTTTTCAATATCAGCGATCAAAGTTTGGCGCCCAATCTCTAAAGTCTTGGCTTGGCTAAAAGCATCGACTGCCAAATCCGCCGCTTCGGTTGCGATTGCAAACGCGGGTTTATCGTTGTCATGATACGCCGCAGGGAAAAATGGTGATCCCGCTTTGACATTCGCCAGCGCCGCGAAACGCAGATTGGCAAATCCGTTCGGGTCAATCGGTGCGCACTTGACGATGACATTCGCGCAAGCTTCGATTGCCGCCGGTGAAATGCCGATGCTTTTATCAGCCATCACACCATCGAAGAAAATATTTTGTGAAGCGGCAATCGCTTCGGGAATGACTTCATAACTGCGCGGCGATTCTGGCAGCGCAGGTCCAACTGAAAGATGACCAACGCCAATTTGCCCAATTAGCTTTTCAAGTTGCTCTGCCAACTTTGGCAATTCATTGATCCGCTTTTCACCCAATAACTTTGGAAACGGAATCGTCGCCAAACGCACAGTTTGAACTTCATAACCCGCAGCTTCATACGCGGACTTGGCTTTGGCAAGAAACTTGCCAGCCGCTTGGATGACTTTTTCATCCAAAGGATATTTGGGATTGCAAAAATAGGTAATCGAGCGGATTTTCATTTCGCTTGTCTCTCATAGAATATCCAATCTGATAACTCTGCCCATGGTTGATAGAGTAGGTAAGGCAGGTTTTTGCTGTAGATCAAGAAAAAGTCGTTTTGCCCAGTACCGCTCTTTAATACAACAGACCAAGATCCCAGCTCTCCGTTTATTTTCCAGGTTCCATTACTTGATGTAAATCCACCATTGACCGATGGTTCATTAATTATCCGGTATGTTCCATCTTCTCTAAACTCAAGTGTGTTCTCTGTCAAGACATAACCTTTTGATTTAAGATAGTTTTGAGTGTCGTCGGTCAAATGCCAAATACCAATAATATCTTTCTGGGATGGTTTCCAGAACGGAGAAGGTGGACCAGCCAAGACCTGACTTAACCAAAACCATGATAGTACACAAAAACCAACCACTGTTATGACCATACCAGCCAATAAACCAACGGAAATAGGTTTTATTGAAGTTTTTCTGCCTCGTGCAATCAAATAACCAACTGGAACAACAATGATGCCCAATATGATTGCAATTGCAAGTGCGAAGATTATCACCATACAGCCAAAGATTCCCTCCATGTGTCCTCCTCAAACCTTGTTCCTTTGTCTCATCACTTCAAACATCAGCACTGACCCAGCCACCGCTGCATTCAATGATTCTGTTTTGCCCGCCATTGGAATCTTCACAAAAGCATTTGCCAATTTACGAGCCTGTTCACTCGCGCCTTCGGCCTCGCCGCCAACGATCAACGCCAGAGATGATTTGAAATCTGTTTCCCAGCACGATTGACCGTCCATGTCGGCGATAAAGATTTGCAAGCTTTTTGTTTGATTATCGATTTCATCCCAACTCATCGAATGAATCGGCAATCGAAAATGTGCGCCCATTCCTGCACGCACAACTTTCGGCGCGAAAGCATCCGTTGTTTCTGGTGGAATCAAAACGGCTTGCACACCCGCCGTGTCCGCGGTGCGTAAAAGCGTTCCAAGATTTCCAGGATCGCGAATCGAATCTAGAATCAAAATGAAGTTAGGAGATGCTGGAATTGGGATTCGAGAATCGCTTAGAACAGCAATGATTCCTTGTGATGTTTCGGTCTCACTCAACGACTGCAACAATCTGCTTTCTACTTTTTCGATATCTATCTTTTTATCTTCCAACTTCTCAACTAATTTTTTTCCGCGCTCACTCAATTCATCCGAAACCAACACGAATCGAAACGGCCAATTCGCAGCAAGCGCTTCTTCAACAAGTCGCACGCCTTCCGCGAGAAACGCATTCGCCTCGCGCCGCTCTTTTGGACGGCCGGTCAGTGCACGGGCTAATTTGATTTTGGGGTTTTGGGAAGAAGAGATCATAGATAGTCTATTAGTCGAAGTGGTCTAAATGGTCTTATTAGTCAAGTGATATGTTGGACTACTTAGACCACTCTGACCAGTAAGATATAAATGCTTGTATTGTTGCATCGTCAAATAAAACCAGCCGAACTAATTTGATTCCAGATTTATGTTGAGAAAAATATTTTTCGATGGCAGAGAACATTACCTTCGCGGCGCGTTCTTTAGGAAAGCCAAAGATGCCGG
>JBAUMB010000179.1:0-6644 GCA_049578465.1 Anaerolineales bacterium
GCCGCATCCGATCATTGAGATCGGTCAGCGCGGCGAAGAAGATGGCAAACCGATATTCTTTGTAAAAGATAACGGCATGGGCATTGCGCCTCAATATCATGAAAGAATCTTTGGTCTCTTCAATAAATTGGATCCGCAATCCGAAGGCACGGGCATTGGTCTGGCGCTGGTGAAGAGAATTATCGAAGTTCACGGCGGCCGCATCTGGGTGGAGAGTGAACCGGGCAAAGGATCAACATTCTGTTTTACATTGCCGCAAAAGCCCATAGGGAAAGAACTTTAAGAGGATCAATGCGGCAATCTCTTATTCAATCCATTGATGCGTGGATCAGGCGGCCCGACTTCAAAGATCATGATAAAAATCTTATCGCCTTTTATGTTCAAGCCATTGCTCTGATCATTATCATCGTGAGTTCGATTGTCGCCATCAGTTACTTAGTGGCGGGAATGTTCGCTTACGTTGTTTTGCTTATTTTTCTTATTTTATTTCTAACGGCTGTGATTGGATTAATACGCGTTCGGAAATTGGAGTTCGGATCGAATCTTTTTCTTATTTCCCTGCTTGGATTGGAAACCCTGTATATTTTATATGGAGGCGGAATCCATACAAGCATTTCCGTGCTTTATCCTGTGATCCTGATCGTTGCCAGTCTCATTTTGGGTCGCAAAGCTTTTATCTATTATGTGATTCTTTGCGCGATCAGCATAGGCGGAATTATTTACGCAGAACATCAAAGACTCATTCCAGCTTATGTGCCTGATCCGCCTGAATTCCCTTTGTTCATTTCGTATCTCTTTATGCTGGTTGGTTCTGCGCTTTTGGTTCGATATATCACGGAGAATTTGCAAAATAGTCTGCGTACAAGCCGCCAAAACGCGCAACGGCTTGCCGCACAAAAATCCATGCTGGACCGAGTAGGGCAGGCCGTAGTCGGTTCCAATGCGGAGAATGTCATCATCTATTGGAATCAAGCCGCCACAGATTTATATGGCTATACTGAGAAAGAAGCACTGGGCCGCAAGTATGATGAAATCATCCCAGTAGAGTTGACCACTGAATTGTCGGAAGCGATTCGTTCGGCGATGTACCAGGACCGTGTATGGTCAGGCGAGTTATCTGCGCATCGACGCGACGGGCAAGCGATTTCCATTATCGGAAGCATTGCTTCCATCTTGAACGATCAAAATAAGATGAGCGGCTGGGTAGCGATTGCCACAGATTTAACAGAGGTCAATAAGGCAGCGCAGATTGCCAATCGCAGAGCCCAAGAATTGTCTTTGTTGAATCAACTTGGCATTTCACTTGCCTCCGGCAAAGACCTTTACAACACTTTGCTTGCCCTTCAAGAAGAGATCAGAAAACTCATCCAGGCAGACGCATTCTATGTCGCTATTTATGATGAAGCCACTGATCTTGTTCGCTTCCCAATCTATTTTAGCAAGGGGATGCCGTCTAAATCTGATTCTCGACCTTTACACGAACAACCGGGACTCACTGGAGTCGTCATCTTAAACG
The DNA here is from genome assembly GCA_049578465.1 of Anaerolineales bacterium. Lineage (GTDB taxonomy): Bacteria > Chloroflexota > Anaerolineae > Anaerolineales > Villigracilaceae > Fen-1038. The sequence continues at coordinate 1,517 of JBAUMB010000179.1, forward strand.
GCGACTCTCTCTATTTGCCGGATATGGCTGATCCAAGAGTGATAGAAACCTACCATCCACTTCATGGTGATCCGGTGTTTCACACTTTTTTGGGGATTCCATTAAAAGTAAGCAACCGTATTATCGGTATGATGTCCGTTCAAAGCAAGGCGGTGAATGCATACACATCGGAGCAAATTCAATTAATGGAAAATGTTGCCATTCAAGCGGCAGTTGCGATCGATAAAGCGCGCCTCTTGGATCAGCTTCAAGCAGAATTAGTTGAGCGAAAGGATTTGATCCGACAACTCGAAGTCAGAAATGCCGAATCAGAAACTCTGCGCGAAACAACGGCGATCGTGACCTCCACATTAGATGCGTCAGAGGCGGTGCATCAAATTCTGGATCAGCTTAAACGAGTCATCCCTTATGATAGCGCCTCGGTCTGGTTATACCAGATTGATAAGGCAATCATGGTTGGCTCGAATGGCTTGCCTCCGAGCGCGATGCTGCCAGGCGAATATATGCTAAATGATAATCCCCCCGATTATCCTCTGCGTGCTGAGAATAGGCCTTATATTCTTTTAAATGACATCCAGGAAAATTATTCCCAATTTCGTGAGCCATCGCTCAACTACATTCATAGCTGGCTGGCAATTCCGCTTCGGGCGCGCGGCAAGTTGATGGGCTTCATATCTTTGGATGGGCGCACAGCAGGTCAATTCAGGAAGCATGACGCGCATCTGGCAGTTACTTATGCCAATCAAGTCGCAATCGCATTGGAGAATGCGCGCTTGTTCACCGAATTGCAGACGGAACTGGTGGAGCGCAAAAAACTTTTCGATGATCTTGAAAATAAAAATACAGAGTTGGAACGATTTACCTATACGGTCTCACATGATTTGAAAGCGCCGCTCATCACTATCCGCGGATTTTTAGGATTTATCGCAAAAGATTCAATGGAGGGAAATATCGAGCGGCTGAAAGGGGATATTCAACGGGTCACCGATGCGACGGAAAAGATGCAACATCTTCTGCGAGATCTGTTGGAGCTTTCTCGAATCGGCCGCCTCGTAAACCAATCGGTAAATATTCCATTTGAAGATTTGGTTCGGGAAGCGATTGAAATATTACAAGGGAGAATATCCGAAAACGGAATCGAGATTCATGTGCAGTCGGATTTGCCAATGATATTTGGCGATAAACAGAGATTAGTTGAGGTTCTTCAGAATCTATTGGATAATGCCGCGAAATTTATGGGCAATCAACCGCACCCGAAAATTGAGGTGGGTCAAGAGGGCGAAGAAAACGGCCAACCGATTTTTTTCGTCAAAGATAATGGCATTGGGATTGCTCCCGATCATCATGATCGTGTCTTCGGCTTGTTCAATAAGCTGGATATAGATTCAGAAGGGACAGGAGTTGGACTCGCGATCGTCAAGAGAATCATTGAGGTTCACGGCGGCCGCATCTGGGTCAAGAGTGAGAGCGGCGAGGGAAGTATTTTTTACTTCACTTTGCCGCGCGGGAATTGATTCAATATTTGTTGATGTTCAGGCAAACAAAAGACGGAAGTTGATACTTCCGTCTTTTGTTTTTCGTTTGCAGTTAAGATTTCACCACCGTATCTTCAAAAATATTTGTCGCCATCGCTTGATCTGCTCCCGCAAATGGAAAAAGGAATTGCGTTAGAAAGCGATGAGCTAGTTTTGCGGATTGCTTTCTGGAGCCGAAACCGGCGCGGGGCTCGTCGGAGGCGCAGTGAATTTCGACATGCCCTTCTGCTTTCCTAATTGATAGAAGACGTATGCCACTAATACAAGTACACCGAGCGGGAAGATCAGCCTGATTAATCCGAAGAACATAAAGCCCATCATGCCGAACGGACCAAACGGCATCATCATTCCGAATTGATTGAAGCCGCGTCTATTCATCATCATCGGGCCGTATCCAAAACCGGGCTGTCCGTAGCCAAAGCCGCGTCCCATCATTGGACGCTTTGGCGTGGTTCCATTCGGTGAAGCCGGCTGGCTTTGATTATTTTGCGGAGTCGAATTGCCCTGGTTGTTCGGCGCATTTTGCTGATATTGTCTGTAAGCGAACGGTGCGCTTCTCATCCCAAAGGCAGGGCGGTGTTGCCACATAAAAACGGCGCCGACCACAAGTCCAACGACCACTAATACAATTACGATTCCAAGTACCCATTTCCAAACTGTTTTCATTCGGTAACTCCTTACCTTTCTTATACATTCCCATTATAGTTGGTTGGGATGAATTTTTGATGAAAGCTTTGTGCTGAATTCTTGAAGGTGTGATAAGCTCCATTTCTTCTTTTGATATCGAGATCGACTCGATATACCGCCTTCGACTTTTCTTTTCCATCTGATACAATTCGCGGATCACATCATCTGATTTGAGAAAGATTTTGCAATGACACAAACAAACCTCACGCGCGGCAAAGGCTTGCTCGAACCGACTCTCGCTCACTTGCGGACGCAACGCGGAAATCGACTCATCCCTTCCGACCTGCGGGCGGGCCGCATCCTCGACATCGGCTGCGGATCGTTCCCTTATTTCTTATCGCACACTTCATTTGAAGAAAAATTTGCAGTGGATCAATTGCCGATGCCGAAAGAGACCGCGGCTTGGAATCACATTGAGTTCTTCACGCTCGACTTGAATAAAGAACCCAAACTTCCCTTTGAAGATAATTTTTTCAGCGTGGTGACTCTGCTGGCAGTGGTCGAGCATTTGAATCCTGATAGCATGGCGATTCTTTTCAAGGAAAGTCATCGCGTGTTGAAGCCCGGAGGCTTGGTGATCATGACCACGCCGGCCGCTTGGTCGGATGGATTGCTCAAGTTCATGGCGCGAATAAATCTCGTCAGCGCCGAGGAGATTCACGAACATGCTTTTGCATATACTCTTCCACTGATCGGCTGGCACTTCGGACAGGCGGGCTTTGAAATGAAGAAAGTGAAATTTGGCTATTTCGAGTTCATGCTCAACATGTGGGCAACCGCGACGAAATAGAAAATGATTTGCTTTACAAGGGTGGCTGTTTTTATATCGATCCGTGATGTATAATTTCTTCACGGAGACAAACATGCCAAAGCAAAAACGAGAAGAAATCAAAACAGAATTCAAGCAGGCATTGACCGAGTTTGTTGATACTCTCAAAGATCATGTTTCCACACCCGACGATCAATGGACAGTCAAAGGTTTTATTGATGTGTTTCGCAATATTTATACGATTTCTGCTGACACGAAAATTGTCTCTAAGATTCTTGAAATCCATTTATTTCCTAGGTTACTCGAATTTGCCAATCAAAATAACTATCGTATTGTTTTAGCTGAACAGCAAAATTATTATCCCGATTTATCTTTTGTGAAAGCCGATGATGAGAATGTGAAATTTGCGGTAGATTTAAAAACTACTTATCGTCTGCCGGATAATCCCGAATTCTGTAATGGATTTACCCTTGGCTCGCACGGTGAGTATTTTATTAATCGCAAGAGCAATAAGAATATTCAATTCCCTTACAATGAATATCTTGGTCACTTTTGTCTTGGCATCATTTACTCGCGTTTAGGGTCTGAAAAAAGCGATGAAACTAAAACATATAGATTGGAAGAACTAAAATCTATTGCATCTGTTATTAGTGATTTCCAGTTTTTTGTTCATGAAAAGTGGGAAATCGCTAGTGATTATCAAGGCAGTTCAAACACAGCGAATATTGGTAGCATCACAAAGATTAGCGACATCCTAGAAGGTAATGGAGTTTTCAAAAAACTTGGCGAAAAATGGTTTGATGATTATTGGATGAATTATGGCAAAATCCAAATAACTACACCAAGCGGCAAAGTTAAGAAAATAACGTTGCTCAAAGAATTCTTGTCTTATCGTGGTAAGAATGTAAAACTTGCTAATCCAATGATAAGAAAACCTGCCCGTAAGAATATTAGGCGAGCGCAGAAATGACCGTAAATGTTCCGCCTTTGAAATGTCAAGGCATCAAAACCAAATTAGTTGAATGGATTAAAGATCACACTATTCTCGAAGCAGATAGTATATGGATTGAGCCGTTCATGGGTTCCGGCGTGGTTGGATTTAACGTGCGGCCTAATCGCGCAATTTTTTCAGATATCAGTCCTCACATTATCAATTTCTATAATGCAATCAAACAAGGCAGGATTACAGCAGGGATAGCCAAAGAATTTTTAGAAAAGGAAGGCTCATTACTTCAAGCAAAGGGTGAGGAGCATTATTATGAAATTCGGGAACGCTTTAATAAAAACGGAGAATCTTTGGACTTGCTTTTTCTGAATCGTGCTTGCTTTAATGGTGTAATGCGTTTTAACAAGAAAGGCGGATTCAATGTTCCTTTCGGACATAAGCCTGAACGCTTTTCCAAAGCCTATATTACCAAGATTACTAATCAAATTAAGTATGTAACTCAAGCTACTAGTCAATATGACTGGCAGTTTGTGTGTGCAGACTTTAGGAAAACAATACCGACTGCAACGCAAAAAGATTTTATTTATTGCGACCCGCCTTATATTGGGAGACACGTGGATTATTTCAACTCGTGGTCTGAAAAAGATGAACAAAAACTCTATGAGTTGTTAAGCGCATCACCAGCAAAATTTATTTTATCAACGTGGCATAGCAATCAATATCGCACAAATTCTGCTGTTGAAAAATATGCTAATCGCTTTACGGTTTTGACGCGCGAACATTTTTATCATGTTGGCGCAAGCGAAAAGAATCGCAATCCAATGCTCGAAGCGATCATCCTTAACTACAATCCTATGCCGCAAATGGAAATAGAATTGGAAAAGCAAATGGCATTATTCGAGAAACAACGCAAAGATGATTATGTGATTGTTTCACTGAAAAGTTGAAAGGTAATCATAAAATGATACTCACTTCTACCATCTTCATCTCGCTTGTTGCCATTCTTCACTTGGGTTTCTTGACCTTGGAAATGTTTCTTTGGACAAAGCCCTTCGGTCGTCGAACGTTCAACTTAACATCTGAGTTTGCTCAAGCCTCGAAAACTCTTGCCATGAATCAGGGCTTGTATAATGGCTTTCTCGCCGCGGGGCTGACTTGGAGTTTATTCCTCGGTGCAAGCGCTTATGAAGT
>JBAUMB010000180.1:0-13409 GCA_049578465.1 Anaerolineales bacterium
GCATCGAATACATCCTCCATTTCAATCACAAAGATTGCGGCGCAGACCAAGCGCGCCGATAAAGTCATCGGGATGCACTTCATGAATCCCGTGCCGCTGATGAAATTGGTGGAGGTCATCAAAGGACTCGCAACCAGCGAAGAAACGCTCAAAGCGACGCTCGAACTTTGTAAAGTCATGGGCAAGGAAGCGGTCGAGGCGAATGATTCGCCGGGATTTATTTCGAATCGCATTTTGTGTCCAATGATCAACGAGGCGGTATTTACGTTGCAGGAAAATGTCGGCACGCCCGAAGCCATCGACGCGGTGATGAAGCTCGGAATGAATCATCCGATGGGTCCATTAACGCTGGCGGATTTGATCGGACTGGATGTGGTCTTGTTCGTGATGGAAGTTTTGCAACGAGATTTGGGCGAGGACAAATATCGTCCGGCGCCGTTGTTGCGAAAGATGGTAGACGCGGGATATTTGGGAAGAAAAACCGGTAGAGGGTTCTACCAGTACTAAATGAGGCTACGCGACTTTTGTTTATTGGAATATTATGTTAAAATATTTTAAGGTTTAGACTCAAAGGAGAAGAACCATGTCGCATAAAACGTTTACCCAAGTTTCTGTTTTCATATTGATCGTGCTTGCGTTCTTTGCTGTTCCAATCAGCGCCAACGCAGGAGGTTATTGCGGCAGCACCTATACCGCCCAAGCGGGTGACACACTCGGCTCAGTATCTAGTATCTGTGGCGTCACGGTTTCTGATCTCTACACCGCCAACCCGGGCATCAGCGGATATTATTTGTCTGCTGGTCAGGTGCTAACGATCCCAAGTAACAGCACAAATTACTATAATCCAAGCGACAATGGCAATGACAACGGTTATAACAACAACTACAACGGCTACAATGGCAATCCCTATAACTATAATTATGCGCCGGCCAATCCCAATGGAACTTACATAGTCCAAGACGGGGACACGTTCTCAGAAATCGCGAACCGCTACGGGGTCAGTATGAACGATTTATGGAATGCCAATCCGAATATTAACGATGAGAATCTTTTGTATCCCGGTCAGGTACTCAATATCCCGTCAACATCCTATTCAACGCCTGTGCCTCCATCACCGTATTACGGACCTCAAACTTATTCTCCGCAATACGGATACTATCCGCCCTCCCCTTGGTATGGATATGTGCCGACTCCAACGGTGGTTTCGGTTCCGCTTTCTTATGGAACGGTAGCGCCGGGAAGCCCGATGGCGAACCTCGAATTATCCAATAGAGCCAACGCTCAGGTGTATGTGTCGCTTCAAGGCACTGCCAGAGACGGAACAAGTATTATTCGCGAGTATCCGGTATGGGGTACATTCAGCGTCACCATACCTGCTGGCTACTATTACTACTATGCTTCTGTGGGCGGACAGGAATTTAGCGGAGCAATCAACCTGCCAGGAAAGTCGAGCCATTCCATTATTTTTCACAGCAATGAGGTGGACGCGCAATAATAATTGAGCAGTGAGACAACTCCTATAAATAGCCGCCAACAAATGTTGGCGGCTATTGTTTTATAATCAACCCAATTCGACGCGGAGGGCACACGCATGGATAAAGTTTACGATTACATCATCATTGGTTCGGGTTTTGGGGGAAGTGTCTCAGCGATGAGACTCACCGAAAAAGGTTATTCTGTTCTCGTGCTTGAAAAAGGCAAACGCTATGACGATAACGACTTTGCCAAAACCAACTGGCAATACTGGAAATATCTGTGGATGCCAGCCATCCGCGCACATGGCATTTTGCAAATCAGCATTCTCAAGGGAGCAATGGTTTTGCACGGCGCGGGCGTCGGCGGCGGAAGTCTCGGCTATGCCAACGTGCTCGAAGTTCCAACCGATGAAACGTTCGCAACTTCCGCGTGGAATCAACCGATTGAGTGGGGAAAGATTCTTAAACCGCATTACGAAACCGCAAAGAAAATGTTGGGTGTGGCACGCAATCCAAAATTATGGCAAGCCGATAACTTGCTAAAACAATTTGCCGATGAGCGCGGCATGAGTCAAACGTTCCGCGCAACAGACGTGGGCGCGTATTTCGGCGAGCCGAATCAAACCGTGCCCGATCCGTATTTCGGCGGCGAAGGTCCGTCGCGCGCGGGATGCAATCATTGCGGCGGATGCATGGTCGGATGCAGATACAACGCGAAGAATACGTTGCCGAAAAATTATTTATATTTCGCGGAAAAGAATGGTGCGAAGATTATTTCAGAAGCGGAAGTGATTGATATCAAACCATCAGGAAATGGATATGAGATTCATTATCAGCGTTCAACATCGCTTCTTAATCGGGACGCGCAGCGGGTCCAAGCCAGACGCGTTATCCTATCTGCGGGCGTGATGGGCACGATCAAGTTGTTATTGAATCTACGCGATGTTAAAAAATCGTTACCGAATCTTTCACCGCGCCTCGGCGATATGGTGCGGACAAATTCCGAAGCATTGCTTGGTTCGGTTGCGCGCAAATCGGACATCAATTATTCGGAAGGCGTTTCGATTTCATCTATTTATAATCACGATGAGATCACGCGCATCGAACCAGTGCGCTATCCCAATGGTTCGTCGCTGATGCGTTTTCTCGCCGCGCCGCTGATTGATACGGACGTGAGCGTGCCAATGCGATTGTTGAGATTTTTGGGTTGGGCAGTGACTCATCCGATTGATTTTTTGAAAGCGTTGGTTCTGCCAGGCTGGGCGCACAACGTGACAATTTTGCTGGTGATGCAACACGCCGATAACCGGATGCGCTTTCGCATGGGACGCAGTTTGTTCACGCTGTTTCGGCGCGGCATGGTGACAGAACCAGAGCCGGGTTATGAAATCCACGCGCAAGTGAAAGGCTCGCATGAATTGACGCGTGAGTTTGCAAAACGCACGAATGGAATCGCTTTGGGCTCCATCGGCGAAAATCTTTTGGGGCTTCCGACCACTGCACATATTCTGGGCGGCGCGCCGATTGGAAAAGATTCAAACGAAGGTGTGGTGGACGAAAACTTTGAAGTGCATCATTATCCCGGCATGTACATTATTGACGGCTCGATCATGCCAGCTAACCCCGGCGTCAATCCATCGCTGACGATCACCGCGCTGGCAGAATATGCGATGAGTAAGATCAACAACAAGAAAGAAGAAAATCATGGATTATAAATTTACCCACTTTATATATCCGATTCCTGAGCGAATTTGCTTATCAAAGCATTTCGGGTTTTATCTTGATAATCCTCGCACAAAGAGTGAAATTCAAGAAGTTGCAAAGCAACTAGAAAATACGCGAAAAAATTCGTATTTCCAATTAATCGCTGGACCAAACAATGATTTTTCAAATGCAGAAAAGTACATCTTACGATTCAGAGATCACTTTTCAAACATTGACCCTTATGTCTTAAAGGCATTTCGTGGCTATAAAACTGAAAGAATTTTAGAGTATGTTGCACGATTATGGCTAATAATTCGTTTTGATGATGGTGGATTAAAAGAAGAAGCACAAGCATACAGGAAAAAATTAAGAAAGGAGGGAAAGCAAGGTTTCATTATGCCAGAAGATGATCATCCTGCTATTAGGAATGAGGAAGCCTTGAAAGAATATGGAGCGCTTATTTCATTACTAACCTATGATAACAGTGATGAAACATATAACGGTCACGATATATTGATGCAAGAAGATACGATAATGCAGGATGATGATTTCTGGTTTATATTCATGATGTTCTCTACAACAGCGCCGCATTACGATGGCGAAAAATTAAATACGGCACAGGGATATGATTGGTTCTTTTATCCGAGCATTAAAAATAACCTGCTTGCTTCGGCAAAACTATTAGATGATTCATTGAGTCAAGGAACTGCAGAGAAATTGTTATACATGGGGAATTTACTGTATCTTGCAGGGCAAGATACACATGACACAAAAATAAAAATCCTGCTATTGACAAGTATTTTAGAACTATTACTCACTCACAATCCCGATTTCAACAGATTTAACATAGAAGATTCGATTAACAAGCAATTCCAACTAAAAGTAGCAATGCTACTTAGAATGGTAAATCCAAGTTTAAATTTATCTACAACTAGAGAAAATCTCAAGAAAATTTACTCAGCAAGATCAAGCATCGCTCATGGAAATTTTAGTGAACTTTCAAAAATTGAGAAAGCCGCGAAAAAGAAAACCGATTTAGACGGACAATATCCATTAGATACAATAGTATCGAATCTGTATGTTTATACTAAAGAAATAATAAAATCATATCTGGCTGATAAAGACCTCGTCGATTTTCTGAAACAAGCTTGATGCCCAATAACAATGAACGTTGCATTCTACATCGAATTTTCATCATGATACAATCGCTCTTCGAGGACTGAGGTATTCATGGCTTTAGATTCCATCATCGTTGAGCAATTGACAAAAACCTATCAAGTCTCGGAGCGTGAGGGCGGATTCGGCGCGGCGGTGCGCGGCTTTTTCAAACGAGAATACACCGATGTGAATGCGGTGCAAGGCGTCAGCTTTCGGATTCAACCCGGAGAGATCGTCGGCTTTCTTGGTCCGAACGGCGCGGGGAAAACCACCACATTGAAAATGTTATCCGGATTATTGAATCCAACCTCAGGCAAAGCGCAAGTGCTTGGCTTCACACCATGGGAACTCAAGCCCGATTATCTGCGTGCGATGACGCTGGTGATGGGACAACGTAATCGACTCTCATGGGATATTCCGGCGGCTGATTCGTTCCTGCTCGATCAAGCCATCTATCGCATCCCAGATGATGTTTATCAGCGTACGTTCAAAGAACTTGATGAATTGCTTGAGTTGAGTCCGCTGATGAAGAAGCCGGTGCGCAATCTGTCGCTGGGCGAACGCATGAGATGCGAACTGGCTGTCGGTTTGATTCATAGTCCCAAAGTGTTGTTCCTCGATGAACCGACCATCGGACTCGACATCACCGCACAGTCCAGCATCCGCGACTTTTTGCGCGAATATAACCGTCGAACCGGCGCGACGATTTTATTGACCAGCCATTACATGGCAGATGTCACAGCTTTGTGCGAACGCGTTATTATCATTCATCTCGGCAAACTCAAATATGATGGCGGTCTCTCCGATCTTTCGCACAAGATCGCGCCGTTCAAATTAATCGGAGTGAGCCTGCGCGATCCGTCAGTGCATGACCTGAATAAATATGGGAAGCCGGTTGAGAACGATGAAGATCGGGAGAAAAATTATATCCAGGTTGATGCGAAAGACGTCACGCGCGTCGCCGAGCGAATGTTAAAAGAACTTCCCATCCACGATATCACGATTGCCGATCCACCCATCGAGGATGTGATCGAGCAAGCCTTTACAGAATAATATGCTTCGTATTTATCAACGCATGGCGCAGATCAATTGGGCGGAACAATGGCAGTATCGCGCCAATCTTTTCATGTACATTCTTTATGGACTCATCACGCCGATTGTTTACATCGCGGTCTGGACTTCCATTGCGAACGCGCAAGGCAATGTCGGTGGTCTTACTGCCAACGATTTTATTATTTATTACATGATCATGCTGCTTGTGGATCAAGTCACCGGCGAAACCGTCGTCTATAATTTTGCATACAAAATTCAAGACGGCTCGCTCTCCAGCGAAATCATTCTTCCGGTTCATCCGCTTTTGACACGCACACTGATGAACAACCTTGCTTTCAAAGTGATGACCACCTTTGTGCTGATTCCCGTCTGGTTATTGCTTTCGCTTCTGTTCCAGCCGACATTTTCCGCCGTTACATTAACAAATGTTTTGCTGGCAATTCCTTCCCTGATCTTCGGCTTCGCGATTAACTTCCTGCTCAGTTCAGCAATCGTCTGCGTAGCATTCTGGACGACGCGCGTTTGGGCATTATATCGTTTGTATGGAATTCCGGTTGCGTTATTCTCCGGTCAATTTGTTCCACTACAACTTATGCCGAAGATTATTCAAACGCTGTCCATCTATTTGCCTTTTCAATTATTTAAATATTTCCCAACTCAATTGATTTTAGGAAATCTTTCCGCACATGACATCCTGCTCGGTTACAGCATGGACATCGTGTGGTTGATTGTTGTTTACATCTTGTTCCGCATCGCATGGCGCGGCGGACTTAAACAATTCACAGCGGTCGGCGCATAACATGGATACCTTGCGTTTGATCCAGACGTTCATCAAGGTCAATGTTCAGATGTCACTGGCATATCGTTCGGAAGCTGTGATCGAGTTCCTGCTTGACCTGATGTGGCTGGGCTGGGAATTGTTGAGTTTGCAAATCATCTTTTGGAACACTCAATCACTGGGCGGATGGAGCAAAGGCGATTTGATTGTATTAATGGGCGTGCTTCTGATGGTCAATACATTTATGTCGGCGCTGATCTGGCCCAACACGGAATTTTTCAACGCCGCAATGCACGATGGCTCGCTCGATTATATGTTGCTCCAACCGGTTAACAATTTATTTCTGGTTACTTTTTCTCGCATCTCAATCTGGCGCATCGTGGATTTAATTGTTGCGATTATCTTGATTGTGACCGGCGTCAGAATGGCTGGAGATATTATCACGCCGTTTAACATGATAACCTTTCTTTTATTAATAGTTTCGGGATCAATCGTTCTTTACAGCCTTTGGATCGTATTAATTGCTTTCACTTTTTGGTTCACCAAATTCGACAACAACGTGACAATTCTGCAGGCACTGACGGATACAGGACGTTATCCGATCACGGTATATCCTTGGTGGCTGAGAATCATTGTCACGTTCATTATCCCAATCGGTCTGGCGACAACGATTCCTGTCCAAGCCTTGCGGGGAGAATTAAATCTGCAGCAGGTGTTTCTGTTTTTAGGCGTAAGCATCGTCACTTTATTGGTTGCATCGCAAGTATGGAAACTCGGAATAAAACGTTATAGTGGAGCAAGCAGTTAAATCATCAAGGCGACGTTTGTCGCCCTGATTTTTATTTCTTTCTATTCTTCACATAAACTTTCACGGCTTCGCGTATGAACTCCGCTAATCCGGTATGAACCTTTTCATAGTTGGCTTTGAAGCGCGGATCATCGTTGTATAAATCGGCAAGACCAAGCAATTGATCGTCATTCGGCGACCAGAAATACTGCATGTGCTTGTGCCAACGTGCAATAATGATTTGCACATCCTTACTCGCCGCGCCTTTTGACATCACCGCAGCCAGATCACTATAAAGAGCATTTCCTTCCGCAAGAATCTTTTTCTTCTCGGCATCGGAATAAGATTTCCATTTCTTATTCGAAGCACGGACGGTTTCCGTGTCCCATCTCTGCGCAGCTTCTTCGGCATACTGCTCCTGCTCTTCCTCGCTAAAACCTTCAAAGAGTCCTTTTGGATTCATTTTCTTTTTTCCTTTCAAATCATTGATCGTATTGTCCACTGTTGATAGCAACACATTTAGACGCTCGATGCGTTTCTTCAACGCATCCTTGTGAGTTTCGAGCGCGTCCAAGGCATCGAAATCACGGTGCCCGACAATTTTCTTGATGTCTTCAAGCGGCATATCCAACTCGCGATAAAACAGAATTTGCTGTAACCGCAGCAGCGACTCCTCCCCATAATAGCGATAGCCGTTATCGCCCACACGGGACGGCTTGAGGAGACCGATTGCATCATAGTGATGGAGTGTTCGCGGCGTGACGCCCGCCAACTTGGAAAGTTGCTTGACAGTGAACATGCCGCAACTATAAACCCTAACGTAACGTTAATGTCAAGGGTGATGCAATGTCATTGCGGGCGCGCAAAGTGAGCGCGGCAATCTCACATGAAGTAAAATTGACTGATGAATATTCTTTATTGTGACGAAGCTGTTATCGTTCTCAACAAACCCGCCGGGCTATCTGTTCTTCCGGATGGCTGGGAAAAAGATTCGAACTATCTGGTCAAAATGCTTGAAGAACAATTCGGGAACCCTTCGATAAACTCAGGGCGAGGAATATTTATCGTCCATCGCCTCGATAAAACCACATCGGGAGTGATGGTTTTTGCTCGAACCGCGGAAGCGCATCGCAATCTCAATATGCAATTCGAGATGCACGAAGCCAAAAAGATTTATCGTGCCATCGCGGAGGGCAATCCCAGATGGAACGAGAAGATTGCCAAGCATCCATTGCGAATCAACGTTGGTCATAAGCATCGCACGATGGTGGATGAGAAAAACGGGAAACTATCAGAGACGAGATTTAAAATTCTTAAACAGTATCCGGATCACGCCCTGCTTGAAGCGGAATTGATGACGGGGCGCACGCATCAAATTCGAGTCCATGCGTACGCGTTGGGACATCCGTTGTTGGGCGACATCTTATATAGCGCACCTGAAACGAATCTCATTGCACGTCCAGCATTGCACGCGTATTCTTTAACATTCACGCATCCGACCACAAATGAGAGAATTTCTTTCACCGCGCCTTATCCTGCCGATTTTGAGATGGTTTTGAAAAAGATTGTTTATATGAAAAGCAATTGAGAAATGAAGACAACACGCAAACAAGAAATAGTTGCATCGCTAGTTTTTATTCTGCTAATATTAATTTGCAGTGGATTAGAACTTTATTTTGTTGAAAAAGCGAGCATTGTACAAGCAATAGTTGGTCCACTGATTCAACTGGCGAACCTGCTTATTATCATTATCCCTGTCACGGTTCTCATATATTTGATATTATTCTTATCGAGTAAATATAAGCAAAGAAAAAAATAAAGGCTGGTTATCCAGCCTTTATCAGTTAAGCAATTTTTCTTGCTTCCATATAAAAGCGTTTCTCGCGCGCCTCGCCCATTGAAAATGTTTTGCGCGGCAATGCGCCATCCAGAATCACCGTCTTGAATAAATCGGATTTGCTCATGCCGGGCAAATAAATAGCAGCGTTACTCGGCTGGCTTCCCAACTTCACCACCACATCTTTGCCGTGCACATAATCAATTTTTTCCGCGCCGCCGTCTTTCATATATAGATCAAGGAAAGGTTGAATCGTGCCGACCGGCAAATTGGACGACGGATGTGCGATCTCGAGCACGCCGAATCCTTTTCCGCCGATCACCAGACCAACAGCTTGCTTCTCACCGTGTGTTTGATCCACGATCTTGACCATTTCATCCGCACTGGGAACAGATGTGTATTCAAAATTTTTACCAAGGACAGAATCAATCTGAGCAAATAAACTTTTCTTCAATCCGAATAACACGCGATGGATCGGTTCGAACTCCAAGCCTTCATCATGGACATTTTCAATTTCTACTAAGGCATAACGCGCGGGATGATCCATACCAACTTTTGATTTGATCTTTTCCCAAATCGCTTTCGCGGTTGCCAGCGAATGATTGCCATCTCCCATCGCAAACAACAAGACCGGACTCTTTGAATCGATTCCATATTTCGCTGCGAATGTTTCAGACTTAGCGAGTCCACGCAGCGCTTCGATGATTTTATTTTCAAATTCTTGATTGACTGCATAACCCGTGAGATGTCCGCTATCAAGCATCAAATCAAAATCATAAAGTTTTTCAAGTTTTGATTTCGAGGCGCGCAACGGCTCAATGACCGTGCAATTCGGATCGTCAATCAGCACCAGAATATGCGGCAATTCCAACGCTGCGCCTTCGCGGATCTGCATGCGCGGAGGCAAGCGTTCGACAATCGTTCCCTCGGTGGCACGGATGAGACTCGTCGAGCCTTTGTTGTAATCGTAGCGTTCGAGATCCAGCGCAAGCAGAATCCCTTTGCGCGTTTTGCCAGCGACAGTGCGCTCAACATAAATCAAACCTTCGCGAGCTTGAAGAATGCCAGCATCCAAATATTTTCGCATTGTGGATTGAATAGTTTCGATGCGTTCGGCTTTGCCCGGTTTTTCCAGATGGACTTCGGGGAAAGTTAAATTCAAAGTAGAGGGCGCGTCGCCGACAATTTTCTCGACTTGATTCCAATATTCAGGCTCGGAAGTAAATTGATCGCAGGCAATGACCGCCCATTTCTTTAAGTCCACGCCGGGTTTAGGAAGATACACTTGTGGAATCTGAATGCCAATGTCGCTGATGATTTTCATTCGATAATTTTTCCTTTGATATGGAATCATGTAGGGCGCAATAATTGCGCCCTACATAAAATAATTATTTCCCGTTCTTTGAAAACGCAATCAACTTCTCAGCTACTTCCGCGCCGACACGGCCCTGAGCCTCTTTCGTCGCCGCGCCGATGTGAGGCGAACAAATCACATTCGGCAATTTGACCAATTTCCAATCCGTCGGCGGTTCTTCGGCATAAACATCCAATGCCGCGCCAGCAACTTTGCCGCTGACCAATGCATCATGCAACGCCTTTTCATCAATGATGCCTCCGCGCGCGCAATTGATGATCCGTACGCCGTTTTTCATTTTCGCAAATTGTGCCGCGCCGATCATATTCGCTGACTCTTTGGTCTTCGGCAGATGCAGGCTGATGTAATCGGCTTGCGCCAGCAATACATCGAGCGTGACCAGCTTGACGCCTTCCATTGATTTTACATAGGGATCGTAGGCGACTACTTTCATGCCCAATGCCGATGCGCGCTTCGCAACTTCCTTGCCGATGTTGCCAATTCCAATCAAGCCGAGAGTTTTGCCGCCAATCTCATCGCCTTCAAAATTTTTCTTTTCCCATTTTTCGGATTTCATTGAAGCCGAGGCTGGATAGATCGAGCGGGCTAAAGCGAACATATAACCAATGGTTAATTCAGCCACCGAAGCGGAACTTGCCATTGGTGTGTTCATAACGGTGATGCCTTTGGACTTGGCATAATCTGCGTCAATCGTATCCAAGCCAACGCCACCGCGCACGATCACTTTCAGGTTGGGGCAAACGTCAATTAACGGCTGCCGCACCTTGGTCCGCGAACGAACGACCATGCCGTCATAGGCCGGTAAAACTTTCATCAAATCGTCGGGCGTGATGTCATCGCGCACATCCACGGTTAGACCTGCGGCGCGCATTTGATCGACGCATTCTTTTTCGGTTTTATCGCAAACTAATATCTTCATGAGATTCTCCTTATTATTGAGATGTCATTGCGAGCGAAGCAAGCTCCATTTCTATTCAAACAGGAGATTGCCATCACCCCTGCGGGGTTTCGCAATGACATTATGTGAGGTCATTCTAACCATCGGAAAATGCTTTGTCAACGACAGAAGTCAGTAGCGTTTCATGCTTATTGTTCTTGGAAATTGTCTGACAATTGATTATAATACGGTGAAAGCAAAATTTAAGCGCGTCTCGCGCATGTCCAAACAAATGAAGGAGTAAATTCCATGTCTGATACAAAGCGTGTCTATAACTTCAACCCGGGTCCGGCCGCTCTGCCGTATGAAGTCCTGCAACAGGCGCAAGTCGAAATGCTGGATTACGCAGGCACCGGCATGTCGGTGATGGAAATCAGCCATCGCTCAAAGGAATTCGAAAGCATCATCCATACCGCCGAAGCGGATCTGCGCGAACTGCTTGGCATCCCCGCCAACTACAAAGTGATGTTCCTACAAGGCGGCGCGTCACTTCAATTTGCGATGCTGCCGATGAACTTGAGAGCGACCGGTTCCGCCGATTACATCGTGACCGGCACATGGAGCAAGACCGCGTTCAAGGAAGCTCAAAAGCTCGGCACGACTCACGCCGCGGCAAACACCGAAGCCGATGGATTTAAATCGCTACCAACAAAGCTTGATCTCGATCCGAAAGCCGCGTATCTGCATTTCACGTCCAACGAAACGATTCACGGCGTGGAATATTTCAACGAACCGACTCCGCCCGCCGGAGTTCCGTTGGTGTGCGATGCGTCATCCGACTTCATCAGCCATCCGATTGACGTTTCCAAATATGCGTTGATCTATGCCGGCGCGCAGAAAAATGCCGGACCGTCGGGCGTGGTCATCGTAATCGCGCGTGACGACATGCTCGAGCGGACTCCCGCCAACCTGCCGGTGATGCTTGATTACAAAGCCTTAGCCGCCAGCGGATCACTGCACAACACGCCGCCTTGCTATTCGATTTATATAACGGGTTTGGTTTTGAAATGGGTGAAGTCGCTTGGCGGATTGGACGCAATTGCCAAACGCAACCACGCCAAGGCGGATTTGGTTTACAAAACCATTGACGAAAGCGGCGGCTTCTATCGCGGACACGCCAACAAAGATGCGCGTTCGATGATGAACATTCCGTTCCGCCTCCCAGCCGAAGAATTGGAAGATGCCTTTGCATCCGAATCCAAGAAGAATGATTTGATCGGACTCAAAGGTCATCGCTCAGTCGGCGGGATGCGCGCTTCGCTCTATAACGCGCTGGACGTCAAAGCCGCTGAGTCATTGACACAGTTCATGCGCGAGTTCCAGAAGAAACACGGATAAATAATAATCAAAAGAAAATAAAAGACTTTCGGGTTCAAAGCCCGAAAGTCTTTCTTTAAGACACAACTGTTGGCAAATCAACGCTGCAGGCGCGCCGCCTGTTCATTTGGAGTTAGGTCTGTAATCATATGGATCGGCGATTTATGATGATGATCATAATCCGTTTGAGCAACAAGAACAGCCTCGATATTAGTTTCAGCCCACTCACGCAACGCCACTAACGGGTCAATCAGCGTTTCACCTAACGGCGTAAGCGCATACTCGACTCGAGGCGGAACTTCAGGATAGATTGTGCGCGTCAGCAAGCCTTCACGTTCTAAACTGCGGAGTGTTTGCGTCAACATTTTCTGTGAGATGCCCGTAATCATCCGCTGTAATTCGCTAAACCGTCGGGGAGAATCTTGCAAGAAAATGATCACTAAAACTGTGTATTTGTCGCCAATCAAATCCAATGCATGTCGAGTCGGGCAGTTTTTATCATAAACATTATGTATTCTAATCATAGTTTCCATAAGGTAACTAAGCTCCATTAAAAGTGCCTACTTGCTATTTGATATCAATAAGCTTATTATAACGCATAGAGACAAACAAGGAGTTATTCCACAAATAGGTTCTGAATTCTTTCTTAATGTAACTATAAACGGAATGATTATTCTACTTATAGTAGTTTAATCTTAAAAGAGATGTTTACTATGATTTGTTCTATCAACATCACGTTGACACAAATAGTGCTTAATAAAAGAGGAGGTTCGATATGAAAGCAGCAGTAATTAATAAGTTGGGAGATATACCAATGTACGAAGATTTTCCTGATCCTGTTTTAAATGATGGGGATGTTACAGTTAAGGTAAAGGCTGCAATATTGGATTATGCAAACAAAGCGCTTGCAGCAGGTGCTCACTTTGCCAGCAAACAATTCTATCCAAGTTTACCGGCTGTGGTTGGCTACACTGGTATAGGTTCTCTC
>JBAUMB010000181.1:0-1714 GCA_049578465.1 Anaerolineales bacterium
GATTATCCCAATTGCCTAAATCCCAATGCACCGATTCCCAATTGACAGGTTCATCGCCGCGCATGATTGCCGCGGCGCGTAAGATTGCCTGAACCGGTTTGATATATCCGGTGCATCTGCATAAGACACCGGAGATTGCTTCGCGGACTTCATCTTCACTCGGATTTGGATTTTTATCGAGCAACGATTTTGCTGCAAGGATTTGCGCGGGTGTGCAGTATCCGCATTGGATCGCGCCGTTCTCAACGAAAGCCTGTTGAAGCGGATGCAAGCCTTCAGTCTTTTTCCAACCCTGATCGGGATGCTCGCCGAGCGCTTCAATCGTGACGAGGTTGTGGCCCTCAGCTTGCGCTGCCAGCAACGATCCGGCGTTGACCGGTTTGCCATCGAATAGAATCGTATCGGCGCCGGTCAAGCCGTCTTCGTCGCCAAATTTGATCCCGTAAAAACCAAGTTGGCGAATTGCAGAGAATAAAGTTTCGCTTGGAGCGACTTCGATTTCATAATTTATTGCGTTAATTTTTAATTGAATGTTCATAGCTGTTCCTATATTTTATTTGCATGTGATGATGAGGCTGGGTCTGCTATTAGGTGGACCGGCAACCGGTTCAAAGACAATTCTATCAGCATAACTGATGGGCTGTTGCCTGCAATTGGAGATCATCGATTTGATTGGTAAAGTGAAATCAACGATAATTGCATCGGTGGTGGGGGAGTGGATCAATGAATTAATCTGTGGTTGAAGCGTTCTCCATTGCGGCATCGGATAAAGGTTTCCTTGTCCGCTGATTTCGGACATGGGCATCTCGTTAAAGTATGGAGTTTTTTCTGAGTATAAAGCAAGATAATTATTATCCAACAGAAGGACATCGCCGTTATAACTTTTTATCTTGGCGACCAATGCGTCGCCTGCGGTGCGATCTTGTTGCGTCGGAATAGTCTTGGTTTGAAAATAAGCTGGAATAAGAAAACCGAACTGTGCTGATAATAAAACCCATTCAAGAATAATCGGCGCGGGATTAATTTTGAGTTCGGTTAGCCAACTCGCTTCCAGTCCGATAAGAAGCGCAACGCCGAGATACGATGGGATATAAACATTGGGTCCGGAAAAAGCATTCAAGCGTCCAACGACTCCGGTTGCGATCAACGCGCCAGCCATGACAACGTAATAGCGATACAACTTATCATTGAAGATTTTTCGCGGCGAAATGATAATCGGCAAAAGTCCCGCAATTAGAAAAATAGGAATGAATGCGAATTGCCCGATCAACACGCTGATGATTCTGCCGAGGCTGAAATCGAATGCGTGCGCGGCGGGAATGGTGAAGAGATAGTAATTGACCCAGCCCGCGCTGGTCAGCCAGAAGAAGCCGTAAAGAATGGCGATGGATAATGCAAAAGAAAACGTGAGCACGATGGTGCGCCGCCAGTTGAAAATCAAATAATAAAGGATCACGGCGAGTCCAACCCCAAGTGCGCTTTGTTTGGTTAAGAAAGCGAAGGCAAATATTAGACCAGATAATAAATCTTTGTATGCAACGCGGAGATTCTTCGCTTCGCTCAGAATGACATTGTTTCTATTATTTTCTCTTGCCAAATAAATTCCAAGCACCGAAAGAGCAGCGGCGAACATATCGGTGCGAGCAATGTCGAACCATTGACCGGTGAGCATAAATGTGGACGCAAAAATTCCTGCACCAAGCCATGCTGCGAA
>JBAUMB010000182.1:0-4269 GCA_049578465.1 Anaerolineales bacterium
CCAAGGTTAAACACAATATAGTTCAAATCTTTACGCAGCTTAATTTCTTGATGATGTTATCGGTATTTACTTTAGATTATCGCCCCGAAGGGGAATGATATTTATTTCTAGGAGATAATGAATCAAACCATGAAATCTTTTTGGGCGGGAGTTCGCGCCGAATCTCCGCTCTTGGTTGGAGTATTTCCTTTCGGGCTGATCTACGGCGCGTTAGCACTCGGCGCGGGACTTTCACCGGCCGCGGCGCAGATGATGTCATCTATTGTCTTTGCGGGATCATCGCAATTCGTTGCAACGCAGTTGATTCATGAGTCCGCGCCGGGGCTTGTCATCGTGCTGACGATTGCAGTTGTCAACTTGCGGCACATGCTGTACAGCGCCTCGGTCGCGCCGTATATCGAACATCTACCTCAGCGTTGGAAAATATTATTGTCATATTTATTAACTGATGAAGCTTATGCCGCGACTATCATCCATTATGAAGAAGATGGATTCACGCCGACGAGTCATTGGTTCTTCCTCGGCGCGGGATTGGCATTGTGGACAACGTGGCAGGTCAGCAGTACGCTGGGAATCTTTTTGGGCGCGGCGATTCCATCTTCGTGGCCGTTGGATTTTGCCGCGCCGCTGACATTCATTGCCTTAGTCGTGCCGGTGTGTAAAGATAAACCGGTTGTCGCTTCAGCGTTATCGGCGGGGGTGGTTGCGTTGTTGGCATTTAATCTTCCGTTTAAACTCGGACTCATCCTGGCGGCGTTGGTTGGAATCTTGATCGGCACGGTCTTGGAGAATCGAAAAGCATGAATATTTGGTTAGTGATGCTGTTGGCTGGCGCACTGACGTTCGGAATGCGCTTTTCATTTATTTATTTGTTCGGTCATTTTGAAATTCCGGCAGCGGTGAAGCGGGCGTTGAGATTTGTGCCGCCTGCGGTGTTATCCGCCATCATTGCACCGGCGTTGTTCATGCCGAATAATACGTTGGATTTAAGTTGGAGCAATTACCGATTGATGGCGGGCGCAGTTGCGATTCTCGTGGCCTGGCGGACAAAGAATACGCTGTTGACGATTTTGGCGGGAATGATCGCGTTGCTGATTTTGCAAGTGGTGTTTTGATTTAATGGCTGTGTCCCTCGACATGCACATGTCCGTGCGAAACTTCATCCTTGGAAGCGGGACGCAAGTTTGCGATTTCAACTGAGAAGTGCAACTCCTTGCCTGCCAATGGATGATTCATATTCAAGCGAACATTATTATCCGTGACCTCGTCGATGCGCGCATACACGGGCTGATTGGTTTGATCGCGTAATTCCAATTCGGTGCCGATCTTAAGCGGAACGTTCGGCGGAAATGAATCACGCGGCACATCCATAAATGCTTCGGGGTCCGTTTCACCATATCCGTCCTTCGGCGCGACCACCACATCTTTTTTCTCGCCGACTTTCATATCATAAATTTGGTGTTCGAGTCCGTGAATGATGTGTCCCATGCCTTGGATGAATTGCAGCGGCTCTTTGCCTTCGGAGCTGTCCACAACCTGACCATCCACATGCAACGTGTAGTGCATCGAAACGACCTGCCCATCATCCACTTTCAATTCGTCTGTCATTTGATATCCTTGTGATGTCATTGCGAGCCGCGTTCTCGCGGCGTGGCAATCTCCTCTTAAACAGGGGATTGCTTCGCTACGCTCGCAATGACTAGGTTTTAAATATACGTGAGATAAACCTGATCTCCGCCTGATTCTTTGGCACGCGCCATCGCCTGACGCGCCTGCTCGATCAACGGTTCAGCCTCCGTCGAAGCGCTGATGCGCGACGCCGAAACAATTCCCGCGCTCACACCAACTTTCACCGTGTCGTTCTTAAACTTGATGTCCGCTGAATCAATGCCTTTGATGATTCGTCCCGCGATCTTTTCCGCGTCCGCGCCGATGACGCCCGGCAACGCGATCACAAACTCATCACCAGTCCAGCGCCCGATGCAATCATACGGTCGGCTCTTTTCACGGATGGCTTGCGCGACGATCTTCAATACTTCATCGCCCATGTCGACTCCGTGCTCGGCGTTCAACGCCTTGAAACGATCAATATCAATGGCGATCATGCTTAATGGGGAAGAACTGCGACGGGCGCGTTCGAGTTCGCCTTGCGCGCTTCGAAAGAACGCGTTGCGATTCATCAGACCTGTTAATGAATCATACAACGCGAGATTTTCAAGCTGATTGCGCGCGCTTGATAAACTTTCTCCAAGCGATAGGAAACGCTGTCCGATCATGATGCGCGCCTTTAATTCCGAAGCCGCAATCGGCTTGTGAAGATTATCGTCGGCGTCAGCGAAGTCTGCCTCTCCGGCAGTCAGAACGAGAAAATAAACGGGCAGGATTTTTGCAGCGCGCACGCGTCCGATGAGCTTCGACTTTTTGAAATCATCCGCATCCCCGTCTGCGATAATGAAGCGCGCTTCACCTTTCTCAATCAACTGCCAGGCCTGCTCCATGTCCCCGCCGAGGATGGCTTCATGTCCGCTTTTTTCCAACACATGCTGGATCAAAGAACGTTCCTTTGCATTCTGTTCGAGTATCAGCGCTTTCATGGGGTCTCCGTTTGCTGATTATACACTGTGTTGACAAATGCCAACTCCCATAGTAACATTCGCGGCGCTCTTTTCCAAGCCGAGGTAGCTCAGTGGAAGAGCAGGGGACTCATAAGCCCTTGGTCGTGAGTTCAAATCTCACCCTCGGCACTCGAGACCATCGTGAGGTGGTCTTATTATTTAATCCAAGTTGCTACCTTCAAAGGTTAAAAGCAAATTCGTTGAAAGAACTCAATGCAAAGACACTAAGAAACCAAGTTCTTTTTATTGCTCTTTGCGACTTTGTGTTGAATCTTTGGTGGCGGACGGCAACTTGAGCTTATTAGATGTGATATGGAATAATCAAGATCATTGTGCTTAGCATATAAATGGATGCATATTTATAAAGTCTTAAGTTGGTTTGATCGGAAGGATTGAAGACAACGGTTGCTGAAAGAAAAAGCAGAACAGCGCTCAACACAATAATCAATGCCAGAATGCCTTCAGCGACGCCAATCCAAATCGAAGCCACGCTCATTGCCAAACCTGCGAGAATGCTCGAAGTCGCGATAGCGAAGCGTGTAAATTGATTTCCATACGTGGATGGAAAAGTTGGGACGCCCGCGTTTTTATAATCATCGAAGAACTTTAAACTAAAGGTCAAGGTGTGAGTTGGAATCCAGAATAAGATTGCCGCTGCAAGTAAAACCCCAATCGGGTCAATCTTGCCGACGGCGAGTACGCGCCCCGAAAGAACCGGCATCGCTCCTGAAATTCCGCCCCAGACAATTGCCCAGCATGTGCGGCGTTTGAGCCACATGCTGTAAATCGCCACATCGAAAAATAATCCAGCGAAGACAACAAACCCATAAAGAAGATTTACCCCAAAAGCCCAGCCGATTCCGATGATGGATACGATCAGCCCAAGCCGCAGGACTTCATCCGAAGTCACCTGCCCGGCCGAGGTCGGGCGCTTGTGTGTGCGTTTCATCTTCGCGTCGATGTCGCGATCCCACCACATGTTCAGGATGGTGGAGCCGCTGATCGCAAGAAATAAACTTGGGATCATTTGCAAAAAACTATTCCAATGGACAGAAGCATGTGCGCTTAAATAACCGGCCATGCCTGTCATCAATAACAGACCGGTTTGCAATGATTTGATCAGAGGCCAGTAGAGGCGGAATTTGGTCGCGATGATTTTCATGGGATGCTCCTTTAAGAATGCGTGCCAAGTTCAATAAATAAACAGGGGCAAGTATACATGTTTCTAATTATGAATGAATACGCGCTTAGCGTCTACTCATGAAAGAATCAATTCTCTTAAAATAAACCAAGAGACGGATTTATTGATTACCAAAGAATAGATTCCACCAGTTTTGCCAATTTGGCATGGGCGTTGGTGAAGGAGCCGCTTCGGATTGTTGAACGGGCGCATCGCTCGTTGGACCGACCGGTAAAGCGATCTGATCGCCGGGTTGGGCATATCCGCCTTCGGTGCGCGCCCAATCCTGTACAGCTTGATCGGATGCGGCGTACGTTGCTTGTGCTTGTAACGCGATTTGCGTTTGTATTCCTTGAGTGGCCTGGGCTTGGAAAATGCCGTCTTGTTTTTGGAGTCGGTTCAAGTCCTCCAAGCGGTTATTGAAATCTATAATTACTAAGATGATGAATAAAATTCCGGCAAATAATGCAATGC
>JBAUMB010000183.1:0-1564 GCA_049578465.1 Anaerolineales bacterium
CATTATATCAGCGGACCGTCGGCTCGAGATTACATCGAAGCCGAAAAATTCGCGGCCGCAAATATTTCGCTCGAATACATTCAATACGATTATCCGGAATATCCGCAGTTGTATCCGCCCTACGATCCATTTGTGACTGTGCTGGATTTGTTGTTCATGGTCGGCTCGGACGCGAGTCAATATTTTGAAAAAGGAAAATCATGAGTGACGTTCCCGGCTTGGAGCAAGTCAAATCTTATTTCCGCAAAAGGATCGAAGAACACGGCGCGTCGCCGCGCGGCGTGGATTGGAATTCGGATGAGTCGCAAAATACACGCTTCGATCAATTGCTCAAGATTATTGAGATGGAATCGTTTTCCATTCTTGATTATGGTTGCGGTTACGGCGCGCTGGCGGATTACATCGAGCAAAAAGGTTTTCACGCGGATTACTTCGGCTTCGATATTTTAGAAAGCGCGATTGAAATTGCGCGCAAAACACAGAATAATAAATCGCATCGCACGTTCTTCACGGAAAAAGATCAACTGCCCATCTGCGATTATGTGGTTGCCAGCGGTGTATTCAATGTGCGCGGCGAACAATCATTTGAAACTTGGACGAATTACGTAATTGATTCTCTTCATCGTTTCAATGATCTCAGCCGCAAGGGATTCGCCAGCAACTTCCTGACCAAATATTCTGATGCCGATAAAATGCGCGCCGATCTTTATTACGCCGATCCGTTGTATCTTTTCGATTATTGCAAACGCAACTTCTCGAAGAATGTTGCCTTGCTTCACGATTATCGCATTTACGATTTCACCATTTTAGTTCGTAAGGATTGATATGAGCGAAAACATCCGCATTGATTTCAATCGTCCCATTCCCGTCGGCAAGGAACTCGAATACATTGCGCAAGCCGTCCAAAGCGGACACATTTCCGGCGATGGTCCGTTCACCAAGAAATGCAATGCATTGCTTGAACAGGAACTTGGCGTATCGAAAGTTTTATTGACCACTTCCTGCACGCACGCACTGGATATGTCCGCGATTCTTTTGGATATTCAACCCGGCGATGAAGTGATCATTCCAGATTTTACTTTTGTCTCGACTGTGAATGCGTTCGTTTTACGCGGCGCCAAGCCGGTCTTCATTGACGTTCGAGCGGATACCCTTAACTTGGATGAATCCAAGCTCGAAGCGTTGATCACGCCGCGCACGAAAGTAATTGTCCCCGTTCATTATGCGGGCGTGGGTTGTGAGATGGATCAGATTCTTGCGATCGCATATCAGCATGACATTGCGGTTGTCGAAGATAATGCACATGGATTGTTTGGAAAATACAAAGGCAAATATCTTGGAACGTTCGGATCGTTAGCGGCGCAATCGTTCCATGAAACAAAAAACTTTAGCAGTGGTGAAGGCGGCGCATTGCTGATTAACGATCCAACGTTGGCTGAGCGCGCCGAGATCATCCGTGAAAAAGGGACCAACCGCGCCCGCTTCTTCCGCGGACAAATCGATAAATATACGTGGGTTGATATTGGTTCTTCGTTCCTGCCGTCCGACATTCTTGCTGCATATC
>JBAUMB010000184.1:0-1511 GCA_049578465.1 Anaerolineales bacterium
ACCTAGTACCATGTAACAGCTATATATTCGGATAAAGACGCTTCAGCTTGATCCGAGCGTCCGATGTCGTAAATTGCCAATCAATCTTCTTTGTGCGGTTATTTCGGTCTCTTTCCCATGCGGCCACTTCGGCCTGCATGGTTGCCATGTCGGCAATCCGGCGCTCCAGGCACTGCCCTTTAAGGACGCTGAGTTCAATCTCTGCCATGTTCAGCCAACTTCCGTGCTTCGGCGTGTAATGAATTTCAAGTCGTTCCGCTAGCCGCCTGGCTTCCTTGGGCGCGAATGTTTCGTAGAGTGAGGCAATACTGTGGGTGTTCAGATTATCCATAACCAAGCGTACCTTGACCGCGTTGGGATAACGTTCGTCAAGCATCTGCTGGATCTGCAACGCCCAATCTCTTCTGGTTCGGCGTTCCGTGACCACCACATGTCTTTTGCCGGCCAGCGGTTCCACTTCCATGAATATTTCAGCCACTCCGTTTCTAACGTATTCGTCATCAATGCGTGCCGGCTGTCCCGGCGCGCACGGTATTGGCTCTCGGACTTCGCCAATCATTTGTTTGAAGGATTCATCCATGCACACCACCGGATAGCCAGGATCATACGGCAGGTGATATACCTCCAGAACATCCTCCATATTAGCTACAAAGGCCGCACTCCCTTCTGGCGGGATTTTCCAGTATTTGCTGAGATGAGGTTTAAGTTCGTTTTTTTTAAGACCCGCTGTACGGTCATGTGCGATACGGATGATGCAATGTTAAGTTCGACAACCTTGTCCGCAAGCAACCTGACAGTCCAACGTCTGTGCCCTTCTGGGGTATCTGAACAGGCCAAGGCAATCAATCTTGCTTCAAAAGCCCCGTCAAACGTGACTTCACGTGGCGGCTTTTCCCGCGGTTTTCGTTCCAGTGCAGCGTCGAGTCCATCCTCAACAAATCGCTTCTTGAGGTGTTCAATGGTCCGGCTTGTCACTCCAAGCGCTGCTGACGCATCCGCAACAGTCCATGCCGGCCCAAAAGCACCTGCATCACATAGTAACAACGCACGGGCATGGATAAATCTTCTGGCGTGGGTTTTACCCCGCCGAGTCAACGCCTCAAGCTCTTTGCGTTCCTGCTCGGTAAGTGTTACTCGATATCTCGGTGACATGGCGGCCTCCTTGATTGAGTTGCCGCCAGTATATCATACTTTGGCTTATAACGAAATATATAATGTTACATGGTACTAGAACAACGTAATGAGGCTTTAACAGGCCGTCATGAGTGGTACGCATTACAAAGATATGCTTCAGACTACATACAAGAATTCAGCAAAAAGAAAATTGTCTACCAGATTTTCCAGGTAAAACCTTTGTTTTTGATGGATTGCGATGGTGTACTCACAAACAATGCAGCCTATATAATGCCGGATTCTGACGAATATCTTCTCGCATACTTAAATTCAAAGCTCGGCTGGTACATGATTACGAAATACTGTGCTCATATCCAAAATGGATATCAACTTATGGC
>JBAUMB010000185.1:0-4995 GCA_049578465.1 Anaerolineales bacterium
GCCGTCGCGGATGGAATCACCGCAACTGTCGCCGCAGGTGAGCAAGCGCTCAAACATAATCCAGCTATCAAAACAGAAAAAATATGGCGATACAATTTGGACATTCGCAATCCTTTTGTCATCTTGCAAATTTCTATTTGTTGTATCATAAATGAATTCAACCCGCAAACATCAAAAAGCGAACGCGACCTTTCTGCAAAAATGCGAAGGAGAGATTGGTATGGAAATCAAAACAATCAAAATCGAAAAACCGGAATCGGTGAACTTCATACTCGGCCAATCCCATTTCATCAAAACCGTCGAGGACGTTCACGAAGCATTGGTCGGCGCGGTTCCGGGGATCAAGTTTGGATTTGCGTTTTGTGAAGCCTCGGGAAAATGTCTCGTGCGCTGGAGCGGGACCGATGACGCAATGATTGAATTGGCGAGAAAAAATGCAACCGCAATCGGCGCGGGACATTCGTTTATCTTGTTTTTAGCTGAAGGATATTTTCCCATCAATGTTTTGAACATCATTAAAGCTTTACCTGAAGTGGCTCGGATTTTTTGCGCTACCGCGAATCCGACCGAGGTGTTGGTTGCACAGACCGAACAAGGACGCGGCATCCTCGGGGTGATCGATGGCTTCTCGCCCAAAGGCGTGGAAGGTATCGAAGATATTGCCTGGCGTAAAGATTTCTTGAGAAAGATCGGTTATAAGCTTTAGTCCAAATGGCTGATAGATGTAAAGCGTCTTCCTCGTTTAGAATCATACAAGACAAAAGTTATGACGACTAACCGCGCCCCCAGCAAAATCATCCCGCGTGCTTTTCCGGGCATCAAACCCGATGAAGTGGAAGAATTGATCGCGAACAGCAAAGTAAACACTTATCCGACAGAAACGGTATTGTGCCACGAGAATGCGCTGGAAACCATTTTTTACATGATTCTCGAAGGTGATGTTGAAGTCACCAAAGTCGTCAATCAAACCGAAGCGCGCGTACTGAAAACTTTAAGGGCCGGAGATTTCTTCGGCGAGATGGCATTGATCCATAACGCGCCGCGTGCCGCAACCGTCACGACAAAAAGCGATGTCGTGGTTCTGGAATTGAACAAAGAAAACTTTGACCGCGTCCTGCACGATTCGAGCAGTGTCGCGATGGCGATGGTCAAAGAGATCAGCGAACGGTTGCGTCAGAACGATGAAATGGCAATCGAAGATTTGCGTATGCGCGCCAACGAACTCGCGCAAGCGTACCAGAAACTTGCCGAGCAAGATTTGACGCGGCGTGAATTCTTAACAAACGTCGCGCATGAACTTCGCACGCCGTTGATGGCGGCCAGCGGATATTTGGAAATTCTGCAAAAAGGTTCGCTGCAAGGCAATCAACTCAACGAAGCGATGGAAACCGTCTCGCGTAATGTTGGTCACATCGTAGCGCTGGTCAACGATATTTTATTTTTGCAAGAGATCGAACTCGTTCTTCCGGATTTTCAACCCGTGAACATGAACGAGATTGCGCAGGACATTGTTAAGAAATACGAGAAGAAAGCCACAGAACACGGCATCCATTTAAAAGTCAGGAACGAACAAAATACCGCGGACGTCCATGGCGATTCCAAATCGCTCGAACGCGCTCTCACCGCGCTGGTAGATAACGCCATCAAATTCAGTCCGCGCGGCGGCGAGGTCGAAATCAATTTTGAAAAACAAAAAGATCGGCTGGCTGTTTCGGTTGAAGATCACGGAATCGGAATCGCTACCGACCAACTCTCACGCATCTTTGACCGCTTTTATCATCTCGAAAAAAGCGGGGATGATTTGTTTGGCGGAATCGGAATTGGGCTGGCGATCACGCGTCAAGTCATCGAACAGCATCACGGAAAGCTGAATGTTGAAAGCAAGCAAGGCAAGGGAAGCAAATTCACGATGCTGCTGCCGATCGGAATCGGAATCTAATTTCCAAATTCCATTTTCAATTTTTGATTTTGATCGTAATAAGATCGCGCTGAGAATGGCGGATCGCCGCGCTTCATACGATGCACTTTAGATAATAGAATCGGCAAATCTTCGACAACATTTAAATCCTTGATCGCATCATACGCGACCCATTCAACGGTTCCCTCGCTTGACGATTTCAATTCGCCTTCAATGTTTTCCCCGCTAAAGACATACAAACAAATTCCAGTTTCACCTGCATCAACAATCACTGTGCCGCATAACCACAGAATTGCATCGAGTCCGGTTTCTTCTTTCAATTCACGTCTCGCCGCAGACAAAACATCTTCGCCGCGTTCGATGTGACCGCCGATGCCGTTATATTTATTTGCCCATAATCGCTTGGTTGCCGCGCCTTTGATCAGCAAGTAGGAATCGCCGCGCCGCAAAAAAATAATCGTGCGCGGAACGAGCATGTATCGGTCGCGAGTAACACCCTGATCAGATTGAGGCATGGAATATCTTTCTGCTTGTGGAGTGCTATAATTTACTTATTGCATTCTAATCTAAAACCGTCTAATCACCGAAATTAATTTAGGAATTAGGCGGCGAGAATTATATAAGCTGTTATGACGTCAAATGGCAGGTAAATGCTTAGTTGGGTGGCTGTCTTTGAAACACAGTTATTGAAAGGCAAAATATGAGTTGGACTTATCCTATCAGGTATGAAAATTTAGAAGTTCAAGTAGATTCTGGTTCGCCCTTTGCTGCTAATCCAAGTGAAGTTATTGGTTTTTATATTCGAGATGAGCAGACTATTCAGGCAATTCGTTCTCGTGATGAGAGAATATTTGATTTTCTCAATTTGATGATAGATGAGATAGATGAATTATCGCTCGCTCGGTGGGCCAGTGATTGGGTTGCCATTGAGCATTGGCGAGCAGAAAAAAGTCTGGATGAATATGAGCGTATCCTTCTTACAGTGCTTGCGAGCAAATATGCTGATGAACCTACAAAAGATACAGTAAAGCAAGAACTCGAATGGGTTGTTAGTCAAAGGCAAAAACAAGCAGAGAAAAAAGTAAAACGGTTTCATTCACAACACCGCCGCATAGAGTTTGCAAAGAACTACAGCCAGTTGATGTTAGTCCTTGTCCAGCGAGATGGCTATAAGTGCGCTATTTGTGGAAGCATTGATGATTTAACGATAGACCATATTAAGCCTTTGTCTAAAGGTGGTACTGATGAACCAGCTAATTTACAGTTACTATGTCGAAAGCATAATTCATTAAAAAGTGACTCTTAAGTATTTATATTTTAGTAAGTGGACAGCCGAGCAATTACTTAAAGATTATGTCACGGTTAGATAAATTCTCAAGTTATCTCAGCGTTTCTGTCTTTGTACAACGAGCCTATCGTGAACTCGATAGCATAGACAGAAATGATTATTTCCTTCGCCAAGGTGATGGAACAAAAAAATTTATAGATGAAATTCTTCCATTGACAGCCTTCTTAAAGCATTTTGAAAGACCTGGGCGCCGAATAAAGTGTCGCTATTTTCAAGATAACCAAAATTACGACGCGATTATTAAGATAAGTGGAGATGAAGTTAAGCAAGGATTTATTAGTGATAGTTTTTTCGTAGAAGTTACTTTAGCCGAAGAGGAATATACTGAACATCTCAGGCGAGAATCGCTAGCCCGTTATGGCTTCGTATTTGGCGGCGATAATATTCGACGGGTAAAGAATCACAAAAATGGCACTGATTTTATAGAAAGTAAACCCGCCGGACGAGACATAGATTTTCCAGTAGTAAACGCGGTCGAATTAGTAAAAAAGGCTTTGGAAAAGAAAAACCAGAAAACGTATCCAGCACCTTGTATACTTGTTGTAGAAGTCAAACCCGAAAGAACATTAAGCCTCTCAGAATGGCTTACTCTCACAAAAGAAATACAAAATTCGGTAAATCGAGATAAATTTCAGGCTACCTTTATAGTAAACTGGTTAACAAGCAATGTCTTTGAAGTTTAAAAACTACTCACTAAGGTGTACAACGGAATGAATGAGCCATTTACCAATCAACTTTCTAACTGCATTTGCTGCCCGCGCAATTGCGGCGTGAACCGTATCGCAGGCAAACTCGCGGTCTGCAAAATCGGTGCGGAGATTCAGATTTCTCACGCCGGTCTGCATTTCGGAGAAGAGCCGCCCATCTCCGGCACGAAAGGATCGGGAACGATTTTCTTCGCGGGATGTAATCTGCGTTGCGTGTTCTGCCAGAACTTTCAGATCAGCCAGGAATTTAAACTTCATCCAACCAAAACTTTAACCGTTGATGAACTCGCAGATGAAATGCTGAGGCTTCAATCCGAAGGCGCGCACAACATCAACTTTGTTTCGCCGTCGCATATGATTTTCCAAATGGCAGATGCGATCATCGCCGCAAAAGAAAAAGGTCTCGTCATTCCAATCGCCTACAACACCAATGGATACGATTCCGTGGATGCGCTTCGACAAATCCGCGGCTTGGTGGACATCTACCTGCCCGACATCAAATACATGAACAACGCTCTCGGCAAACGATATTCAGCCGTGCTCGATTATGCAGAAATTATTCCCGGCGTTCTCAGAGAGATGCTGGACCAAGTCGGTCATTTGCAAATGGATGATGACGGAATCGCAACACGCGGATTGTTGGTGCGGCATCTCGTGCTACCGGGTCAACTTGACAACACTCGAAGCTGCCTCCGTTTTCTAGCCGATCTCTCGCCGGATATTTTCGTCAGCATTATGTCGCAATATTCGCCTCAACACAAGGCGAGCAAATATCCAGAAATTAACCGGACTTTAAGCAAACGGGAATATGATGAAATCACCGAATACGCGCTCGACCTCGGACTTGAAAATGCATTTGTGCAAGAGGTCGAAAGTCAGACTCAATGCCTGCCTGATTTTGAGCAAGTCAATCCATTCAACTTTGCTTAAGAAACTTCTTTTTAGAAAATAGATTCTCGCGGTCAATTTCAAATTCAATAGGAATTTGAAAGAAGATCATCAATGAAAAATTATCTCGTCAT
>JBAUMB010000186.1:0-8005 GCA_049578465.1 Anaerolineales bacterium
ACTGCGCTTCTAGTAATTGTACCCTTACCAAAAGTCACAAGGGGTGACAATTGTACTTGATAGGTCACGTTTGGAATACCAGTCCATGTCAGCACATCACCGGGATATGTGCCGCTGCTTGAAAGGCCCGTAGGCGCGGCAACCGGAGTTCTAAAGTAGAACGTAGACGACCATTGACTACATTCAGGCGTGGAGGCGTTATTACAGGCTTGCACGCGCCAATAGTATATCGTGCTATTATTTAAAGTAACATTCGAGGGCGAGATCAAAGTATCGTATCGGTTGGTCGGGTCTGCCAAAGTTGGTACATTCGAACTATCATCCGTCATGGGAGATCCAAAAGCTGGATCGGTGTCAACTTCAACGGTATAGGTACCGAACGTTGCGCTGGCTGGAACCTTGCTGACACTCCAGATGAGCGTAGGTGTTAAATTGGTTAACAAGGCTTTATTTGCTGGTGAGCTCAACACGACTGAAGTGGGCGGGTAACCGGTCGTAAAGCTGGACAGCGGTTCTGACGTATCCGACGCCGACCACGGACCTGGACCATATAAGCCTTCAGCTCTGACGCGCCAATACAAAGTGGCGCCTGCTGGAAGGAAGCCCTTTGGCGTATATTGGAGAGCCACTATAGAAATATTCGATAGCACTTGGGTAAATTGGGGGCTAGTGGATATTTGTAATCGATAGTCGGCTGGGTGGCCATACACTGCATCCCACGTAAATGTTGGCAGGTTAGAGAGTACGTGTGTTGGCGATACTGTTCCATCATTGGGCGTGACGCTGAGGTTAGTCACTGGTCCATAGGATGTAAGAAATTCAAAAACCTTGGACCAGTTGCTCGTGTAGGTGTTTGGTACAAGGTCTTGACTCACAGTGCGCACGCGCCAATAAAAAGTAGTGACCGGATCTAAATTAAGAATACTGCTAGAATCTGTAAAAGTGGGACAGCCGCTTTCGGGATACGGCGAAACCGCGTTGGCTAATGCAATTCCCATATCTAGATGAGCAATAGGAGGCGTAGTGCCCGGATCGAATTGAACCGTAGAATCAGTTGTGTCGTCGACGCACATATCATTCTGGTTCTGGAAGGTCGAGTCAATCGAAACTTCCACTTCATAATCTGTGAAGTTGGTTCCACCAGGCACAACACTTTCGTTCCAAAAAAGCCCTGGCGTAAGGTCGTTGGTCACTTTCGTGTTCCCCGGTTCAAGCAATACCGGGATAGTACCTGGATTGGCCGTAACAAATGTAACAATGTTCGACCAAGCACTGTTGCCGTAAGTGGCGTTCACAGCTTCTACGCGCGCGTACAAGGTTGTATTGGCAGGCAAATTAACGGTAGGGGTATATCCGGTGGATGTATATGAAAGCGACACATCCAAGATAAATGAGCTAAATGCATCACCTTGTGATACCTCTAAAATATAACCGGTTGCGCTTGTTATCCCGTTCCATGAGAATAATGTGATAGGCGCAACATTACCGTTATCAAGGTTATTGACTAATACATATGGCGGTGTATCGAGAACACCGTTCTTATATATGTTTAGAACCGGCTCTTCAACTGATGTGCGGAAACTAAATGTAGACCATCCGGACGCATATGTGGGAATGGGGGCAGTGCAGTTCGAAGCAGCATTGTAAGCTCGTACGCGCCAATAGTATTTTTGGGCGGCTTGGTAAGTAATTGTCGAACTGGTATATGTATTGCTGAGCCCCGGTCCGGTCACGGTGATTCCGCATGGAGCGGTGCCTCCGCTATCCGTGCTCTCCAAAATCGTAGAGAAGGCCGCGTCACTAGCTATTTCGATGTCATAAAAATCACCCGATACAGACGCGGTGTCGCTCCACTTGAATGCCACTGAAGCCAAAGTGCCAGTTGTATCAACCTGAACGACTGTTCCATTTACCGGAGTTATCGCGCCCGGACCAGATGGAGCTGTTACTGCCAGAGGTATGGCAACTGGCGCGCCATGTGAAGCGCCTACGGTAGCCATTAGAATGGCAGCCGACAAAACGAGAAGTTTTAGAAATTTCATGGTGTACCTTTCTTCTTGATTTAAAACTGTCGGCAGGGTCACTTTATCCCTCCAACTTGAAATATACCTTTTAAAAATAACCGATAATGGTTATTCGGTCAATGCCGGAATTCTAAGGAAATTCATAATTCATGAAGAAAAAAGGTTTAAT
Organism: Anaerolineales bacterium; assembly: GCA_049578465.1. GTDB lineage: Bacteria > Chloroflexota > Anaerolineae > Anaerolineales > Villigracilaceae > Fen-1038. The sequence goes on from JBAUMB010000186.1 coordinate 2,194, forward strand.
ACCATGAATTTTTAACAAGATTGTCAATAGACGCTTAGAAAGAAGTAAAATTAGAGGTAATTACCACTAGCTATATTATGACTATTCGCTCACTTGATCTTAGGGATTTGCCTCATTTATATCGCTTGCGCGGCGATGCGATAGGATTGGATTCGGCGCGCACGCTGACACGCGGCAATCCTTTGGGCGCGGTGGGATTGATGGCGTATGTCAATCCGGCGCGTCATATTTACGCTTCCATCGCGGACGGGGATGGTGTGTCTCTGCTTGGAGGCATTATCCACACCCGCGGTGAATCTTTTGCAAAGCTGCTTTATCTCGCGCCCTCCTCTCGACTCGATCATCCCGATTTGCCTGCTTTGATTGATCACCTATCTTCCGAAGCCGGAAGCTGGGGAGCGTTCCATGTTCTTGCTGAAGTGGATGAAGCTAGCAATGGATTCGATGGATTGCGTAAAGCCGGCTTCGCGGTGTATGCCTGGCAAAGGATGTGGAATATCAGTCAGGTGGCCGAGGCAAATTCGAGGCTTGTGCTGAGCGAAGTCGAAGCATCGAATTGGACGCGGGCTGAGTCAATTCATTGGAATGCGATCCAGAGTCTGTATCAACAAATTGTGCCTCCTTTGCTTCATCCCGTCGAGCCGATTCCTGCGCGCGGAGTTGGCTGGATGAATGATACCGGCGCAAAGTGTTATGTGAATATAACGCAGGGCGTTTATGGAATTGTGCTCATGCCTCTCATCCATCCTGAAGTTGCGGATGTGAGCGCGAAAATAATTTCTTTGGTCAGTCATTTGCGCGATCGCCGCAACCGGCCCGTCTATTTATGTGTTCGTTCATATCAAGCGTGGCTCGAACCCGCGCTCGAAGATTTGGGTGCAGTCGCCGGGGAACGGCAGGCCGTCATGGTCAAGCATTTGACGCGGCTTGTGCGGGATGAACAAAATGTCTTGGCAACACAACCATCGGGAGTGAGTGTTCAGCCGTCGCGTGTGAGCAGAATCCATAAATAAATTTTCCATCAGCAGATGATTGCCGAATTTAGAAACGGTAAGGTTCTTTGTGTGCCTTGCCAAGTATCGTATAATTGAATAAGCACGGACAAACCGTGTCTGAAAGAGAATCAAAAATGACACAATTAAGAATTACCGATGATCTCGAGGCGCTTCTCGATGTGCTGCCTGCCGACATCCGCCGTGCGGTGGAGAAAGCGGACGATAGCGAGAATCTGCTCGAGATTATTTTAGATTTAGGACGCGTGCCCACTGCGCGCTTCGTAGATCGCGAAATCGTTTTGCGTGAATTGGAAGTGACGCGCGCTGAAATCGATTATGTAGATGAACGCACCGGCACATTCGACGCGGATAACCGCGCCGGTATCGAACGCACGTTACATCGTATCTCTGCCATTCGCAACCGACGCACACACATCGTCGGCTTGACTTTGCGCGTGGGACGCGCAGTGTATGGCACGGTGGACATCATTCAAGACATCATCGAGTCGGGCAAGTCCGTATTGATTCTCGGTCAACCCGGTGTTGGCAAAACGACTCTCTTGCGCGAAGCCGCGCGCATCCTCGCCGAATCCAAACGCGTGGTGATCGTGGATACGTCGAATGAAATCGGCGGCGATGGCGATGTGCCTCATCCTGCGGTGGGCAAGGCACGCCGAATGCAAGTCAGAGTTCCAACGCTTCAGCATGAAGTGATGATCGAAGCGGTTGAAAATCATAATCCCGAAGTGATCGTCATTGATGAGATCGGACGCGAACTCGAAGCTGCGGCGGCGCGCACCATCGCTGAACGCGGCGTGCAACTCATCGGCACGGCGCACGGACGAACACTCGATAATCTTTTGTTGAATCCGACGTTGAGCGATCTGGTCGGCGGCATCGAAGCCGTGACGTTATCGGATGAAGAAGCGCGTCGACGCGGCACGCAGAAAACGGTCCTCGAGCGACGCGCTCCGCCCACGTTCGATGTGCTGATCGAGATTCAAACGCGTGATCGTTTCGCGGTTCATCCGGACGTGATGGCATCGGTGGATGCGCTTCTGCGCGGTTATCCGCTTGTGCCGGAGATTCGCACGCGCGATTCCGAAGGCAAGATTCAAATCGAGAAAGCCGCGCCAGTTTCCACGTCGAGAATGGACGCAAAGGAAACCAAAACGCCGCGGCGTTCCGTAGGGGCGCAACATGTTGCGCCCCTACCAACCATGATCGAAGAATCAGTGACCACACCCGGTCCGCGCTTCGAGCCGACGCGCGGCGTGACGCACAGCGTAATGCAGACGATCAAGATTTATCCATATGGCGTGGCGCGCAATCGTCTGATGCAAGCCGCGAAGCGACTCGGTGTGCCGGTGGTCGTGGTCAAAGAGCCGACCGAAGCCGATACGCTGGTAACTCTGCGGACGTATTATCGCGACCGTCAGCAAACGATCTTGGATGCCGAGCATCGCGGCTTGCCGATCTATGTTTTGCGTTCGAGCACGGTGGGACAGATGGAACAATTTTTGGGCGACTTGTTCAACGTGCGAGGCGAGCAAGCTGCTTCATCCGAAATTGACGGTGTGAAGGAACAGACTCAACAAGCTATTCAGGCGGTGTTGAACGGCGAGCGTTGGGTGGATTTGCCTCCCGGCCCATCGCTGGTGCGGCGCTTGGAACATGAGATGGCGCGCAATGCCGAGTTGGTGAGTCATTCATATGGCAAAGAACCAAGAAGGCATGTGAGAATATTTAGGGAATAAAATATCTTTACTTACGGCTGAGTTATAGACTTCTTATATGGTACCCCATTGTTCCATATAATTTTCGAACTTGGAATTCCTAGTTCTTTGCAAAATTTAATTAGACTCGGATAATATGCTTCTGAGAAATCACTCCCCACAAAAACTTCCTCCAGCACATTAGTAATTGGTATAAATTCAGGAGAGTCCTTTTTACTATAAACGAGCCAACGAAATTCGTTTTCATTTTCCCAATCTTTTGATTTCACGAGAAATATTCTTTCGTGATACTGGATAAAGTATTCTTTTAACTTTTCTTCAATTTCTGTGTCATTGAGGTTATGGATGTTATCCATATCGAAAAATGAATTTGGTCCATCCAGAATCTTTTGATTGTCGTATACCACATCTCCACTACACACTGTGCATTCCTCAGCTAATAATGAAGTTTGGATTTGTACATTTAGCTTACTCCCGTTGAACTTCAAACAAACTCCTCTGTGGTTTTCAGCATAGTGTGCCCACATTCCTGGGAGGCAGCCTCCCGATAAAAAGGGATTTTCATCAAATGAAACCCTTCCAGAGTCTAAATCGAGATGATTCTTGCTGAAGCACAATACTTTCCATTCGTTATTGCGTATACGGGTTGCTACGTCAGTCAGCTTGGTATATAAATTAGCAAATTCCTGGTCGCCTGCATTCGATGGAAAATTCAAAAACGAATCAAGAAAGTATTGACCCCTTTCCTTAGGATCGTTTGTATCTTTGAATTGACCTATCTTAAGTTTTCCTTCAAAAAGTATGTTTTCGAGCGCGGTGGTTGCTTTGGTGTAATGAAATACTTCTTTCGGAATCATTTTCGACCTCTCTGCCATGAACAAATAGTCCAGATAGAATTTATTGTACGTCCGTATGAAAGGTTAAGCAACTAGAAGACAAGTGAGTGTTTATAAAATAAACAGCAGGGATATGATTATCATATCCCTGCTGTTTGCTAATTACTGGAGGCTAATTGTGGCTTGCTTCGCTGAGCGTGACTTTCGCTTGAAACGTTTGTCCGTTGCGAATGATTGAAAGCGTGATCTGATCGCCAGCTTTGTAGGAGAATAATGTGTTGAGATACGAATGGGTGGCGTCAAGAGGCACATTGTCAATTTGACCGATCATATCGCCGGGCTGCAATCCGGCTTGCGCGGCGGGGCTGCCCGCCGCCACACGCGTCACGTAAACGCCCCATTGAATCGGCAGGCTATAGGCGGCGGCGACATCCGGCGTGATGGGCTGATAACTGATTCCAAGATACGGATGCGATACATATCCTTTTTGGATGATCTGCGTGGCGACGGCTTGCGCGGTGTTGATCGGGATCGAGAATCCCAATCCTTCCGCGACGGTTCCGCTTCCGGTGTTGCGCACAATCAATTCATTGATGCCGATCACTTCCCCCGCGAGATCAACCAGCGGTCCGCCCGAGTTGCCTTGATTGATCGCCGCGTCCGTTTGAATCAGGCCTTCGATCTCGTATCCGTTACCGGTGTCGATGGAACGTCCGGTCGCGCTGACCACGCCAACGGTCACCGTGTTCTTGAAATCTCCAAGCGGCGAGCCAATCGCAATCGCGGTTTCACCGGGCTTGAGCAAATCTGAATCTCCAAGCGTTGCAACTGCCGGAACTTTTCCATCGGTCTTCAACACCGCGATATCAGAATACGGATCGGTGCCGACGAGCGTTGCTTTTTGCTGAGTGCCATCCGCTAAGATGATATTGAGGTTCTGGGCATTCTCGATCACATGATTATTTGTGAGGATGTAGCCTTGATTGGAAATGAACAGGCCGCTTCCGCTGACAGTTTCAGTGCCGGTCGAACCGAAGAATGTGTTTTGTCCCGGAATCGTGCCGACCACCGTTACGACCGCGGGTCCAACTTTTTGAACAGCTTGTGTGATCGCGGTTTGAATATCGGTCGCGTTAAGAGTCAGTGTTGTGATTGGATTTGTATTGCTGGCGGGCAATGCCGCTTGAATCGGCGCCGGTAAAGCCGCGGAATTTCTCACAGCTTGATAAACGCCGTATCCGCCTGCAACGGCTCCGCCGAGTCCAGATAACCCGGCGACAACTACAACAAGTAAAATGTAGAGAATACGTTTGAATGTCATATGAATCTCCTTGCTTTTATATTCATGTCATTGCGAGACCTGCGTCGCAGGTCGTGGCAATCTCAACTAATTATCAAACAGGAGATTGCTTCTCGAAGACTCGCAATGATATCTATTATTTATTGGTTTTATTTTAGTCCATAAAAATGACAATTGAATTACTTCAAGATGAACGTATAATGAGAAACGATGTGAATCAAAAGGAACAAATAAAATGGCGAATCTGATATTGACGGTTTTGATCGGCGTTCTGGGCGGGATTGCTGTTGGCGTGCAAGGACCGATTGTTTCCCAAATGAGTCAGCGGATTGGCACGATGGCTGGCAGTTTTGTGGTGCACGTCAGCGGCGCGTTTTTGTCAGGGTTGTTATTGCTGGCGCTCGGTGGTGAGAAGATTGGGAATTGGCGCGGCCTTTCTTGGTATATGTTTCTCTCCGGAAGTTTTGGCGTCGTTCTGTATTTGACGCTTAATCAAACCATGCCGCGTCTGGGTGCGACCACGGCTTTGGCATTGATCATTATCGGACAACTGACGATGGGAATCATTATTGACCACTTCGGCTTGTTCGGCGTGACGGTTCGTCACATTGACCTGATGCGTCTCGCCGGTGCTGGCTTGTTAATCGCAGGCGGATACTTGATCGTAAGGTAAGAATCTATGTTCATTACTCTCGAAGGTCCCGAAGGCTCCGGTAAAACCTCACACATTAAACCATTATCCGAATGGCTCAGCGTGCAAGGACACAAAGTCTTTGCGACGCGCGAACCGGGCGGAACAAATATCGGCGAACAAATTCGCAATGTCATCCATGATTTGAAAAACACTGAAATGCATCCGCGGACGGAGACGTTGCTTTATCAAGCCGCGCGGGCGCAGATCGTGGAACAAGTCATTCGACCTAAACTTGCGGACGGAATGATTGT
>JBAUMB010000187.1:0-20470 GCA_049578465.1 Anaerolineales bacterium
CGTTGCGTGTGCTGGCGCTGGCGCGTCGCGCGTTGCCGCCGCGTGTGGGCGCGTATTCTCCGGAAAGCGTCGAGCGCGAACTGACGTTTCTGGGTTTGATGGCAATGATGGATCCGCCGCGCCCGGAAGTGGAACAGGCCATTGCTGTTTGCCGCCAGGCCGGCATACGCATTGTGATGATCACCGGCGATTACGGCCTGACCGCTGAATCTTTAGCGCGTCGCGTCGGGATGATCAGTTCATCGAATCCGACCATCGTTACCGGCGCGGAGTTGGAAGCGATGGATGATGTCGCGCTCAAAAAAGCGTTGGATAAAGAAGTCATCTTTGCCCGCATGGCTCCAGATCATAAACTTCGACTCGTATCGGCATTTCAAGCGCGCGGCGATGTGGTCGCTGTTACCGGCGACGGAGTCAATGATGCGCCCGCGCTTCGCAAAGCAGATGTTGGAATTGCGATGGGTATTGTTGGCACGGATGTGGCGAAGGAAGCCGCCGATGTGATTTTGACCAACGATAATTTTGACGCAATCGTTTCGGCAATTGAAGAGGGACGCGCCATCTACGATAACATCCGCAAATTCATTACCTATATTTTTTCGAGCAATGTGGCTGAGGTGGTTCCATTCTTGGCTACTGCAACTTTGGGCATTCCTCTGGCGTTGACCGTGCGGCAAATCCTTGCCATTGATATGGGCACCGATATTTTACCGGCTCTGGCGCTTGGCATCGAAAAACCCGAAGCAGGAATCATGAATCAACCGCCGCGTCCGCGCTTCCAGCCTTTATTGGATCAGTCATTGTTGGCACATGCTTTCTTGTGGCTGGGAATGATCGAGGCGATTCTTTGTTATATCGGATTTATCGCGGTCTACGTTCTTTCCGGACACGCACATGGACTCGGCATTCCGTTTTTGGAAACTATTCCATGGCCGCATCTGTTCACCTTTATCGGCGCTGATATCGTTGAACGCATGGCTCAAACCGTCTTTCACGTCGGAGTGGTGATGTCGCAAATCGGCAATGTGTTTGCCTGCCGCACTTTCAAAGCCCACAACCGGCAACAAGGTTGGTTCAGCAATCCAACGCTCTTATTGAGTATAGTGGTTGAGTTGGTTATTATTTGGATGATGATTTATATCCCCTCGTTAGCTTTTGCTTTTGATCACGTTGCCTTGCCATTCTCTTTCTGGCCCCTGCTGTTTCTTTTTGCTCCGACACTATATATTTTGGAATGGATGCGCAAGACTTTCGTCCGGCGATTTGGTAAAATCAAACCAGCTCGCTCGTCTTGATGTTCAAGAGAGGAGGTAGTATGAAAGTAATTATCATGGGTTGCGGAAGGATCGGCTCGCAGGTGAGCGAGTTGATGGCTGCGCATGGACATGATGTGACGGTCATTGACCATGATGACAATGCGATTGTCCGCCTCGGACCAAACTTTAGGGGACGCGTGGTACAGGGTTTAGGATTTGACCGCAATGTTCTGATGAATGCCGGTATCGAGCAAGCGGACGCCTTTGTCTCTGCTAGTTCATCGGATAATGCCAATATTGTGGCGGCGCGCATCGCTCGGAATATTTTCCGCGTGCCGCGTGTGGTGGCGCGTCTCTATGATCCGCATCGCGCGGAAATTTATCAGCGGCTCGGGTTGACCACGATCTCCTCCACAAATTGGGGCGCAGAACGAATCTATCAGGTGCTTTCACACACCGATTTGGATGTGTTATACACATTCGGTCGAAGTGAAGTTTCGTTGGTAGTTGTTGAAGCGCCATCACAGTTGATCGGAAAAAACGTCGCGCAGTTATCGGTTCCGGGTGAGATCGCAGTGATCTCCATCACGCGCAACGATCAAGCCTTTCTCCCTGTGCATGGAACAGAATTCAAGGAAGGTGATCTCATTCATTTATCGGTATTATCTTCCGCGATGGATCGACTCGAAGAGATGCTGGGATTGGAGAGGAGGTAATTATGTATGTGATTATTGTCGGCGGCGGAAACACTGGCTCCTATTTGGCGCATCTATTATTGGACGCAGGTCATCGCGTAAAAATTATTGAGGAACGTCCCGCGCTTTTGGAGAAACTTAAAAATGAAGTTCCAACTGAAGCGATCATGGTGGGAGATGGAAGTTCACCGATCACTCTCGAGCAGGCGGATGTTTCAACCGCTCATGTTTTAGCAGCCGTTACCGGCGCGGACGACACGAATCTGGTTGTGACTTCACTGGCGCGTTTTGAATTCAACGTGCCGCGCGTCATCGCGAGGATCAACAATCCAAAAAATGCGTGGTTGTTCACGCCGGAAATGGGCGTGGATATTGCTTTGAATCAAGCCGATATTTTAGCGCGGCTGGTGGTAGAGGAAATGTCGTTGGGCGACATGATGACACTCTTCAAAATCCGGCGAGGCAACTATTCGGTGGTGGAAGAAAAAATTCCATCAGGAGCCAGGGCGATTGGTGTGGCGCTCAAGGATTTGAATTTGGCAGAGTATTGCGTCATCGCCGCGATTATTCGAGATGGCAAGATGACCTTGCCGCGCGGCGATAGCATTTTTCAGGCAAACGATGAAATCATCGCTGTTACAAGCGTCGAAGGTGCGAAGAAGCTTTCTGAATTGCTGGCTCATCCTGTTTATCCGGTGCGTGAGCCGAAGAAAAAAGACACCGATTGACCTTTGACCGAATCCAAAGCCTTACGGTATAATACCGTGCCAGTAAAACTGACTGCCGGTTCCCTGTTCAATGGGAATTGCCCTCTCAAGCAGGACTTGCAATTATCTTTTGAAATGGAATGAGGAAGTAACGAATGCCGAAGCGAACTTATCAACCTAAAATACGTAGACGCGTGCGCGTGCATGGCTTTCGCCAACGCATGGCAACCGCTGATGGACGCGCGGTGCTGAAGCGCCGACGTTTGCGCGGGCGCTATAAATTGACCGTTAAGTCCAACGAGCATGTGAAGCGCACGCGTTGGTAAAATACAAAACGTGCAAGGATGCTCGAGGTACGGGTGCAGCGAAATTTCCGCTTGACCCGCTCACAAGACTTCAAGCGGGTGCGGCAATCTGGCAAGTCTTATGCCCACCCGCTTATTGTGCTTGTAGCACAGGCCAATGATGAGATGAAAATCCGTGTGGGTGTTGCCGCGGGTCGCACAGTGGGAACCGCGGTGAAACGGAATCGAGCTAAACGTCTCTTGCGCGAAGCGATGCGGCCTTTGATTCCATCCCTCGTTTCCGGCTGGGATTTGATCTTGATTGCCCGCCCGGCGCTTGTCTCTTCAACCTTAACGGATACCCGCCAAGCACTGATCAATGTTCTGCAACGCGCTCAATTGATTTCCGATCCGAATGCAATCTGAATCTTATTTACCGCATGATTATCCCAATGAACCGCGCTTGCGCGACCTGTCACGCTCGCCGCGCAATTGGGCGCGGATTGTTTTATTATCTTTGATTCGTTTATATCAAATGACTCTTTCGCGCGGTATGCCCGAAGGAACCTGTCGTTTTTATCCTTCCTGTTCGCATTACGGTTATCAAGCCATTTATAAACATGGCGCGCTGAAGGGTTCAGTGATGGCTGTTTGGCGCGTGCTTCGTTGTAACCCGTTTAATCCCGGGGGATATGACCCCGTTCTCTAAGGAGTTTGATTCTTTTCAATGAAACGTCTTACGTTGACTTCTTTTGTTTTGCTCGGTGCGATCTTGTTGAGCGCTTGTTCCAGTGCCGCCAGCCGCGGGACAAGCTGGCCCGGTCTGACTGCGGACGCGAATAACGCGTATCTCGCCACTGGTCAATTTATTTATGCCGCGCGTTTGAGTGATGGCTCGAAACTTTGGCAATATCCCGTTAAAGCGGGTTCGCAACAATTCTTTGCAGCGCCGCTTCTTACACCGGATGGTCAATTGATCGTTGGAAGCGCCGGCACAGATCAGGGTTTGTATAGTCTCGATCCGGCAACTGGCGCAGAAAAATGGTCAGCGCCGTTTACGGGTGCAAAAGATCGTTGGATTGCTGCGCCATTGGTGATCAACGATACGCTTTATGCGCCCAATAATGACGGTTCGCTATATGCGCTCAAACTGGCAACCGGTCAATTGCTTTGGTCTCTATCAATCGGCCATCCATTGTGGGGCGCGCCGGTGACAGACGGCAAATTGATTTTCCTTACCTCGTTGGATCATTTCCTTTATGCGATTGATCCTCAATCGCATAAGATCGTTTGGAAAACCGATTTGGGCGGGTCAGCCGCCGGTTCTCCCGTGGTGAGTACCGATCAAACGACACTTTATGTAGGTTCGTTCGCGTCCAAGGTTTTCGCGATCAACGCCGCGGACGGTTCGATTCGCTGGACGGCGAATACAAACGCCTGGGTCTGGAGCGATCCGGTCATCAATGGTTCGAACGTTTACGTTGCCGATATTAATGGACAAGTGTATTCGTTGGACGCATCGAGTGGACAGAACTCGTGGTCAAATATCGTACCCGATGGCCCCATTACGGGCAGCCCGTTGTTGACTACGGATGGCGTGATTGTCACCACGGAATCAGGCTTCATTTATGCGCTTGATCATAACGGGAAAGTAACTTGGTCCACTTCGCTCGGTGGGAAAATATATACCGCTCCGGTCGCGTCCGGCAATCTTGTTATCGTTGCTCCGCTTGGCGCACCGTATCTATTGTATGCTGTCAATGAAAAAGACGGCAGTATGTTACCGTGGCACTTTGACGGCAAATAAAAGGAGTTGCTATGTTTTCGGATCCCTGGGGTTTCTTTATTCTTAATCCGTTTACCAATGTGCTGTTGTTGATTTATAACCTCATCGGTCATAACTTTGGCTTGGCGGTCATTCTCTTCACCATTCTTATTCGCGCCATCACCTGGCCGCTGACGGGTCAGCAATTAAAGGGTGCGAAAGTGATGCAGGATTTGCAAAGCGATAAGGAGTGGCAGGATATTCAAAAGAAATATGCCAAGGATCGTGAGAAACTTGCGTCGGAACAAATGCGCATCTATCAGGAACGCGGCGTTAATCCGTTTGCTTCCTGTTTGCCCACTCTGATTCAGTTCCCGATCATCATCGGTCTATATCAAAGTGTGACACGCGCCTTGGCGGCTACGCCGCTTACTCTGCTTCAACTGGCGCGCAGCATTTATCCGATCATGAACGCGTCTGCAATCATTCCGCTCAACAGCCATTTCTTGTGGATGGACTTAGGTCGTCCAGAGGGTCTTGCGTTCCCTCTCGGGTTTACGCTTTCCTTTCTGCCTTATGGTTTTCCCACACTTGCGATCGTGGTCGCGCTTACGACTTACTTGCAAACAAAATTGACTCTTCCTCCATCCACGAATCCCAACGATCAGACCGCGGCAATGAATAGCATGATGAGCATCTATATGCCGTTGTTCCTTGGATGGCTGGTGCTCAATTATGCATCCGGACTGGCGGTCTATTTTGTCACCAGCAACCTACTGGGAATTTTCCAATATTCAATGATGGGACGCGTCAATTGGCGTAATCTTTTGCCGGGCGCCAGTAAGCCGGTTGCGGCGAATGTTAAGAAAAGTAAATAAGCATTAGGGAGTTTAAAGATGAATGAGCGAACCACGCTAGAGATCATTGCACCGACTGTTGAAGAAGCGCTCGCACAGGGATTAGCTCAACTCGGGTTGCCCGCCGACGCCGTCAGTGTGGAAGTGATGGATTCGGGAAATAAAGGGCTGTTCGGATTGGGTGGACGCCAAGTCCGCGTTCGATTGACGGTGAATCCGCCCGCGGGTTCAGAGCCAGCTAAAGCAGCGGCGATGGAAAAGCTTGAGAGGAAGCGTACGCCGAAAGTCGAAAAGCCCGCTTCAATTCCGAATCAAGAAGCGGAAACAGTTAAGAAGATCGAATCCATGCCTGATGGTCATGATCCCGTTCTCGATAAAACCGAGTCCGTTATTTCCAAATTGCTTTTTCAAATGGGAATGCAGGCACAGGTTTCGGCCCACTATGGCGAGCCGCGCGAAGATCGGCATCCGATCATGGTGGATATTCGCGGCCAGGATCTCGGTGTGTTGATCGGTCATCGCGGCGAAACGTTGAGCGCGTTTCAATATGTCGCGTCATTGATGGTCGGCAGGGAGACTCAACAATTCATCCACTTGATCGTAGATGTCGAAGGTCATCGTGACCGCCGTGAACGGCAACTGCGGCAATTGGCGCAGCGCATGGCGGAGCAGGTCATCAAGACCGGACGCAAACTCACGCTCGAACCGATGACTGCCGCGGAACGGCGCGTGATCCACATGGAATTGCGGGAGCACCCGGCCGTGAAAACGCAAAGTTCGGGCGAGGAACCGCATCGCAAGATCACGATTTTGCCAAAAGAATAAAAGCAAGGGCGACTTCAATAGGTCGCCCTTTTTGTTTCATCGTTTATAATCTATATATGCACGATCATGTTGCACTCCAACCTGTGGATTATCTCGTGATTGGTCACATCACTCAGGACCTCACGCGCGATGGCCCACGTTTGGGCGGCACAGCGACATATTCCGCGCTGACCGCGCGTGCGCTTGGTTTGCGCGTCGGAGTTGTAACATCTGCAAACAAATCGACTTCTTTGAAAACTTTCGATGCAATTCAAATTCTGCGCATTCCTTCAAAACATACAACCACGTTTGAAAATATCTACAATAGCGAAGGCGGGCGAACACAAATCCTTCATCATCAAGCCGCTCATATCTCCTATGATCTTGTTCCAGAAGTTTGGCGAAGCGCATCCATCATTCATCTGGGGCCAGTCGTGCAAGAATTAGATTCTGAGCTACCGAAATTTTTTTCACCCACATTGCTTGGTATCACACCTCAAGGCTGGATGCGAACGTGGAATAATGATGGGCATATCATTCCATGCAAATGGCAAAACGCTGAATCAATATTAAGTCAAGCTGGCGCAGTGGTAATCAGTCGCGATGATGTGGGCGGCGACGAAGAATTGATCGAAGCCATGGCACATCAAACGCGAATATTAGCTGTCACAGAAGCCGAGGCTGGAGCCGTATTATATTGGAACGGTGACCGCCGTCGCTTCCGCGCGCCCGAAGTCGAGGAAGTGGATGCGACCGGCGCCGGAGATATTTTTGCATCCGCATTTTTCATCCGTTTACATCAGACGCGCGATCCTTGGGAAGCGGCGCGTTTTGCTACGCAACTTGCGGCGCGGTCCGTTATGCGCGTTGGTCTTGATGGGATTCCGACTCAACAAGAAATTAATGAATGCCTAATGGAGGTTTTTTAGTGGCTCGCATTTATACGCTCGTGAATCAAAAAGGCGGCGTCGGCAAAACGACCACCACCATCAATCTCGCTGCATATCTTGCGCAAATGAATCAGCGTGTGTTGGTAGTTGATCTCGATCCGCAAGCCAACGCGACTTCCTGCCTCGGCGTGGATAAATCCACGGTCGGCGGCGGAACGTATGAGGCGTTGCTTGGAAGCGCGGCGGCACCGTTTGTGCTTTTGAATGAACGCCTCAAACTTTCCCTTTTGCCTTCATCGCCTGCGCTAGCTGGCGCGGAAGTGGAACTGGTCGAGGAGTTGGCGCGTGAAACGCGGCTCAAAAAAGCCATTGCGCCTCTTGTTGAAAAATATGATTACATTTTGATTGATTGTCCGCCATCGCTCGGACTTCTTACGGTTAATGGATTGGTTGCGGCAAAGGATGGCGTGATCGTTCCGGTTCAATGCGAATATCTCGCGCTGGAAGGACTCGGCCAATTGACCCAGACGATTCAGCGCGTGCGCTCGCTTCTTTTCCCTGACCTGAAAGTGCGCGGCGTGATCTTGACGATGTTCGATCCTCGAACCAATCTTTCAACCGATGTTGTTAAGGAAGTCAATAAACATTTCCCGAATCAGGTTTTCAAATCGGTGATACCGCGTTCCATTCGTCTCGCCGAAGCGCCTTCGTATGGATTACCCATCTCAGTGTATGCTCCTTCGTCGGCTGGCGCGCAGGCATATGAGTCGTTGGCAAAAGAATTATTGAAAGGTGATGGCGTAAAGGTTTTGCATTGATTGGGAAACAAGGAGTTATGAATGCCTCAACGTAGTGGTCTCGGTAAAGGACTCGATGCTCTCATCCCTGGCGGCGGAGCTATTTCAACCGACGGCGGCGTTGCGCAGGTTGCGATTGATTCGATTCAGCGCAATCCTCGTCAGCCGCGCCAATCTTTCAAGGAAGATGATCTCGAAGAATTGGCGATGTCCATTCGCGAACATGGCATCATCCAACCGCTGATTGTCGCTCCTGCGATGAATGGAACATTTACCTTAATCGCTGGCGAGCGCCGTTTGCAAGCCGCGCGTCGAGCCGGTCTGCGAAAGGTGCCAGTTGTAATTCGCAATGCTACAGATCAGCAATTGCTTGAATTGGCTCTGATTGAAAATGTTCAGCGCGCCGATTTGAATCCGATTGAAGAAGCGGAGGCATATCATCATCTGATCAAAGAGTTTGGCATCTCACAGGAATCGGTTGCCTCGCGCGTGGGCAAGAGCCGCGTGGCAGTGACGAATACACTCCGTTTGTTGGATGCATCATCTGTTGTCAAGCAGGCTTTAGTCGATGGGAAGATCTCGGAAGGTCATGCGCGTGCGTTACTTGCGTTGCATTCTGCCAAAGCGCAGGAAGCCGCATTGCGTTCGATAATCAATTTGGATCTAAGTGTCCGGCAAGCGGAACAGTTAGCGCGTAAACTCGGAGGACAGAAACCGGCGTCGAAAAAGAAAGCCGGACGAAATCCGAATGTGAGCGATATTGAGCGGCGTCTGCGCGCCAGCCTTGGAACGAAAGTCGCGCTCAAGCATGGCAAGAAGGGCGGTGCGCTCACGATCTATTATTATTCGGACGAAGAGTTGGATGCGTTATTGGAAAAGATATTATGAAGATTTTGCATCACGCTCGGATTTATACACTCAATAAATCAAAGCCTGTTGCATCGGTCATTGCGATTGATCACGGCCTGATCGTAGCAGTGGGCGGCGATGAATTGCTGTCCGAATTTGATCGCACCGATAAACAAGATATGCGCGGACGAGTGATTCTTCCCGGCCTCACCGACGCTCATTTGCATCTTCAGTATTATGCACTTTCATTGGAAAAAATTGATTGCGAAACGGATACACTCGAAGAATGTCTGCGGCGAGTAGCGGAACGCGTTCGGAAAGTAAAACCGGGAGAATGGATTCTGGGTCACGGTTGGAATCAAAATGTGTGGGGCGGCTGGCCCTCGGCCGCTGAACTCGATCGAATCTCGCCGAACCATCCTGTTTATTTAACAGCCAAGTCATTGCATGCGGCTTGGGCAAACAGCACCGCAATGAGACTTGCAAATATTAATGCATCCATGCCTGATCCTAAAGATGGACAAATCCAACATGACATCAACGGCGCACCAACCGGTATTTTGTTTGAGAACGCCATGCAATTAGTTGGTGACATTGTGCCAGCGCCAACTCTTCAAGAGTTAGCTCATGCGATGGAGAAGGCTCAATCTATTTTGTGGAAGATGGGCTTGACCGGCGTCCATGATTTTGATCGCCGCGATAGTTTCATGGCTTTGCAAGAACTTCATGCGCAAGGCAAGTTGAAATTGCGCGTGACAAAGAATATTCCCGTTGAACTTCTTAATCAAGCATACGATCTCGGACTTCGCACCGGCTTTGGAGATGATTGGCTGCGCATCGGTTCGGTCAAAGTTTTTATGGACGGCGCTCTGGGTCCGCGCACAGCGGCGATGTTCCAGCATTACTTGAATGAACCGGAGAATCGCGGTATCTTAAATTTAGATAGCGAGGAGCTTTTTGAATTTGGCCGCCACGCCGCGGATGTGGGCCTCGGCATGACGGTCCATGCCATCGGCGACCGGGCCAATCACGAAGTGTTGAACGCATATGAGCAATTGCGTGCCTATGAAAAGAAAAAAGGATTGCCGGCCTTGCGTCATCGCATCGAACACGTTCAAGTTCTTCATCCTGATGACGCCTCGCGTCTTGCCAAACTGAATGTGGTCGCCTCGATGCAACCAATCCATGCCACATCTGATATGCTGATGGCTGATAAATA
The DNA here is from genome assembly GCA_049578465.1 of Anaerolineales bacterium. Taxonomy (GTDB): domain Bacteria; phylum Chloroflexota; class Anaerolineae; order Anaerolineales; family Villigracilaceae; genus Fen-1038. The sequence continues at coordinate 10,124 of JBAUMB010000187.1, forward strand.
TTGGGGCGAACGATCTACATTAGCTTATGCGTGGCGAACTCAGCTGGATGCAGGCGCGCATCTCGCGTTCGGGTCAGATGCGCCCGTCGAGTCGCCGAATCCGTTTTTGGGAATCCACGCCGCGGTCACGCGCCGGCGCGCAGATGGCTCGCCAAATCCCGATGGCTGGTATCCTGAACAGCGTCTCACCGTGCAGGAAGCCATCGAAGGTTTTACAACCGGCGCGGCGTACGCGGCGTATTCGGAAAATCGCGTTGGAAAATTGGCTCAAGGTTATTTGGCTGATTTGATCGTTTTGGAAAAAGATCCGTTCACTTGTGATATTAATGAAATAAAAGATTTGCAATCATCGGCTACAATGGTAGGTGGTGACTGGGTTTGGCAGTGAAAGGAGATGCCCATGGCACAACAAAAGTTGCAACTATCACCTGAAATGCTGGTTCCGCGCTTGGGGGATGCCTTGGTGCGCGCCGGCGATATTTCAGAAATGGATTTGCAGAAGGCGCTGGCTTATCAACAAGATCAGCTTGAGCATGGAAAAAGCTATTTGCTTGGCCAGGTATTGATCGATCTAAAGTTGATTGACCGCGCCGCTTTGGATGAAGCGGTAACCGAGCAAATCATTCAGTTGCGCTCGGCATTGCAAGCCGCCAACCGCAACCTCGAACTGCGCGTCCAAGAGCGGACAGCAGAATTACGGGAAGCATTGCAACGCCTGAATGAGTTGAGCCAGATGAAGGCGAATTTTGTTGCCAATGTTTCACATGAACTGCGTACGCCTTTGACTCATGTCAAAGGCTATCTTGAATTGCTGGTGACTGAATCACTTGGTCCGTTGACTGAGGAACAGCGCCATGCGCTGGCTGTCAGCCAAAAATCGTCCGGGAGATTGGAAAGTATGATCGAGGATCTGATCATGTTCTCGCTCGCATCACGCGGCGAGATGAGCATGAAGCAAGAACCGATCGATATTGAACGCATCGGGAATTTATCCGTAAAAACTGCCCTGCAAAAAAGCGAGGCGCGCGGCGTCGAAGTCCACGCGGTTGCAGACCCGAATTTGCCTTTCGTCCAAGGCGACTCGGAAAAAATCGCGTGGGTCTTGAATCAACTTTTGGATAACGCAATTAAGTTTACTCCATCCGGCGGGCACGTGGTTCTGAGTCTAAAAGAAGAAGGTGCGAATCTGGTGATGGTTTCGCTGACCGATACGGGCATCGGCATTCCTGCAGATCGTTTGCAGGAAATCTTTGAACCGTTCCATCAACTTGACGATTCGTCAACGCGCAAAGTGGGCGGAACGGGGCTGGGGCTCTCCTTGGTGCGCCAAATCGTAGAAGCTCATGGCTCGCTGCTGGATGTTCAATCAGTGGAAGGGAAAGGCACCACATTCAAATTCCCGCTTTTGGCGGTGGTGAAAGAGAAATAATTTGACCGCGAATCCTCCGCTTGATACGTATACGCTCTCACAAATCCATTCCACTTTACAAACTGTTGCTCGTAAAGCGGAATGGAAAGAGGGCTTGGATATTCTCCTGGCATCATTGCGTGATGAATTCGTCTATGATAATGTTGCGGTTTACATGCTGGATGCGCAAGCCAACGGCTTCGATGTGATTTATGCGCGAGCCGTCGGCCGCGGTAAGCATGCGGAAGCGGATGCCAGTTGGGGCGAAGGAATCGCAGGACAAGTTCTGGCAAAAAAAGAAATTATCATTGAAACGCCGCAGCCTCATGGCGATACTTCCCGGCTTGGCTCACCGCATTTGATTGGATTGCCTTTGCAAATTGGCGGGCGGTTGGAGGGAGTATTGGTTTTTGTTCGATTTGCCGGGCCCTTATATACGACAGAGCATGTTCGCCTTGCTTCGCTCATTTCATTATGGACGGCTTCTCTGCTGGAACGAAAAGCTTTGCAGGAGGCGCGTGCGGAGCTCGAGTCGGTACAGCGTCAAATGCGCTTGCAAGATGATTTTGTTTCGACAATTTCTCACGAACTTCGCACCCCGCTTGGTTTTATCAAAGGCTATAGTACCAGTTTGCTTCGTCAGGATACAACCTGGGATGAAAAAACACAGCGCGAGTTTTTAACCATCATTGACGAAGAGACGGATCGGCTGGCACACCTGATTGAGAACATGCTGGAATCAGCACGACTGCAAAGCAAAACGATCCAATTCAAATTCCAGCCCTTGCGCTTGGATGCGTTAATTCGGGATGTGGCTCTGCGCGTCCGAGTCCATAATCCCACTCTCGAAATCAACCTAGAGTTTGAAAACATGCCGCCTATACATGGCGATAGCGTACGTCTTTCCCAGGTTTTTGAAAATCTATTTGTCAATGCAATCAAGTATGCGCCCGGCTCTCCTTTAACCATTCACCTGGAACGCGGTAAGAATACGGTACGTGTCGCATTCGCTGATAAGGGTCCCGGTATCCCGGCGGGCTATATCCCTTTTATTTTTGAACGTTTTTATCGTGTGCCCGGACAAAGTGTCACTGGCACCGGCTTGGGTCTTTATATCTGCAAGCAAATAATTTTGGCACATCATGGTAAGATTTGGGCAGAATCTATTATGGGTCAAGGCGTCACCTTTTTTATCGAACTGCCCGCCGATTGAATGCTCTAATTCGCTGTCATTGAAAGGAGTTAACATGTCCAAACGCATTCTTATTGTGGATGACGAGCCTCGTTATTTGCGCCTGCTGGAAGCCAACCTAAAAACGGAGGGGTACACCGTTATTACGGCGGCGGATGGCGTTCAGGCAATCGATGCTTTTTCGGCGCACCCAGCCGATCTGGTTTTGTTGGACATTATGATGCCGCGTCTTGACGGCTTTGCTACCTGTCAGCGCATCCGCCAATTCTCAAACGTGCCGATCATTATGTTGACCGCCAAAGGCGAGGAACAAGATCGCGTCAAAGGCCTGGACCTTGGGGCGGATGACTATCTCGTGAAGCCTTTCTCTGCAACAGAATTGCTGGCGCGCGTCCGTGCAGTTTTGCGACGCGCCCAACCGCCCGCCGAGACTGGCGGCTCGCGTTTCTTCACGCATGAGAATCTTCGAATCGATTTTGCCCGCGCTGAAGTCTGGCGTGATGATCAAGCTATATCTCTTTCTGCAACCGAATATCGCCTGCTTTTACAATTTGCCCATAGTATTGGCAAGATCCTCACCGCCGAAGATCTTCTCACTAGCGTTTGGGGTCCTGAATACAAAACCGATAAGGAAATTTTGTGGGTCAGCATTGCGCGCCTGCGCCAAAAACTTGAGACCGATTCACATTCTCCCCGTCATATTGTTACGCGTTCGGGACTCGGCTATTTGATGCCTCCGATTGAGCCATAATTGAAAGGAACTTGAATGGCTGGCAATAAGATTCTCATCATTGATGCAGACGCCGCCAGCCGCAACTTTATCGGCGCGGCGCTGCAAAAGGAGGGGTATCAGACTTTGCAAGCCGCATCAGGAAAAGAGGGATTAATTGCCGCGTGGCGCGATCGCCCCGACCTGATCATTGTCGATCCTACGATTGCTGATTTGAGTGGAGAAGAATTAGCGGCGCGTTTGCGGCAGGATGCGCGTACTGCCCAGATGCCGCTGGTTGCCCTTAGCAATGATCCACAACCGGGGCGCATGCGTGCTTGCATGGATGCGGGATTCAACGAATATCTGGTCAAGACGGCTCAGGCCATCCCTGCTTTGGTCGAGGCAGTGAATCGCCTGTTGGGAAATAAAGCCGCGGCTGAAAAAGTCGGCGGATTACTGATTGTTTTTCTAAGCGCAAAGGGTGGAACGGGCACATCCTCTTTGTGCGCCAATATCGCCATGAACATTGTACAAAACAAACCTGAGGCGCATGTCGCCGTGGTGGATATGGTTCTTCCGATTGGTTCAATCGCTGATATCGTCGGCTATGAGGGCGATCAGAATCTGGTGACTGTATCGGAAATGCCTGCCAACATGATCAGCCCTGAATTCTTTCGTAACAGCCTCACTGAAATCGCGAATTGGCATTTTCATTTGTTAGCAGGGTCGCCAGACCCCGAAAACGGAAACCAGCTTAAGGCCGCCGCGATCGGCGATATTGTCAACGCGTTGAAAGCAGCATATGATTATGTGCTGATCGATCTCGGACGTTCGCTCTCCCGGATTAGCATGCCTCTGATCGAACACGCCGATTTGATCGCCCTGATTGTCAGCACCGACTCGAGCACCATTTCGTTGACCAAAACCATTTGGGAATATCTGAAATCCAAAGGCGCTGATGCGCTCTCAGTTTATGCCATCCTCAATCGAGCGGTTGGGTTGGAAGGATTGACCAAATCTGAGGCGGAAAAGATTATTGGGTTGGATATCAAAACCTCTGTGCCTTATCTGGGTAGTAATCTTGCTTTATCAAATAATCAACACCTGCCGTACTCACAAAAATTCCCAAAAGATACAACGACAATTGTATTCAAAGAAATTGCACAGCAAATGGCTGACCTTGCCCGTCGTCTACGGTTAGGATAAAACTGGAGATAAACTAATGACCATTGAATTTGATGAAAAGGGAAAATTTTTTACTGACATCGTGAGTAAGGTTTCTGTGCGGACAACGATTCAAACCACTAGTCAGTTGGTAAACGGTAATATCCATGTGAGACAAGGCGAGCGTTTGAAAGATGAACTAGATCGCAATGAACTTTTCCTCGCGGTCACAGATGCATCTATTCTTGGTCCAGACGGCAAGGTCATTTTCTCGGCTCCTTTTCTGGCTGTGCAACGTTCCCAAATCGTATGGGTTAAGCCGGATCAGGATGAGTTGAGAGAGTAAGCCTTATGACTCAGCCATCCTCTAATATCTCACAGTATTCCGCCACGGATCTTGCAAAACTCAAAAGCTTTTTAATTGATGGCCTTTCACGCGGCATTGAAGCCGAGAATGTCTCGTTGGAGCATCACGGCGATTTTATTAATAAGCATCTCAAAAGTGTTTATGACCAGGCGCACATCAGTTTGCCTCAAGAGATGCAGGATTTGGTCATTCAAGATGTGCTAAATGACATGATCGGCTATGGTCCCATCCAGCCTTTGCTAGATGATATCGATGTGAGCGAAGTAATGGTTAACGGCCCCAAGAAAGTTTATGTTGAAAAGAAAGGAAAACTAACGCGCACCGATGTGACTTTCGATGACGACGCACATGTTATGCGGATCATTGATCGGATCATTCTGCCCTTGGGCCGGCGCCTCGATCCAGATAGTCCCACGGTTGACGCGCGCCTGCCCGACGGTTCGCGTGTCAATGCAGTTGCGCCGCCCGTCGCGCTGGACGGTCCGTCCATCACGATCCGCAAGTTTCGCAAGGATAAACTCAAGATCGCTGAGTTGGTTCAGTATAGCTCGTTGACTCAGAACATGGCTGACTTCCTGAATGCTTGCGTGCTGGCGCGTTTGAACATCGTCATTTCGGGCGGGACGGGTTCAGGCAAGACGACTCTGCTTAATGTGCTATCCGGCTTTATTCCCGAAGATGAACGCATCATCACTATAGAAGATACGGCTGAGTTGCAGCTTCAACAGGACCATGTGTTGCGCATGGAAACCAGGCCGCCCAGCAAAGAGGGCGGTGCGGAAACGACTATCCGCGATCTCGTCCGCAATTCCCTGCGTATGCGTCCCGACCGCATCGTGGTTGGCGAATGCCGCGGCGGCGAAACATTGGACATGTTACAGGCCATGAATACCGGCCACGATGGTTCATTAACAACAGTCCATGCGAATTCGCCGCGCGATGCCATTTCGCGCCTTGAAACTCTAGTGTTGATGGCCGGATTGGAATTGCCGCTCAAGGTTGTGCGACAGCAGATTTCATCAGCTGTGGATTTAATCGTGCAGCAAACCCGCCTCAGAGACGGCGCCCGCAAAGTCACAGCGATAACCGAAGTGGCCGGTATGGAAGGCGATATTGTCGTACTGACGGATATTTTCAAATTTGAACAGACCGGCTTAGGTGAAGCCGGTAAGGTGCTTGGTGAACTAAAAGCTACCGGTATCCGTCCGCTTTTCTCGCCGCGTCTTGAGGCTGCTGGTTACAAATTGGGTTCTGAAATCTTTGGTAACACAATCGTCGAAATGCTTGCCAGCCGTCAGCGGCGATGAGAAATAGCACAGAGTTCTCTGCTATAATTGCCGTTATCTGAGGATCGCATGGACATTCGTTCTCAAATTACTTTACGTACAAAAAAATTGGGCGTTTTGATTCGTGATGCGCGCATCGCATCACGGCGGGATGTCAATGAATGCGCCAAAGCCGTTGGCGTGACGAAAGGCATCTTTCGCGCTTACGAAGAAGGGCGGCGCGCTCCATCGCTTCCTGAACTGGAAACTCTGGTCTATTATCTTAAATTGCCCATCCATCATTTCTGGGGACAATCCTCCATTTCGGATGATGCGCCTCCGACCGAACCGCTCGATTTGCCGCGCCTCGTTGAAGTTCGTCAGCGCATGATCGGCGCTCTATTGCGTCAACAACGCAACAATGCCAGCCTTTCGATTAAGTCGCTGACTCAAGAAACGGGCATTTCGGGAGCGCGGATCAAATCCTATGAATTGGGTGAGCGCCCGATTCCTTTGCCGGAGTTGGAAGTATTGGCAACCGCACTGGGAAGCCGCGTCGAAACTTTTTTTGACGAGAGCGGTCCCATCGGTCAATGGATGAACGATCAAAAAGGCGTTCAGCAATTTCTCGAGCTTCCTAAAGAATTACAGGACTTTGTCTGCCAGCCGGTTAATCGTCCGTATTTGGAACTGGCATTAAAACTCAGTTCCATGCCCACCGACAAATTGCGCTCCGTCGCCGAAGGTCTATTGGATATTACTTTATAGAGGCGCTATGATTGCAAACACGGATCCTCAAACTTTGAATGAACAAGGCAAGCAGGCTTTTCAATCGGGCCAATTGGATGCGGCTGTTGATTCGTTCCGCGCCGCGGCGGATGGGTATGCTTCCGCACATGACGAACTCAACGCCGCTGAATCAAAGAATAATCTTAGCGTTGCCCTTTTACAGTTGGACAAAGCCCAAGAGGCTTTGGATACAGTCATTGGAACGGATGAACTTTTTGCAAAGGCTGGCGATTTGAAACGTCAGGGTATGGCGCTGGGAAATCAAGCTGCCGCGCTTGAAGCGTTGAAAAGATTCGATGAGGCACTTGTTGCTTATGAACATTCCGCCTCTGTTTTCGCGGATGCGGGCGAGGGTGACCTGCGCGCCATGGTGCTTAAATCCGCGGCCGGGATTAAACTAAAAAAAGGCAAGGTCACCGAATCGGTCTTCAAAATGGTCGGCTCATTGGATGCAAAACAGAATCCATCGATATTCGAGCGCATCCTGCGAGCCGTGGTTCGTTTTGTGCAACGATGATCGAAGTCAATCTGCGGACCCGTCCGGCGGTTTCTGCGGATCAACAGCAGATTGCCAATCTGATTTTATTCCAACAACAAATTCATCGTCATTTGGATTGGCGCGCTCCTCTGGAATGGCTTGGACATCAGCCATATTTTGTGTTAGAAAATAACGGACGCATCGTAGCCGCGCTGGCCTGTCCACCTGACCCGCCGTCCATTTTTTGGATTCGCCTCTTTGTTTTTGATTCGAGTCTTTCCGGAACTTCAGCGTGGTCGCCGTTATGGGATGCCGCGCGGTGCGAACTAGCTCCTCTTGTCGGTGCGACGGCTGCTGCCATTACGATGCAACATTGGTTTGAATCCATTCTCATTGAAAATAAATTTACTCTTGCCCAGCATATTGTGATGCTTGAATGGAATCGGCAGCCATTCAAATCTTATCCGCTGCCATCCGGAATTAAATTGCGTCCGATGACCTTTGATGATTTGCCGCGCGTGGTAGAGGTGGATGCCGCGGCTTTTGAACCGCTGTGGCAAAATTCATTATCAGCTTTGAATAAAGCGCGGTCGCAAGCGATTTATGCTTCGGTTGCAGAAAACGAATCGGGCATTGTGGGGTATCAGCTTTCAACCGGGAATCCGTTTGGGGAGCACCTCGCCCGCCTCGCAGTCCGCCCCGAAGCGCAAAGATGCGGGATTGCATCAGCTTTGATCAGTGATCTGATGGCTCATGTGTGCCGCGAGGAAAGCTCGTCGCGTATCACCGTGAATACCCAGTCGGATAATAGCACCTCTTTGGCTTTATATAAAAAGATCGGCTTTCGACTTACAGGCGAACAATATCCTGTTTATATTTATCGGGAGGAAAATTATGGCACAACGCGATGATGCGGTTATTGTCGATGCATTGGTACGGCAGGCACTGGTTTCCGCACAAGAGGTGATGGGCGAAAACGGACTCAACGCTGTGCTGCGCACCAGCGGCTTGGAACGGTTTATCAGCAACTTTCCGCCGGATGATTTAAATCCCGCGATTCAATCCACAGAGTATGCAAAGTTCAATCAGGCTATCGAGGATTTTTACGGCCGCGGTGGGCGCGGCATGTTGCGCAGAATCGGCAAAGCTTCGTTTCAATATGCGGTGCGCGAACAAGCCGCTTTGTTGGGAATCGCGGGCGCGGCCTTGAAATTACTGCCGGAGAAACAGCGCATCAAATTTATTTTGAATAGCATGGTTAATGCGCTCAAGAAATCTAATTCACAAGTAGAGGCATGGATAGATGAAAGCGGCGATAAGATCGCCTATGTGGAATCGACGTGCGCGATGTGTCATGGACGCAAGAGCACCGAGTCGATCTGTTATCTTTACGTCGGCTCGATCAGTGAGGCGGTAACTTGGGCAACGGGACAACCACATAACGTGATCGAAACACATTGCATGGCGAAAGGCGATCCACATTGCCGTTTTGAAGTTGGCGAGGTAACTCAATAGCAACGAGGGCAAACGATGCAACACTTTGAATCTAATTGGCAAAACAAGGATGGATTGAATTTTTATATCCAAGGCTGGGAGCCGGAGCAAAAGCCTAAAGCAATTGTTGCGCTGATCCACGGACTGGGAGAACACACAGGCCGTTATGCTCACGTGGGTGAGGCTTTCAATAAAGCTGGATATGCATTGATTGGATTCGATTTGCGCGGACATGGCAAGTCCGGCGGAGCGCGCGGACATTTTCCATCCATCGACACGGTGATGCAGGATATGGATGAGTTCTTTGGGTTTCTGCAGGAACGTTATCCGAAAGATGCTACGTTTTTTCTTTATGGTCACAGCCTCGGCGGTTTATTGACGCTTACATTTGTGTTGAAGAATCATCCGGATGTAAAAGGAGTCATCGTTACCGCACCGGCGTTGCGCTCCGCTTTGCAGGAACAGAAAGCCAAGCTCATAATGGCAAAATTGCTCGGCACGCTCGCGCCGAGGATCACGATGGCAAGCGGACTTGATCCGAAGACGCTGAGCCACGACCCAAAAATTGTGGAGGCTTATGTCAACGATCCGCTGGTTCACGATAAAACATCCATGGGATTCGGCAAGTCCGCTTTGAGTGCGATCGACTTTGTGTTTGCGAATGCATCCAGTTTTTCCGCGCCGCTTTTGGTCATGTACGGAAGCGATGATCAATTGACTTATGCAAGCGGCGGCCAGGATTTTGTCAAGATGGTGCATGGCGATGTGACCTTCAAGTTGTGGAATGGGATGTATCACGAAATCCACAATGAACCTGATCAAGCAGATGTTTTGAATTATATAATCCAGTGGATGGATAATCACTTAAAAGCGAGATGAGTTTTTTCGCATCGTTCTGGACAAAAACCTGTGAACATGGGAAAATCCAAACCATTATTTTTCACTGAGGTGTATGTATGAGTAAAAAAGATCGAGAAGGACCGAGCAAGCGTCAGGAGTTCCGCGAGAAGCGCCGCCGCTCGGAGCAACGCAATCGCTGGATTTGGATTGGCGTGATCATCGTCGGCGCGTTGTTGATTGCGTTTGTGCTGATTTATCCGCAGTTAAAGCCGATAGCCGCAATCCAAACCGCCGATGCGCGGACGCGCCCGAATGTGAATCGCAATTCTTCGGGCGATCCCAATGCGCCGGTTAAACTTACAGAGTTTGCGGATTTCCAATGTCCATTCTGTAAAGATTTTTGGTCCACAACGGAAGCTCAAGTGTTTAGCACCTATGTGACAACTGGCAAGGTGTTATACACGTATCGCTCGGCCGGAAATTGGGTGAGCGGGAATATCGGCGATGGCGGATTTGAATCGCAAAATTCAGCAATGGCTGCTTATTGCGCCGCCGACCAGAATAAATTCTGGGAAATGCATGACGCACTATTCACGAATGTCCTCGGTGAGGATGCAGGTTCATTCACGGATCGACGC
>JBAUMB010000188.1:0-11711 GCA_049578465.1 Anaerolineales bacterium
GCTGAACCAAGTCAGGAAGATCAGAACAATATTCCTGAAGAAACACATGACAATGCAGCTGATGAGGATAAAAGCAAGGAAGAGAAAAAAGAAAAAAAAACCAGGAACGCCGTATCGATGCCGACACCCGGTTTAGTAGGCAAGATGGCATCAACGGGTTTGGTTATTTCTCATCCGAACAATAGAATGCGATTCGTTCATCCGGTCATTGGCGGATTTTTAGCGGGCCGCGCGCTGAGCGGCTATAGCAATGCGAACGAGACTTTGCTAAATCAATCGGATTGGTCTGGCAAGTATTTGGCAATCCACTATCTTGCGGCAAACGGCGATGTGACCAAATTCGTGGAGAGCATGTTGGAATGGTCCCGCTTGCCTATTCATCGTCCTCTCATCTCGGCCGCCCGCTGGCTGCGCGATGCTCCGCGCGATGTCCCGTGGCGCGGAAAAATGATGGCCGCCCTTGCCCACCTCCTGCAAACAGAAGGTTTGCCTTCCGCTCTACGTGGGCAGGCACTGGCCGCATTCGTTTCCAGCGACGATCCGGCAGTAACAACTTTATTCCGTCAAATGATGAAAACGTTATCGTTTGAAGTAGTCAAGCTCGCTGCCCTCGGCTGTGGAGCAATGCGCGACGTAAAATCCATCGGCCTCTTGGAGGGTATTCTTCAATCGCCCAGTATGTCGGCTCGGCGCGCGGCTTGTTTAGCATTGGTCGCCATCGGAACGAACGATGCACTCGAAGTTGTGGCACACACTCTGCTCAATGAGGACGAAGATCTGCGCCGCGCCGCGGCTGAGGCGCTTGCCAATGATACAGGCGAAGGCCATGCCATGTTAAAAGATGGCGCCACTCTTTCCGATATCTCAGTGCGCCGCGCGGTGGTATATGGATTAGCTCGCGTTGATGAAGCGTGGGCGGTCGAGATATTGAAGAAGATGCAGGTTGAAGATCAAGAATGGGTAGTGCGGAATTCAGCGAGCGGGGTGCTCGATGAACACAATCAAATCGAAAGTCCGCGCGTGCCTCGACCGCTCAAGGCTCCGTCTGAAACTCCGTGGTTGATCGAGTTTGCGGGAACGCAAGGAGTTGGCATTGCGCCCGGTTCCCCAGCCACTGATATTTTAATCTCCGTATTGAAGGACGGAAAAGAAGAAGAGCGCCTCGCGGCATTGTCGTACTTAAGGAAAGATCTTACAGACGGCGCGATTACGGGAATGTATCACGCGATGTATGGAGATAATCCCGAGCTCCGCGAAGCGGCTTACATGACACTTTGGGAAATCGGAACTTCCGGTTACAAATTACCTGACCCAACTCAGTTTGGACTTTCATAAACATGTTAATAACAAATGCAACTCTCATTACTTGGGAATCGCCAAACCGCGTTTTAGAAAATCACGCTTTGCTCATCGAAGGCAATCGGATTCGCGATATCGGTCCTTCGTCAAAGCTGGAAAAGTTATATCCAAAATCGAAGAGACTCGATGCGCGCGGTCAGATCGTCATGCCAGGCGGAATTTGCGCTCACACACATTTTTATAGCGCATTCTCGCGCGGCATGTCCATTCCCGGTTTGGCGCCGAAAGATTTTCCAGAAATCCTTGAGAAGCTATGGTGGCCTCTCGATAAATCTTTACTCGAAGAAGACATTCGTTACTCCGCACTCATTAGCCTCGCGGACGCGATCAAACATGGTACAACCACTTTGATCGATCATCACGCATCGCCTAATGCCATTGACGGATCGCTCGATATTATCGCTGATACAGTTGATAAATCCGGATTACGCGGCGTATTGTGTTATGAGGTTACTGACCGCGACGGCTCGGATAAAGCAACCGCTGGAATTAAAGAGAATGTTCGATTCATCAAGCGGTTGACAACGAATCCACATCCGCGGCTCGCGGCGACTTTTGGTTTGCACGCCAGCCTGACGCTTTCAGGCGCAACCTTACAAGCCTGCCGCGCCGCCGCGCCGGACGGCATCGGTTTTCACATTCACGCCGCTGAATCCGATGCCGATGAATGGGACAGCATCAACAAATCCGGTATGCGCGTGATTGACCGATTACAGAAACATGAGCTACTTGGATTAAAAACTATCGCAGCTCATGGTGTTCACATCGACGCGCGCGAAATGCAAATCCTGGCTGATACCAGAACATGGCTTTCGCATCAGCCGCGTTCCAATATGAACAACGCCGTTGGAGTTGCGCCGGTTGAGTCAATGATGCGCGCCGGAGTTAAAGTTTGTTTGGGCAACGATGGATTCTCCAATGCCATGTGGGAAGAATGGAAAGCCGCTTATCTGGTGCACAAGGTTTGGAATCGCGATCCACGTCGCATGTCCGGGACGAGCGTCGCCGAGATGGCAATTTATAATAATGCCGCGTTGGCGGATGTCTTCTTCCCTTCTGCGCCAATCGGTCAAATCATTCCCGGTGCGGTTGCAGATTTGATTTTTGTTGATTATCAATCGCCGACACAATTATCCGCCGAAAATCTTCCGTGGCACATCATCTTTGGATTCCAACAGAGCATGATCACCACAACCATCGTGGATGGAAAAATATTGATGAAAGATCGCAAACTGCTCACGTTGGATGAAGCCGAAATAGCGGCGCGGGCGCGCGAGTTAGCGTCAAAAGTTTGGAAGCGATACCAGGAAAAATTTAAATCATGAACGATTCAGCTATACTTTTTTCAATCGCTGTGCTTGGCGGAACCGGCAAGGAAGGCAAAGGACTTGCTTATCGCTGGGCAAAAGCTGGCTACCATGTTTTCATCGGCTCCCGCACCGCAGACAAAGCCAAAGTCACTGCGCAGGAATTATGGAAGATGCTTCACGGCGATGTGATCATTGAAGGCTTCAGCAATCAAGAAGCCGCAAAGAAAGCAGATATTATTGTCCTGACCGTTCCTTACGCGGCTCATCGCGAGACACTTGAATCGGTAAAGGATTTATTGAAAGGCAAATTGCTGATCGATGTTACCGTGCCGCTTGTTCCACCCAAAGTCACGAAGGTTCAAATGCCGCCCGCAGGTTCGGCGGCGCAGGAAGCAAAACAAATTCTCGGTGAAGATATTGAAGTCGCCGCGGCTTTCCACAGCATTTCACATGAACATCTTTTGCAGGATCAGGATGTCGAATGCGATGTGCTGGTCACCGGCACGAGCAAGGATGCACGCGCCGAAACATTGAAGCTCGTCAGCGCGGCTGGATTAATCGGCTGGGACGCGGGACCAATTGAAAATTCCGTTGTTCTCGAAGGATTGACCAGCGTGCTGATCAACATCAATAAGCAATATGGTTCGACACATGCCGGGATCAAGATCACCGGAGTCAGTAAGACTTGATATGACTCTCACACTTACTCCGTTAAAAAACATTCCTCTCATCCGCCAAAATGATGATTTGGCGGATATTATTATCCACTCCCTTGAACGCTCAACCATCGCAATCGAAGATAATGATATTTTCGTTCTCGCACAAAAAGTGGTCAGCAAAGCTGAAGGACGGATAATCAATCTTGCGACCGTCACGCCGAGTCCGCGTGCGATTGAACTAGGCGTGCAAATTGAAAAAGACGCGCGTCTCGTTGAGCTGATATTGCAGGAAAGCAATTCCGTTGTGCGGACTCGTCCCGGCACCATCATCGTTGAACACAAACTTGGTTTCATCTGCGCCAACGCCGGAATTGATCACTCCAACGTAACCGGAAAGGATGAAACTGTTTTGCTTCTTCCGGAAAATCCCGATCAATCCGCAAATTCAATCCGCACAAAAATAGAATCGGTAACAAATAAAAAAATCGGCGTGATGATTATCGACTCACACGGCCGCGCTTGGCGAATTGGCACCGAGGGAGTCTGCATTGGCTTGAGCGGAATCCCCGGCGTAATTGACGAACGCGGCTGGAAAGATTTATTCGATTACACCTTGCGCATCACCGTGGTCGGCGTGGCAGATGAACTCGCCGCGGCAGCCTCGCTCGTGATGGGACAAGCTTCGGAAGGAACGCCGATTGTCCACGTACGCGGCTTCCCGTATCCTTTGCGGGAAGGTTCGTTAAAAGAATTGATCCGCCCGAAGGAACAAGATTTATTCCGCTGATGTAAATCTAATATTCGCTTAGTATCATCGTAAAAAATCGTTCAGAGGCAAACATGAAAACTATTCCCGAATCCCATCACGATCTCCTCAAAGACGAAACCAAGGCTTTCGTCTATCTTGCCACCCTGATGTCCGATGGCACGCCGCAAGTCACGCCCGTTTGGTTCAACATGGACGGCGACACTATTCTGCTCAATTCAGCAACAGGGCGGTTGAAAGACAAAAATATGCGCGGCCGTCCCAACGTTGCGCTGTGCATCGCCGATCCAAAAAATCCATATCGCTATTTACAAATCCGCGGCAAGATCATTGAATTCACAACCGAAGGCGCGGAAGATCACATTGACACGCTCAACTTCAAATATCACGGCAACCGAAATTATCCAGGACACAATCCGGAACATCCGCGCGTGATTTATAAAGTTGAGCCACTCAAAGTTGACGCACACGGATGAACTCGGCGCAAGACTTCCTGCGTTCGCGTCGTTCTGTCCGACGCTTCAAACCGGAGCCGATACCGGATTCCGTTATTGAACGCATCCTCACCACTGCGACTTATGCCCCGTCCGCACATAACCGCCAGCCGTGGAGATTCGTTATCATAAAGAATACTGATGTCAGGTCGCGACTGGCCAAAACATTGACAGATAAAATGTGTCTCGACATGCAAGCCGAAAGCGCGACTGAATCGGAACTCGAAAAGCGCGTGACGAATTCCTTGCGCCGCATTGATGAAGCGCCGGTTATCATCATGCTCTGCCGCGATGTAACCGATGTGCGTGTAAATACCCCCGAAGAAACCATCATGAACATCCAATCCACCGCGCTGGCTGGATTCCAACTTCTACTCGCGGCGCACGCCGAAGGACTCGGCGGCAATTGGATTTGCTGGCCCCTGTATGCAACCAAAGAAACACAATCCGTTTTGAATTTACCTGAAACGTGGGAGCCACAGGCAATGATTATGATCGGTTCTTCCTTTGAAACTCCAGCAATGCGAGAAAGAAAAACTTTGGAAGAGATTGTTATCAGGAGGTAACTTGATGAACGAAGAAACAACAAAATGGTTGTATCAATATTATTCAAATATAGGAGTAAAAGAAGTTCTGAGATTTGGCTGCTTCCTTATTCCCTGGATTCTTCTAGGGATTGCAATTGAAAGTGCCTTTCACTCAATATGGATATTATTCGTTTTTATCGCATTACTATTTATTTTTAGAGCACTTTCACTTGCTTGGCGACCTACATACCATATTCACCGAAAAATTCTGGGAAACCCAAATTTACCAACTGAACCAATACCTCATCGACCTGTTACAGTATCGCGTCCAAAATGAAAATCGTTGCTCTCGCAGGTGGAGTCGGCGGCGCGAAACTCGCACACGGACTCGCCCAAATTCTCCCACGCGAAGATTTAACGATCATCGTCAACACCGGCGATGACTTTGAACATCTCGGCTTATATATCAGTCCCGATTTGGATACTGTCTGTTATACATTGGCTGGTCTTGCTAATCCCGAAACCGGCTGGGGACGAATCGATGAAACCTTTAATGCAATCGCAAATATCGAAAGACTTGGCGGACAAATATGGTTTCGACTTGGCGATCAGGATTTGGGAACACACATCGAGCGCACGCGGCGAATGAAAGCAGGTCAATCGCTTTCGCAAATCACGCGTGACTTTTGCAAAGCTTGGGGAATTCATCAAGCCGTCATCCCGATGAGTGATAATCCTGTTAAAACTATTGTGAATACAGATCAAGGCGAACTTGCCTTTCAGGAATATTTCGTGCATCGAAGATGTGAACCGCGCGTTAAAGGATTTCGTTTTGACGGAATCGAATCCGCAAAGCCCGCGCCCGGAATTGTAAAAGCAATCAAAGAAGCGGATGCCATTGTGATTTGTCCATCGAATCCGTGGGTGAGCATCTCACCTATTTTAGCGGTGGCAGGCATCGGGTCGGCGTTGGAAGCGAAAAATATTGTTGCAGTATCTCCCATCATCGGCGGACAAGCGGTCAAAGGTCCGGCCGCGAAAATGTATCGCGAACTCGGAATCGAACCGTCCGCGTTAGCTGTCGCGAAGCATTATCAAAACATCATCAGCGGATTTGTCTTTGATGAAGTTGATGTGAAACTCGAAACTGAAATTCAAGGTTTAAACATGCGGACTTTAATTACAAAAACGTTAATGGAAAACTCAGATAAACGCAGACGTTTGGCGGAAGATGTGCTAAACTTTATTGGAAATCAATCATGACACTTTGGGCGATTGTCCCAGTCAAACCATTGCGGCGCGGTAAATCCAGACTTGCCGGAACTTTGTCCGAGGACGAACGGGCGGAACTCAATCGCATCTTACTTGAACATACCATTCAGACGCTTACCGATCTAAAGGAAATTGAACAGGTCTTAGTTGTCAGCCGCGACACGTCAGCGCTTGCGCTCGCGCGCGACCTCGGTGCGCGTACCGTTCAAGAAGATGACGGCGCGCCGAGTTTGAATACCGCCCTCAAACGCGCAACGGTAGTTGCACAAGTCTACGCTTCGCGCGGCGTATTGATCGTACCCGCCGATTTGCCATTGCTCAATCACGATGATGTTACAACTCTGTTGGCGCGCGCAACGAATCCGCCAGTGGTTGTGATTGCTCCGGATCGTCATCAAAAAGGAACCAACGCATTACTGTTGTCGCCATCCAATATCATCGAATACGATTTCGGCGAGGGTTCTTTCGAACGTCATTGCGATCGGACAAGAAGAGCTGGGGCGAGACTCGAAGTAGTAAACTTGCCCTCGCTCCAACTTGATTTAGATTTGCCTGAAGATTTAGAATTGATCAGAAAAATGGAAGCTCTGAAAACAAAATAACGAATTTCGTTTATACAAATTAGCAACTCTCCATCAGACATAAGAAGGCATGTCTAGGAGAGTTGCTTTATTTTTTCTTTGTTATGTAATGTGACATATCACCTCTAGGATATGGAGTTTCTACACTCTGTTTGATCCTCTGAAAGTTATACAATAGATTCGTGAGCTTTGAATCGTCAAACAAAACTTTCACATGTGAGGTGCGATAATGAACGATCATTTAGATTCTCTCATCATGACCAAACGTCAACTTCAGACAGAATTGATGCGATGCGAATACTGCGAAGAGAAACCATGCAAGGAAGCTTGTCCGGTTAATTGCTCGCCATTCGACTTTATTATGGCGGCGCGCGTTGGAAACAAATCTGATATCCAACGATCCGCGGCGGAGATTCTTCATGCGAATCCACTAGGCGGTGTTTGCGGACTGGTCTGCCCGGATACATTTTGCATGGCGGCCTGCAGTCGCAAAAACTTTGACGGCTCGATCAACATTCCAAAAGTCCAAGCGACTCTCGTTGAAATGGCAAAGCAGGATGGCGGCATCCCGAAATTTTCAACACCAGCATTGAACGGAAAAAAAGTCGCGGTGATCGGCGGCGGACCTGCAGGACTCGGAGCCGTGGCATCACTGGCGCAGATGGGATACGCCGTTGATATTTACGAAAGCCGCGATCGATTGGGCGGAATGATGAATCTGATTCCGGATCATCGCTTGGACAAAAAAGTAGTTCAGTCCGATATTCAATTTCTCCTTTCCCTCGGCGTGATCAAAGCGAAGATCAACACAAAAGTTGACGATCCAAAACAATTGTTGAAGCAAGGCTACGACGCGATTTGCATCTCCGTTGGTTTATGGAAGCCGATTGAGTTGGGCATCGAGAATGAAAACATTGCCATCAAAATGGCTGATCTGCTTTCCAACCCGAACGAATTTAAATTCAATGAACGCGTGGCGGTTATCGGCGGCGGCGCAACTGCCATTGATTGCGCCATCACTGCAAAGAAGCGCGGCGCAAAACATGTTGAAATGTTTATGCTCGAAAAACTTGCCGAGATGCCGCTGACTTCCAAAGAGCGACAGGAATTAATTGACTTCGACATCGAAGTCAATGGACGCATTCGCGTGACACGCATCCAGAATAACGGAAATGATGTTTCTGGATTAGATACGCTGAAAGTTCAACTGCCGGAAGGTCAAACCTTTAGCCCGGCAAATGTCCGCGATCGAAAAGGCACGGAGGGCACGCGCGATGATTTCGATGGAGTCGTTATTGCCATCGGAATGCGCTCGACTTTGCCGCGTGATCCGATGGAAAGCATCTTCTATGCTGGTGATATGATGACCGGTCCCAAGACTGTGGTACAAGCCGTTGCCTCCGGCAAGAACGCCGCGCTTGAGATTGATGCATATCTAAAGAAACAACCGAAGCCAGTCATTGAAAAGACAACCAAGTCGCGCTACATGCTTCCTGGATACAATCCGGTTCCGGTTTCTCTTGCGACCGATTTCTTCGGAAGACCGATCAAATCACCCTATCTACTTTCGGCTTCTCCAATGACCGATGGTTTGGAACAAATGGAAAAAGCCTATGAAGCCGGTTGGGCTGGTGCAATCATGAAGACCGCATTTGATAACGTTCCGATTCACATCCCGGCCGCATACATGTTCACATTTAGCCAATCGACCTATGCTAACGCCGACAATGTTTCAGGACATCCGCTGGATCGAGTTTGTAGTGAAATCAAACAGCTTGTTAAAAAATATCCAGATCGCTTAACAATGGCTTCGACGGGCGGACCCGTTTCCGGTCACGATGTAAGCGATAAAGCTGGATGGCAATCCAATACTAAAAAGTTGGAAGCCGCCGGCGCGATGGGAATCGAATATTCGCTGTCGTGCCCGCAAGGAGGCGATGGAACCGAGGGTGATATCGTTTCTCAGAATGCGGCGCTCACCGCCAAGATCATTGATTGGGTTTTAGAAGTCGGTGATCCCAATATTCCCAAACTCTTCAAGTTGACCGCTGCAGTCACATCCATCGTGCCGATCCTGCGAGCCATCAAACAAGTCTTCGCAAAATATCCAAACAAAAAAGCGGGCGTCACATTAGCGAACTCTTTCCCAACTCTCGCCTTCCGGCGCAAAACGAACGACCGCGTTTGGGAAGAAGCTGTGGTGGTTGGCATGAGCGGCGAAGGCGTTACGCCGATTTCAAATCTGACGTTATCACAAGCCGTGCCTGAAGGTATAGAAATTTCCGGCAACGGCGGGCCGATGAATTACAAAGCTGCGATGGATTTCCTAGCGCTCGGTGTGAAGACTGTTCAATTTTGCACCATGCCGACCAAGTATGGATACGGCATCATCAATGAAATTGAATCCGGCACCGCATTCCTCATGCAAGAACGCGGCATTAAATCGATGCGTGAGTTGATCGGAATCACCCAGCCGCATCCGGTCACGGATTTCATGGCGCTAACGCCGATCAAAAAGCTTTCAACATTCAACTATGATCTTTGTGTTTCATGCGGAAACTGTGCGCGCTGTCCATACCTAGCGATCAGCCTCGACGATAAGCGGCTGCCGTTTTCCGATCCTTCACTGTGCATCGGTTGTTCGCTCTGCGCGCAGAAATGTCTCGTTGGAGCAATCACCATGCGCGAACGGACTCCGCAAGAACTCGCGATACTCAAAGAGAATTGATCGGCCACAAAAACGAAAGGATGAATACGATGACAACCCGATTTGAAAATGGCACCGTTGCGACACTTGGGAAAGAAAACAAAGTTTTGTTGAACGGTTCTGTCGTAACAGATGGCGAAAAAGTTGTAGCGGTCGGTGATTCGGCAGAGCTGAAAAAACGCTATCCAAAAGCGGATGCAGTTGATTGCAACGGTAAAGTGGTCATGCCCGGATTCATCTGCACGCATCACCATTTCTATTCCACGATGGCGCGCGGCATGGCAATTCCAGGTGAACCAGCTTCGAACTTTGTTGAAATCCTTGAGCGGCTATGGTGGAAATTGGATATGGCGCTTGATGATGAGGACATCACCCTCTCGGCTCAAATCCCGCTGATCGAATGCATACGCAACGGAACGACAACCGTCATTGATCATCATGCATCACCTTCGATGCGCGATGGCTCGTTAGATTTGATCGAAACGGCTGTGCGCCAAGCTGGGCTTCGCGCTTCGCTTTGTTACGAAGTATCAGACCGCAACATCCCCGGCGGCGGCATCAAGGAGAACGAGCGCTTCATCAAGAAGACCGGTAAAGGTGATGGCCAAATTGCCGCTATGATGGGACTCCACACGTCGTTCACGTTATCGGATGAAACGCTTGCGAAATGCGTTGGCATTGCAAAGGATGCAGGAGTCGGTTGTCATGTTCACGTAGCTGAAGACGCCGCCGATCGCGAAGATTCCATCAAGAAATATGGAATGCCCACTGTAAACCGACTGAATAAAATGGGCGCATCCGGCGAAAAGTCGCTATTCATCCATTGCGTTCACGTTGACGATTCTGAGATGGACATTATCGCCGCGACTAAGACTGCTGTCGTTCATAATCCTGAATCAAATATGAACAACGCCGTAGGCGTTACAAAGATTCTCGATATGTTAAAGAAAGGTATCTTAGTTGGATTGGGCACTGACGGCATGTCATCGGATATGTTAGCGCAAATGCGATGCGCTTATCTATTGCATCGGCTTGCAAATCACGATCCACGTGTGGCGTTTATGGAAGCGCCGCAAATGCTATTGCAGAACAACGCCGAGATTTGCGAACGACAGTTTGGTTTGAAGTTGGGCGAGATCGCAGAAGGCCGACCGGCCGATCTTGCGATCATAGATTATCAACCGCCCACACCCATCAGCGCAGCGAATTTCCTCGGACATCTGATCTTCGGTTTAGTGGATGCAACCGTAGATACGACTGTTTGCAAAGGCAAGGTTTTGATGCAGAATAAAAAGATTCTTGTCCTCGACGAGGAGCGAATCGCGGCGCGCTCGCGCGAACTCGCACCGAAAATGTGGAAAAGGTTATAAATCCGTAATAACATAAAAATAAAAACGAAAACTGTCCGCGATATCGCGGACAGTTTTCGTTTTCCCCGTAAGCTTTCAAAAATCTTCAGCCGGTAGAAAAAACCGGTCGAACGATTTATTTCAAGACTGCGGCGGTTTTTCGTTCTTGGCTTTTTGCGATGATTTTATCCAAGTGAGGGTGCTTGCACAAAAAGCTATATCCAAACGGCATGGCATAAGGGCACAGGTTCGGCCCGGACATTTGGCATTCAGCAAAGCCAGCCAGCCCAATATCAGAAACACTACAATCCGGAGTCTGGAGCGAATCTCTCGATTTTGAATTTGTCTTTTCTGATTTCATAGCAAAGTCCTTCGTATGATTTCCGAATCAAATGGTTGACATTCCAATATCAGTATAAAACGTTTTCGCCGCCCGTTCTATTGACTATGCTCCTAATTAATCCAGACAATACTCATTCTAAAATAAACTCTCAAGTATAATGAACTTACATAACCAAATATTACACTTTAGACCAGACACCAATTATAGAGGAGTGCCAACTGTGGAAAGAGTAGCCCTTTATTTACAGGATTCCCACGATCTGCGGGACGGCTTGGATTACGTCAAATATGCAGAAGCACGCGGCTTTGAAGCCGTTTGGCAGGCCGAATCTCGGTTGGTGCGCG
>JBAUMB010000189.1:0-2328 GCA_049578465.1 Anaerolineales bacterium
CAGCGCCAACAGATTGATGCTGAACGTGGTTTGCATGGGCGTTCGCTTGTAGAGATTCTGCAGAACGATATTTGCATCGGCGTTCTTGGTCAACTCGATGACGATGCGCATGCCCTGACGATCCGACTCATCGCGCAGATCAGCCAGCCCATCGAGATGACCTTCGCGCGCCAATTCGGCGATGCGTTCGATAAGACTCGATTTGTTGACCATGTATGGAAGTTCGGTGACGATGAGGCGGCTCTTGCCGCGTTCCATTTCCTCGGTGTGAACTTTGGCTTGCACCGTCACGCGTCCGCGCCCGGACCCGTATGCGGCTTCGATTCCCTCTTCGCCTTTCTCTTCGACGATCACGCCGCCGGTGGGGAAGTCGGGGCCTTGAACGAATTCCATCAATTGATCTACATCAATGTCGTCAAGCTTTTCCCAGCGGTCGAGCATATAAACAAGCGCATCCACGATCTCGCTTAAATTATGCGGCGGGATCGAAGTCGCCATGCCGACCGCAATGCCGGTCGCACCGTTGACCAGTAGATTCGGAATCGCAGATGGCAGAACGCTGGGTTCAGTTAATGTGTCATCAAAATTAGGAATGAAGTCAACTGTATTTTTGTTAAGGTCAGCGAGCAGATCAATCGCAGGCGCGGTGAGGCGCGCTTCGGTATAACGCATCGCGGCAGGCGGATCGCCATCCACTGAACCGAAGTTGCCCTGTCCATCCACAAGCATGGTACGCAGTGAAAAATCCTGCGCCATACGTGCCATCGCTTCATACACGGCCGAGTCACCGTGCGGATGATATTTGCCGAGCACTTCACCAACGATACGAGCTGACTTCTTATAAGCTGTATCTGCGCGAATGCCCATGTCGTACATCGCATACAGAATGCGCCGCTGAACAGGTTTGAGTCCATCGCGTGCATCCGGCAAAGCGCGCGCTACAATGACCGACATGGCGTAATCGAGATACGCCTGCTGCATTTCGGTATCAATATCTATTTTACGAACGAGACCAAGTTCCATAGAAGCTCCAAAATCTTTTTAACTATGACCCTCAAAAAACAAAGGGCTTAGGTCACAAAGTTACACAAAGGAAAATATTAAACCTTCGTGCCCTTAGTAGTAAATTTATGTTCTATCGTGAGATAATCTTACGGGGAAAAAACCGCGGCGTCAAGTAGAAGTTAAAGCGGCGGTTGTTGCTTATGCCAATCGGTGACTTGTTGATATGCATGCGTCACTTGCAATAACAAATCTTCGCGAAAGTGCGGGCCGATCAATTGCATTCCAATTGGTAAATTATTTTTATCAAAGCCAACATTGAACGAAATCCCTGGCACGCCCGCCAAGTTCGCAGGCAATGTGAACACATCTTCCAAATACATCGCCAGCGGATCATTCACGTGCTCGCCGATCTTGAACGCCGTACTAGGCGCGGTCGGCGCGGCAATCACATCCACATCCTTGAACGCGTTTTCAAAATCCTGTTTGATCAGCGTGCGAACTTTTTGCGCCTGACCATAATACGCATCGTAATATCCCGCCGAAAGCGCGTACGTGCCGATCATGATTCGACGTGCGACTTCCGCGCCAAATTTACCTCCGCGCGTTTTGAAGAATACATCCGACAAATTATCCGCATCGACGCGCGGACCATAACGGATACCATCATAACGCGCGAGATTGGCAGAAGCCTCGGCGGGCGCGATGATGTAATAGACCGGCAACGCATATTCGGTATGAGGCAAACTGATCTCGTGGATTTCTGCGCCGAGATTCTTTAACGTTTCAATCGCGGCTCGCGTCTTCTCTTCGACTTCAGGCTGGATGCCCGTTATAAAATATTCCTTCGGCACCCCGATCTTTAATCCATGCACTGCAGCCGCGTCAAATTTAATTTTCGGAACAAGCTGGTTTACAGATGTCGCGTCTTTTTCATCGTATCCCGCCATAACAGAAAAGATCGTCGCCACATCTTCAGCGGTGCGACCAAACGCGCCGACGGTATCCAGCGATGAACCAAATGCCACAAGCCCATAACGCGAAACGCGCCCGTAAGTTGTCTTGAGTCCCGTCACGCCGCACAACGAGGCAGGCTGTCGGACACTTCCGCCAGTGTCTGTGCCAAGCGCAGCAGGAACATAACGCGCCGCGACCGCCGCCGCGCTCCCGCCGGATGAACCACCCGGCACGCGCGAACGATCCCATGGATTATGGGTTACGTCGTATGCAGAATTTTCAGTCGAGGAACCCATTGCGAATTCATCCATGTTGGTCTTGCCGATGATGATCGCTCCGGCCTCTTTCAATCGTTTCACAGATGTGGCT
>JBAUMB010000190.1:0-2618 GCA_049578465.1 Anaerolineales bacterium
CATTAGTGTTGGTATGGTGACTGATACCGGCGGTATTGATGACAAATCCTTCAATTCACTTTCCTGGCAAGGCGTCCAGAATGCAATTACACAACTGGGCGTGAAGGGTTCGTATCTTGAATCAAAACAGCAATCCGACTATCAAACTAACATTCAGCAATTCATCAGCCAAAACACCAACATCATTGCAACCGTTGGCTTCTTGATGGGTGTGGATACAGCCACCGCTGCCAAAGCCAACCCGAAGACTGATTTCGTCATCGTAGATTACACCTATCCTGATTGCTCGCCAACTCCTCCCAACACGGAAGGTAAAGACTGCGGTTCTGCAACGGTGATGCCCAACGTCCAAGGCACCTTCTTCCAAACAGACCAAGCCGCTTTCCTGGCTGGTTACTTGGCCGCTGGCATGACCAAGACCGGCAAGGTCGGAACCTTCGGCGGCGTGAACATTCCGCCCGTCACCATTTACGAAGTAGGTTTTGAAGCCGGCGTGAAATATTACAACACTAAGCACAACACCAGCGTTCAACTGCTCGGATGGAGTTCAGCTAAGAAAGATGGCCTGTTCACCAACAACTTCACTTCGACGGATGATGGTAACAAGTTCGCTCAAAACCTCCAACAGGAAGGCGCTGACATTATCATGCCGGTCGCTGGCGGTGTTGGACTCGGTTCTGCGGCTTATTGCCAAACCTCCAAGACGTGCACCATCATCGGCGTTGACCAGGACTGGTTTGTTTCCGCTCCTGAATATCAGAGCGTTGAATTGGTCAGCGTTCAAAAGAAAGTCGATGTCGCGGTATTCAATGCGATCAAGGAAGTACAGGCTGGTACTTTCCAGGGTGGGAACGTCACTTACGATCTAAAGAGTGGCGGCGTTGATCTCTCCCCGTACCACAACTTTGACAGCCAAGTACCTGATGCTCTCAAAGCCGAAATCGCGCAGGCTAAGCAAGATTTGATTAGCGGCACAATCACCGTTAATGGAGTTCTGGGCATTTCCCAGTAATCACTATATATCGAATGGGGCCGCGGAATAATCCCCGGCCCCTGCTTTTTTTATCTATGAAAGAAAAGGTTTGTAGCGGCGGCTTTGCGTAGAAAACATGAAATGATAAAGCCTTCACTACAAGCCTTTTGTTATGGAGACATAAATTATAGAGGAACACCATGACCAATATCCTGGAACTGCGCGGCATTACAAAGGCATTTCCCGGCGTGCTTGCAAACGACCATATCGATCTCCAACTGGAGCAGGGCAAAATCCTTGCTTTGCTTGGAGAAAACGGTGCAGGCAAGACCACCCTCATGAACATCCTTTATGGCTTATATAAACCCGATGAGGGCGAGATTTTAATACGCGGCGAGAAAGTTGAAATCCACGGACCCAATGATGCCATCGCACGCGGTATCGGTATGGTGCATCAACACTTCATGCTGATCCCGGTCATGACCGTCACCGAAAATGTGATGCTGGGTGTAGAGCCGACCCGCAACGGAATCATCCTCGATAAGTCCAAAGTGGCGGCACGCATCCGGGAAATTTCGGAACAATATAATCTGGAAGTTGACCCCGATACCTACATCAAGGATTTGCCGGTCGGCATTCAGCAGCGCGTGGAGATCATCAAGGTGTTGTATCGCAACGCGGATATTCTCATCCTGGATGAACCAACCGCTGTGTTAACTCCGCAGGAAGTTGAAAGTCTCTTTAAAATTTTAAAGACCCTAATTGCCAAGGGCAAATCCATCATCTTCATCACTCACAAATTGAAAGAGGTCATGGCAGTTGCTGACCGCATCACGGTTCTGCGCGCGGGGCGTACGGTGGGTACCGTTTTACCGAAAGAAGTCAACCCTGAAAAACTTGCCACAATGATGGTGGGACGTGATGTCAATCTGGTCGTGCATAAGAATCCGGCCCAGCCCAAAGAAGTCGCCCTCGAGGTCAAGGATTTGTTCGTGCGCGATGAGCGAAAGAACTTGACCGTCGATGGAATCTCGTTTGATGTGCGTAAAGGTGAAGTGTTAGGAATTGCGGGCGTTCAGGGAAACGGTCAAACGGAATTGGTCTATGCCTTGACCGGACTCCTGCCGTTTGAAAGCGGGGAAATCCGTCTGCTTGGAAAAATCATGCAGCACGCCACTCCGCGTCAAATTCTGGAACGAGGCGTGGCGCACGTTCCCGAAGACCGCCAAAAGCATGGCCTGATCATGAACTTTCCTCTTTACGATAATTTCATTTTATGCGATTACTATCTGCCGCCATTTGCCAAAGGCATTTCGATGCAACAAAGCGTTATCATCAGTAACGGGGATAATCTCATTAAGCAGTTCGATGTGCGTACTCCCAATGGCTCTGTGGCCGCCTCCACATTGTCGGGCGGCAACCAGCAAAAGGTGATCGTTGGACGCGAGTTCTCAAGACCCACTCAATTATTGATCGCGTCGCAAACCACACGCGGCTTGGATGTCGGTTCCATTGAATATATCCATAACCGCATCATTGAAAAGCGCGATGCGGGCACAGCGGTTCTAGTGGTCTCATCCGAGTTGGATGAAATCATCGCGCTTTCAGACCGCATCGCCGTGATGTATCGCGGACAGATTATGGA
>JBAUMB010000191.1:0-29403 GCA_049578465.1 Anaerolineales bacterium
CGCTTGCTTCATCAATGAGTGTGGCTTTGGAAAGCGCCCGCCTCTTTGCTGAGACCGAACAGCGCGCCACCGAACTTCAAATCATCAACAGCGTCCAGGCTGATCTCTCTGCCAATTTGGAAATGCAGTCCATGTATCGCTTGGTGGGCGAAAAACTGCATGAGGCGTTCGATGCCCAAGTGGTAACGCTCGTAGATTATGATCCGCAGAAGAATCGCTGCTATTGGCGTTATGCCGTTGAGAAAGGCGAGAACCTGAATGTCGAACCGTCGCCTCCTGCCGGATTTTCAAAATACATCATCGAAACTCATCAGATGATTCTTGTCAACGAAAAACTTGACGAACGCCGGCGTGAACTGGGCGGCTCTGTGGCGGCTGGCAGTCCGGCAAAATCCTACATCGGCGTTCCGCTGTTGATTAATAATCAAGTACGCGGCGTGATCTCTCTGCAAAATGTCGATCGAGAAAACGCCTTCTCTGATTCCGATGTGCGCCTGCTGACCACGCTTGCCAACTCGATGAGCGTTGCTCTTGAAAATGCACGTTTATTTGAAGAGACTCAACGCCGCGCTACAGAACTTGCCACGATCAACACCGTCAGTTCCGCGCTGGCGAGCGAATTGGATATCGACCCGCTGATTCAATTGGTGGGCGAACAAACCCGTTCCACCTTCAAAGCGGATATTGTCTATGTTGCCCTCTTGGATGAAATCACCAAAACGATTGAGTTTCCCTATACTTACGGCGAACAATTGATGCCGATGCACTACGGGGAAGGACTAACGAGCAAGATCATCCAAACTCGCAAACCGTTGCTGCTGAACAGTGACATTGATAATCAGATCAAACAGATTGGTGCCACGATTGTCGGCAAAGAATCACTCTCGTATCTCGGCGTTCCTATTATGGTGGGCGGAAAAGCTGTCGGTGTTGTCAGCGTGCAAAGCATGACACAGGAAGGCATCTTCACCGAAAATGACGAGCATCTGCTTACTATCATCGCCTCGAATGTCGGTACAGCTTTGCAGAATGCTCAGTTATACAAGGACGCACAAGAATCCCGCGCCGCCGCCGAAGCCGCCAATGAAGCCAAGAGTTCGTTCCTTGCCACGATGAGTCATGAGATTCGCACGCCGATGAACGCCGTGATCGGCATGAGCGGGCTGTTGCTCGATACGCAGCTTAACAACGAGCAACGTGATTATGCCGAAACGATTCGTAATTCTGGCGATTCACTGCTCAATATCATCAATGATATTCTCGACTTTAGCAAGATCGAAGCGGGACGCATGGATATCGAATCGCAGCCATTTGATCTGCGTGATTGTGTCGAATCAGCCCTTGACCTCGTGACGGCGCGTTCCATCGAAAAAGGACTCGACACCGCTTATATCTTTGAAGGCGATGTGCCCTCTGCGATTCAAAGCGATGAAACGCGTTTACGTCAAATCATCCTTAACTTGTTGAGTAATGCCGTCAAGTTCACGGACAAAGGCGAGGTCGTTCTCACGGTTACATCAAAGACAACATCAAAGAATAATGTTGAACTGACATTCTCAGTTCGCGACACTGGCATCGGACTTTCCAAAGAAGGCATGAGCCGACTCTTTCAATCCTTCTCACAAGCCGACTCATCCACAACCAGAAAATATGGCGGCACGGGTTTGGGACTTGCCATTAGCAAACGTCTGAGCGAAATGATGGGCGGAACCATGTGGGCCGAAAGCGAGGGACTCGGCAAAGGCTCCATCTTCACCTTTAACATTAGCGCGCCGGTTGCTGAATTGCCCGAGCCGAAGCGACGCGAGTTTAACGGAGTCCAGCCGCAGTTGAGTCAGAAGCGGATTCTCGTCGTCGACGATAATGCCACCAATCGCCGCATCCTTAACACGCAAACTGCAAAATGGGGCATGGTCTCGCGCGATACCGAATTTCCGCGCGAAGCGTTGCAGTGGATTCAAAATGGTGAGGCATTCGATGTGGTGATTCTCGATATGCACATGCCGGAGATGGATGGTGTGCAGCTTGCAAAAGAGATTTGCAAACTCAATTCATCCATGCCGCTGATTTTGTTCAGTTCATTGGGACGCCGCGAAGTCGGTGACGATGCGAAACTTTTTAAAGCATATCTAACAAAGCCCATTAAACAATCGCAGTTATTCGATACGCTGGCGGGGCTCTTCACCGAGACTCAAGTGCAGGAAACGCGCGACGCGCGTCTCGCGCCAGAGCGCATCAAACTCGACCCTGAATTTGGCGCGCGGCATCCGTTGAGAATTCTTCTCGCTGAAGATAATGCCGTGAATCAAAAACTCGCGCTCCGTATTTTGGAGCAGATGGGTTATCGCGCTGATGTTGCCTCCAACGGGATCGAAGCTATCGAATCGATTGAGCGTCAGGGCTATGATGTGATTCTAATGGATGTGCAAATGCCAGAGATGGACGGGTTGGAAGCCACGCGGCAAATCGTTGCGAGATGGCCCGCGCATCATCCGCATATTATCGGACTGACTGCCAATGCCATGCAAGGCGACCGAGAGATGTGCATCGCGGCCGGTATGAATGATTACATTACCAAACCGATTCGCATTGATGAATTGGTCGGAGCGCTTGTAAAGGTGATGGAATGATAGAAATAAGGAGATTTTATGACGTCCGTGATTGATATAAAGGCATTCGACGATTTGAAGCAAATGGCCGGAGCGGATTTTATCGGCGAATTGATCAATACATTTTTAGAGGATGCTCCGCAACTGATAACCCAATTGCAAACTTCACTTCCGACAAACGATGCAGAATCTTTTCGGCGCGCGGCGCATTCGTTGAAATCGAACGCGGCTTCGTTTGGTGCGAATTATTTATCGGGTCTGGCGAAGGAATTGGAAATGCTTGGACGCGAAAATAAACTCAATGAAGTCGGTGACAAACTCAAAGTGTTGGAAGAAGCGTATCGAGTCGCCGCGCAAGAATTAAAAGGAATGGCATGAGTTCGATGCATGAACCCGGACATATTCTCGTCGTTGACGACAATAAGGTCAATCGCCTTTTGCTGACGCACAGTTTGGAGCAACAGGGACACTTGATTGAAACGGCCGAGAACGGCAAACAGGCATTGGCGAAATTGCGTTCGGGAAATTTTGATTTGGTTCTGCTGGATATCGAGATGCCGGAGATGAACGGCTATCAAACTCTCGAAGCGTGTATGCAGGATACATCTTTGCGAGATATGCCGATCATCATGACCTCATCGCTCGATGAACTCGATAGCGTGGTCAAATGCGTGGAAATGGGCGCGGAGGATTATCTCGTCAAGCCGCTCAACCCGACTCTGTTGCGGGCGCGTGTCACTGCCAGCTTGGAAAAGAAACGGTTGCGCGACCAGCAAAGAAAATTATTCCGCACATTCGCAACCGATCAGGTAGCGGATCAACTTTTGCGCGACGGCTTTTCGCTTGGCGGAAAATATGTGAACGCGTCCGTGATGTTCGCAGACATTCGTTCCTTTACCAGTCTTTCCGAAACGCGCGATCCAACCGAGATCATCGAATTGCTCAATAACTATTTTGCATTGATGTTCGATGCGATCAGCGGCCACGGTGGAACGGTCAATCAAATCGAAGGCGATGGATTGATGGCGGTTTTCGGAACGCCGATTCGTCATGAGGATCATTGCGAGCAAGCGGTGCGCGCCGCGCTGGAAATGTTGGAATTGCTGGATGGCTTCAATCAAGAACAAGCCGCGTTGAATAAGCCGCAAATCAAGGTTGGAATCGGGATCGCATCTGGACGTATGATTTCAGGTTATACCGGCACACAGCATCACGCGACCTTCACCTGCGTGGGTGATACGGTCAACCTCGCGGCGCGTATCGAAGACCATACCAAGATCGCGGCGCGTCCGATTCTGATTGATCGAAACACGCGCGGAAAGTTATCGGAAAATATCAGTATCGAAGCATTAGGCCCTGTGCTTTTTAAAGGCAAAAGTATGCTAGTTGAAATCTTTGCAGTGAATTCCATCTAATTCACATAATGGGATTAAAATTGTGGGGAGAGTGAAGATAGAGAATCGCTCGACCATCAACTCTAAGTTCAATAATATTGTTTGATCAATTAAAGGAGATCCATGCAACATTCGTTTCGTATGAATAAGCGGGTTATCGCATCCTTTGCCGCGTTTGTTTTACTTACAGCGTGCGCGCCGTCCCACGCCGCGATTCAAACAGCCATTGCACAAACGCAAAGTGCTTACACATCCACACCGAATACCGCAAATATTTTGGCTGCCACTCCGGTGCTGGCGACTCTAACTCCGCCTCCAACCGGTATACCCACCGTATCTCCGATTCCAGAAATTGGATCAAAAGATTCTCCAATTCTATTCAATCAAAAAGGCACATTGACCGACGTGCTGAGCGGCGCAACCTTCGATCTTCAAGTTCAACAAGTGTTGCGAGGCCAGCAAGCAGGCTATTTGATTCAGCAAGCCAGCACGCTGAATCTGAATCCGCCGCAAGGCATGGAATATATTTTGATCAAGGTAACGGTCACTTTGGCTTCAGGGAATTTGAACGCCAGCGATTACGATTTTATGGTGTCCAGCAACGGACAGCTTTCAGATTCGTTTTCGTCGCCGGTTTGCTGTATGACCAATGTCGGTTATCAATTACTTCATGCAGATTTATCCACGCTCGGCGCCTCAACTGATGGCTGGATCGCTCGCATGGCTTTTATCAATGATCCCAAACCGTTGCTGGTCTATCGGGCTGGATTAGGCGATAATATTTCGAACGCGGTATTCTTTTCGCTCACCCCAACAACGCAATCACCATAATCCCGGCAAAGATAATCACCGCGCCTGCCACGCGCAGGCCGCCGAATTTTTCTCCGAGAAAATGCCAGCCAGCAAATGCCGCCATCACCACGCTCACTTCGCGAATCGCGCCCGCGTATCCGAGCGGCGAAATGCTGTAAGCCCAAAGTGCTAAAGAGTAAGCGCCAATCGTCAGAACGCCGATGGCGGCCAAGGTCCAAGCATGAGCCGAGAGTTCATCCTTTAATTTGTTCCATCCATATTGTCGAAAAATCAACGGTGAAGTAAATGCCGGAACGCAGAAGAAAAGAACAACCACATAGGGCAAAGCCGCGGTTTGTTTGACGGCAATGCCATCGAGGATGGAATAAATCGAGATCAACAAAGCAAGCAAAAGCGCAAGCAGAATCCCGCGCAGATGCGGCTTCGTGTGAGTTTGGAAAATATCACCTCCGCCGACGATCAACAAACCGATGATGATGACAATGATGCCAATCAAGCCGCCGAGGGTGAATCGTTCGTCAAGAAAGATCGCCGCCCAGACTGCGATCAATGCAGGCGCCGCGCCGCGACCCAATGGATAAACGAGCGAGAAATCCGAATCTTTATACGCCTCGGCCAGCACGATGTAATACGCGATCTCAAACAACGCACTGATAACCAGAATGTGCCAAACTGTTTGTGATGGAAAGCCGATAAAATAAATGGCTGGTGTGAATACAAGAAAACCAATGATCGCCGCCCACCAGGTGGTGATATATTTTTCGCCCGCTTGTTTGAGCAATAGATTCCAAGTTGTGTGAAGAACAGCGGCGGCTAATAATAATCCAATCGCGAACAGTGACATCAGACAATTCCTATTCGACTTAGAAATTGTCGAATCGAAAATGCCGTGTACGAATCGATGTCCAATTCATTCAATGCTTTTTGCGGATCAACCCAAACGAATTCCTCAGCTTCATCGTTTAAAACTACTTCCCCATAATCCATTTTGGCAATGAAATCTATAAAGATAAAATGACGCGGCTTCCAGAATTGTTCATCGTAGATACATTCCTGCCAACACAAGAATTCAAGATTGCGAATCTCGAGTCCCGTTTCTTCTTTCGCTTCGCGTCGCGCGGCTTCGATGGCGGACTCACCCAATTCGATATGTCCGCCGGGGACGCCGTATTTGCCGTGCCATTTGTGAGTCTTGGTTAACAACAATTCGCCGTTTGGATTGAAGATGAAAATCCCAACGGTCGGTTCGGGAAAAATTTGATTTGTCATAGCCGCCCTATTATATTGCAATGTTTCAATCAAACGATGGATGCGTGTTGCGATTATTCATTGACCGCCTTCATTTGTTCTTCACTCATACCGGTGATGATGGCGCGGTCGTCCTGTTCCTTGAAATGTTCTTTGCCGCTGAAATCGATTAGGTGTCCCGATTTGGCGGCTTTGGTCTGCAAATAAAAAAGATTGTGATCGTTCGGCTCCATCACATGCGGAATGCGATCCGTTACTTTGATTCCGTAATCGTTGAGTTGTTGAATCTTTTTCGGATTATTGGTGATCAATCGCACCGATTGAATCTTCAGCGACATCAACATGTGCGCGGCAACCGCATAATCCCGTTCGTCGTCGCGGAAGCCCAACGCCAAATTCGCTTCGACCGTATCCATGCCTTCGTCTTGCAAACTATAGGCGCGGATTTTATTGGCCAGTCCAATGCCGCGGCCTTCCTGCCGTAAATAAAGCAACATGCCTCGATCCATTTTTCCGATCATCTTCAACGCGGCTTCAAGTTGATCGCGGCAATCGCAGCGCAACGAGCCGATCACGTCACCGGTCAAACATTCGGAATGCAAACGCACCGGCACATCGCTCGCGCCGACGACATCGCCTTTGGTGATCGCCACATGTTCTTTGCCGTCTTTATTATTCTCGAACGCCACAATATGGAAATCCCCAAAGCGCGACGGCAGTTCAGCCATCGCCACAATCCGGACGCAAATCTTATCCTCGCCAATTCCCTCGCAATCATGGTCTTTATTTTCTTCCAAAAGGAAACTCATTTTTTCGTGCATTGTCGTTGTCATTTTGACCTCTTTTCAAATTGATATCTTAACAAAACCCCGCCGTCATCCCATGCCCGGGATTCTACTAGCTTGAGCGGAAGCGCGTCGCTTCTTACCAGACCTGAACCGGCCGCGATTGTCGGAGCCTTTTCTCCACCGAAAATCATCGGCGCGACATAAATTGTCAGTTCATCTACAAGACCCAATTGCATCAGCTCGAAGTTGAGCGTCGCGCCGCCTTCGACCATCAGACGATGAATCTCTATTTTCTTTAACGTTTCCAGCATCGAATTCAGATTTACGCGTTCGCCTTTGTGAATAAAAACTTTAACGCCGCAAGAACGAAGCATGGCTAATTGCGCTTCATCGGTTTGCGAAGTGGTGAATAAAAAGATTCGCGCAGCACCCGCGTTGATAAAATTTGAATCGGGTTTGAGATGCAAGCGCGAAGAAATCCCCACTTTGGCGGGATTCGCCGGAAGTCCGAGCGCGAGGCGCTCGGCGCGCACCGATTCGGATTTGACCGTCAGCTTTGGGTCTTCGTCATGGAGTGTGTTTCCGCCAACCATGATTGCGTCGGCTTCAGCGCGCAACTGATCCACACGTTCTTTATCTCGCGTAGATGAAATCGCCGCGCCGCGTCTTTCAAATGTGTCGATTTTTCCGTCAGCCGTTGCGGCGACGTTGATTGTAACAAAAGGACGATCCATCGAAGCTCAACGAATTACTTTTTCTATTTCATAAACCGGCAATTGTTCGGTTTCCAAGTCATCACACAGACCGCTCATGAATTCAAATTCATACCCGGCGCCGCGTAAGAAAATTATCATTTTTTCGAAGAGTTCAAAAGCGCTTTGCGCGTTCCGCAGTAATAACGGTTTTTCGCCCGCCGTGACTTGATCAGCCAGCAAATGGAAATAATAATCATGCGGGTGTGTCAGCACGGCCATTTGATTCGGCGGAGGAAAAATTTTCATCAGCCCATTGTATGTTGTCCAACCAAACAACTTGACATAACTCAACGAGAAGACCAAACGCAATCCATGCAAAGTGGCAAACGGAATTTCCATGATGGATTGCGCCTCGTGCCGGACCCGAAACGGCTCGACCGGCAAATGCAGATTGTTGTATCCCATACTTCCCGGACGAAACGACGGATAGATGCTTGAGTCATAACGCAGACCGAGGTCAAGCAAAGTTTGCATGCCTTCGCGCGTGATCTGTCCAACCGGTGCGCGGTAACCGCTTGGATTTTTTCCGGTGAATAAATGGAACGCTCGAACCGATTCTTCGATGTCGGCGCGTGAGCACGGCTTTTGCATATCATGCAGATGGGAATGAATCGCAAACTCAACCGGAATTTGTTCTTGTAGTCGCCGATACGAATCGCCGTGTTTCTGAATTAAGGAAGTGACCAGGAACGAAGTGACTTTGACATTATATTTTTTTATGATGTTCACATAGCGATTGAACAACGTATCTTCCTCGAACAAGCGGATGCGTCCGGTCGGATCAAGAAAATCCGCTTCAGTATCGAGCGTGATACAGGCGATCTTTCGCATTAGATGCGCGGCAAGTTGCTGACGTAATCAAAAAGTGAATAGCGCGTGAACCACAAATCGGTATACCCAAACTGTGCCGCCATTTTTCGAAATTCATCCTGCGTAAAAAGATAAACGCCGGGACAATGGTTCAGGCGCAGATAGACCTGCCGCAGATTCCAGATCAGCCAATTACGCGTGCGGCCTTCGGCATCCGGAAAATCAAGAAAGAAGTATCGCGTTTTGAATTTACTCAAAAGAGTTGAAAGTGTTGGCGCATCGAAATATTCAATCACGCCCAGTGCGGTGATGAGATCAACTTGTGGGAGTTGAATGTCCGTTTGAGTTAAGTCCACCGCTTTGAATTCCATGCGATCCGAATAGGGACTCGAGAGTCGCCTTTGATTCGCGGCCTCAATTGCGGCGGGAGAAACATCGATGCCGATGACTTTTTGCGCGCCGGCTTCCATCAATTGAAAAGCAAAACGTCCCGAGGCACAGCCAATGTCGAGAATCACTTTATCCTTCACAAACGGCGCGATCATTCTCAATGCCGCATCCATACGAACATACATGCCTTGTCCGCGAAAGAGCGTCGACATGCGATCCCAGAATGTGGGTTGTTTGCCACTATCTTTAAAATATGCGCTGGCTTCCCAGCTCATTACATGCTGCTTCCAATAATCCCCGCTTTTTGAATTTGATTCCGGCGACATGAATTCCTCCGTGTTTGGATTCGATCAATGAGAATGTTGAAAATATTCTTGGATAATATCAGAAAAATCTGTCTTAGTGTGCAAGCGCAGAGTTGCAAAGAAATCGTCGGCGGTGGCGTGCTTGTGCCCGTAACGCGAGGCGTAATCTTTTAAGAAAGCAAAGTAGGCATCATCGCCAACGCGCGACCGCAACGCGTCGAGGAATTTTGCGCCGTTCATATACACGGCACTGACATAAGCAGTAAATGTCGAGTAATCATAGATACTTCCATCCACATAACCACCCGGAGGAAAATTATAAGTGCGGAAGTTCCACCACCAATTGCCGTAGTTCGGATAATTATATTCATAAAAAATATCCTCGGTATAAACTGCCATGGCTTCATCGAGCCACGGCTCTTCGGCTTGATCGCTTCCGACCAATCCGAACCACCACTGATGCGCCAGCTCATGCGCACCGATCGTCACCAGGTCGCTTTTGGCTGTGCCATTGTATTTTTCATAAAAATTCTTCGAAATAAAAATCAAGCCATCATATTCTTGTCCATCGGGGATATCAGTTTCAACAATGCTGATGGTTGGATGGGGATATGGCGCAAACTTTGCTTCGTATAAACCTATTGCTTGAGTTGCCATCCAAAGGACTTCACCGCTGGCATTTTCATCGCCGGGAAAATAATAAGATCGGATCTTCACCGAACCGACAGCGGTATCATCGATCTTGAAGAGGTTGCTGGCTGACAGCACGAACGTGCGCGCGGATTGGACACGATATTCCATCCACTCACCGTTCGCTTGTTCCGGTGCGCTGGCCGCGATGACAACAGTCGGATCATCTACCTTGAGATTCACATCATAGTCCGCGACGTCATAAACAAGATATTCGCCAAACGGCCACGGATCGTGAAGCACCCAGCCATTCTCGTATGGAACGATGAACGGATACCAATCGCTTAAATTGATTTGATTCGCCAGAGAGCCAAACGCTTTTTCACCGGTTTGTGGAGGAACGGATAAATCAAAACTTAATGTAAATGTGACCACTGCATTCGGCGCAAGTGGTGGATTAAGATTGATTGTCAACCGCTGACCATTGAGATCGTAATCCGTAACGCCTTGTCCATTTTGGGTAATGCCATCCAGGGAAAAACTATTGCTAAACAAATTGGGTACAACTGCCAGAAGGACATTCGATAGAGTTTCGCCCGTTGTGTTTGTATATTGAATCGTTTCATCGTTGTGAAGGGTGTGCGCTGAAAATTTAAGATCGACATAAAACGTGTATTGCGTCCGCATGTTGGCAGGTGCAGGTGTTGGCGAAGGTAAATTTGATACAGCAAGTGTGTTGGTCGGCGGTAAAGAAGTAGAGGTTGCCGTATCTATCGGAATCACTGTATTGATTGGAAGCGAAGTCGCAGATGGGATCGATGTATTCGTCGGCGTGGAGGGTTGGAATGGAGTCGCAGTGGCGGTTGAGTTTGGGTTAACAGTGACCAGATTGAAGTCGGGAGCGCGAGGCGTCGGCGCGGCTTGAGCGGGTGCACAAGAGGCAAGAGTCCAAATTGCAAAAATGCTGAGCAGTCGAATCGTTTTGGACATCAATGAGCGTTCTCGAAATATTTTTTTACCAAATCGGAGAAGTCTACTGAAGTATGTTCGCGCAGGATGCGGAAGAAATCAGCGGAGGTAGAAATCTTGCCATTCTCCTGTTTGAGATAATCTTGGAGGAAGGCAAAGAACGCCGGATCGCCAATGCGAGTGCGAAGGTCATCGAGGAAATGCGCGCCTTCGAAATAAACTGCATTGGTGTATGGACGAAAGCCGCCGCCATCATAGATTGGAATATCCACCCAGCCCTTTGGATCATATTGATCGCTCCGCACATACCACCATAATTTAAGTTGGGCCGGATAATAGGTTTCAAAAAAGATATGCTCGCTATAGGTTGCCATGGCTTCATCCAACCACGGCTCAAGCGCTTGATCGTTGGCAACCTGTTCGAACCACCATTGATGCGCGGTTTCATGCGCTGCCAAATAGATTACAGAGAGCTGATAGATGGAATTTGTGGGACTGCCGGCCAGAAGATTGTAATAGCCATATGATGTGAAATAGGATGCTGAATATTCCATTCCATCAGGAAAATTTCCCATGATGACGGAAAGAGTTTTATGAGGATAGGGACCGTAACGCTGGCTATAAATCTGCAAAGCCTGGGCGGATGTGGTTAAAGAAAGTCTGCCAGGAATATCAAAGGATGAATAATCATAATAATAACTATAAACCGTTACGTCTCCGACTTTTACACTGTCCACTTGAAAATCGGGACTCATTGAAAACACAAATGCGCGTCCGGCAGTGAGCGTATAAGTGGCAGTACCGTCGGCGCTGGTCGCAACCAATTCGCCGCTTGACGCGACGACCGGAGGCTTCGTGCTATCGGAAAATTTTAAATTGACTGTAAAATCTGCCGCGTCGTAGACGAGTTCCTCGCCATAATACCAAGCATCGTGAATCGTCCACTGTCCGTTGATAAACGGGACCACAAACGGATACCAATTAGTGAGATTGATCTGCCTCGAGTCATATCCGAAAATGCGAGGCCGGGTCACACTGGGATTCGTCGGTACGATCAACGGGAGGTTGAGAGTATATGTAATTTGAATCTTTACAATTGCTTCGGGCGCAAGGGCTTGTGAAAGTTGAAGCGATAGCTTATGGTCAACGAGTGTGTAATTCGTAAATGCCGCATCGTCGATTGCTAAGCTTTTGAGTGTAAAACAATTTTGCCAATAATTGGGTTCCACCGCGAGAACCATTTCGTTCAACGTTTGACCGGTATGATTTGGATAAGCAATGGTCTCATCCACGCTGACGGATTTCGCGTTGTAATTCATCGTAACGTTCATTGTATATTGTGGGCGCGTCGGCGCGGCGACAGGCGTCGCTGTAGCGGTTAGTTGGGGAGTTGAAGTTGTTATCGATACGGGAGTTGCGGTGGATGTTTTAGTTAAAGTCGGAGCGATGTTGGTCGATGCCGGAGTCAGGGTGGAGCAAGAGGTGGATAAAAGAATAAGCGCAACACAAAATGAAAAATGCAGCAGAGCTATATATCGTTTCACGAATCATATTGTAAGCGAAAACTTATTAATTAATCGTGAGAACATATTTCAATTGGCATTGTATTATTAAAGAAATCCTCCCGCTTGTTTGCGGGAGGTTGAAGTCTAACCTTCAATGGCCTTTTTGAAAGCGGCGAGACTGGTGTCCAGCCCGGCTCTGAGTTGCGGAATGACCATGCCTTCCGTGCCGGGCATGACCGCCGCATCCATGGAAAGATGCAGTTTCGTGCCGCTGCCCTCTTTCTCAAAGGTGTATGTGCTGACCACGTCCGTTGCGGGCGGTGTAGCAATGGCTTTCACGGCATATGTTTTATTCGGCTCAAGCACAACCATCTCGCTCACCGAGTTGAATTCGCGCGCTCCATACTTCGACTGAACCGTGTAGCGCGAGCCGACGGCGATTTTGCCGTCGAAGAGCACGCCGGTTGTGGCTGGGCTGAGGGACTTCATGTTGAGAGGATTGGTAATGAATGCATATACCTTCTCGACAGGTTTGTTAATGCTGATGCTGGTTTCTACTTTTGCCATAAGTGTTCTCCTTGTTCTAAGATTTGAAAATTATACGCCGTGTTGCATTTGTTTCCAAGCAAAACAAGTAGGACAAAGGTCGTGGGTCGAAAGATGGATATTATTTTGCGGGCAAGCTGTGTAGAAAATCAATGGCCTGTTGCGCTGTCGCAATTTTTATCACCTTAATGCTTTTGGCAACAGAAATTGCATCGGCATAATTATCCGCGGGACACAGGAAATAAACCGCGCCTACTTGTTCGGCCGCGGCGACTTTTTGTTGAACGCCTCCAATCGGCCCCACGGTTCCATCTAAATTGATCGTACCGGTGCCCGCGATTCTTAAACCGCGCGTCAAATCATCAGGTGTGAGCATGTTATAAACCGTCAGCGTAAACATCAAACCGGCTGACGGTCCGCCATTGATTTTTTGAGTCACGATGGAGATCGGAAAAGGAGTCTTGTAATCGAAGCCTGCCGAGGTAATTGCGATTCCAATTTTCGGCGAATCGCTGGAGGAGGTTGGAGCCATCAGCGGAATCGTCACTTCCATGGGAGTCTGATTCCGCTCCACTTCGAGTCGAACCGAACCCGAAGCGGATTGCGCCTGAACTTGCTCAATCAAATCTGACGTCGTTTGTATCGGTGTTCCATTCAAGCCTGTGACGACGTCCCCGAGATTCAAAATGCCATTGGCGTGACTGCCCGGCAAAATGCTGACGACTCGAGCGCCTTTGCCAACCATTTGAGTTTGATAGCCAGCCAGTCGCAGACCGACCGTGATGGCGGTGGCTTCGCTGTCATCTAACATTTGGTAATCTTGTTTAGCTTGTTCCTGCGGCGTTGTATTTTGCGGCACAACGACTTCGGGCGGAAGGATCACCATCGCAGGATCGAATTTCCCAACGAACCATTCTCCGGCGAGAATGGGTGCGTGAGAAATGACCGTGGTCAAAATGAATGTGCCTTTATGCAGGTGGCGATATTGAGCCGGGACATTCACCATCGATTCAACCGATAGCGCGACTCCGGGAGCATCAAGGCCATTGTTTGTTAATAGGAATGTGGCACTAACTCCCAGCAAAATCAGCGTGAGAATTCCTGAAACGATAAAACGCATGGTTCGATTTTTTTCAACACGCTCAGTGGTTGCATCTTCATCTTTTGATAAAGCTGGTATCCTCAATCCATCTAATAATAGAAGCACGAACGCAAATGTGATCAGTCCGGTCTCTGTGCTGAAGCGCGCATGTTGAGTAAATAAAAAGATTCCCCACCCGGTCACAACCACGGCGATAAAGACTCCAAAATATTTTATCCAGCGCGCTACAACTGACGGTTTCATTAATCCTTGCAGACAGGCTTTAATGAAACGTCCGCCATCCATTGGAAACGCGGGCAAAAGATTGATTAAAAAAATCCACGCGTTGAATCCGGAGACGCAGAGCGTGATCAGACTTAAAAAATAATTAATCTGTGCATTCCATAATAAATAAGTCAGTCCAGCAAGTAGAAGATTGATGATTGGGCCCGCGCCCGCGATGACAATTCCCTTCCAAGAGGAATCCGCTTCCAGCCAGGATTGAGACGCGTCTCCAAAAATCAGCAGTGTTAGCTTCGCTGGAACTTCTTGATGCAGCACCATTGCGGTCCAAAGATGTGCAATTATATGAAGCGCCAGCGAAACTCCAATCATCAATATGATGAGCAGAGTCACGATCCAGGTTTGAAACTGAGTTAAGTTTTCACTGAACAGCGGTAGATAATATCCCGCAATTGTCCATACGCCTGCGGGAATGATGATCAGCCATGTAAAGCCAAAATTGAATTTGGGTAAGATAATTGTTCGCGACATATTTACCTGATAAGGATGAGATGAACATCATAGGAAACATCTGTTGTTTTGCGCAACATGTTTGAACACTTTATATTTTAACAAAGAAATCTAAATAAGGAATGAGTGACGCGAACTTACATGGAAGGCGGAAGCACTTCTCGGCTTGGGTGAGGCAATTCCCGGTAACGCCGCGGAGAATGCACGGCGTGAACGATCAGCGCAAGGAAATAAAATAAAGATGTCAGACTAACGATATAAAAACTCGCCGGCCAATGTCCGATAAATGCGAAGGTCAAACCTGCGATTGTAGCAATCAAGCTGATCAATATGGATATCGTAATCGCAAGCCATGGACGATGAGTCAAATGCTCAGCCGCCGCGGCAGGCACTACTAAAAGCGCAAAGATCAATAACACGCCGACCACTTTGACTGCGACGGACACGCTGAGCGCAAGCAGGATTAAGAAGATGATCGAGAGTTGTTGAACCGGAACCCCGCGCGCCTCTGCCACTTCCGGTTCGATGGATGCGAACAATAATGGACGAAACAGAACAGCCATCAAAATGATGATGAATACTCCGCTTCCCAATATCACCTGCACATCATTGATCGTTACACTGAGAATAGAACCGAATAAAACTCCCACTGCACCGGTTGCGTTTTTAGTGTAGATACTTAAGAATAGAACTCCGAGTCCAAGCACGAACGATAACACCATCCCGACTTCAATATCGCGGCCGCTCAATCGCTTACCCAGCGCACCCATCCCGATTGCCGCCAGCAAAGTGAAGACGAACATTCCTTCCAACGAACTGACTCCGACCAACGCGGCTCCAAGCGCGCCTGCAAAGCCAATATGCGATAAAGCTTCACAGGCAAAGGCTTGCCCGCGCAGAACGACAAAATAGCCTACGAAGCCGGAGATAATCGCAACGATCACGCCGGCCAGGAAAGCATTTTGAACGAAATCATGACGCAAGATGTCAATCATTGCGATCTTTCTCGGACGCCAAATTGGAATCCACAACCGATAGTTTTTCAAAATCTTCGGCTAATCTCTTTGAATCGATTCCTTTTGATAACAAACGAACAGGCAAATATACTCCAAACGATAAAGCAGTAATGAAAAAGCTAACCGGCCAAGGACTGTTCCCTCCAAACAAAATTCCCAACCATGTGTAAGCGAGTCCCAAAATGATTGATAAAAGAATCGCCCGCAATGGTTGATGAACAAGGCGGATTGCAGTCGCGGCTGGACCGATCAATAAAGCAAAGACGAGCAATATCCCAACGACTTGTGTTGTGATGGAAATCGTCAACGCAATAAGAATCAGAAAGATGCTTCCGAGTGCGCGTACCGGAACGCCGCGCGTCTCGGCGAGTTCTGCATCGAAGGAACTGAAAAGCAGAGGCCGCCCGATGATGACAATCACGATCAACAGAATCAAACCTAATATCAAAGTAAAAGCTACATCATCTCGGCTTACTCCGACAATCGTCCCAAACAGAATGCTGTAAGCTTGTTCGGCATATCCGTGATAAAGCGACAAAAATAAAATTCCTAATCCCAATGCGAAAGTCATGATCACGCCGGTGGCAACATCGCGTTCGCGGACTTCTCTTCCAAGGACTGAAATGGCAATGCTAGCTGTGACGGTGAAAATCATCAAGCCATAGATCGGCGACGCGCCAACCAAAACTGCTCCAGCCGCGCCGGCAAAGCCAATGCTGGATAACGCGTGACCGGCGAAACTTAATCCGCGCACGATTAAAAAATAACCGAGCACCGCCGCAACGATCGCGACAATCGATCCGGCAATAAAGGCGTTTTGAATAAACGGGTATTGAAAGATTGCGAACAATATAATCCTTTGTCTAGATTTCAGCGCCCACAACAAAGTAACGTCCGAGTGTGTGAACCACTTGAACGGGCGATCCATAAAGTTGGGTGAGATTGGATTCGGTAATGACTTCATCCGGCAAGCCGATAGCGCTATGTCCATGAGCCATGTAAAGGACTCGATCCGCGACTTGCAACAACGGGTTGATATCATGTGCGACCAGCAAAATGGTCACGCCGCGCGTCCGGCAGACCTTATCAATCAAAGCAACTACATCCTGCTGATAAGCCAAATCCAGATTTGCAAGCGGTTCATCCAAGATAAGCAAACGCGGATCGGTGAGCAAGGCTTGAGCAATCAATAAGCGCTGTTGTTCTCCACCTGATAATTGTCCGAACGGCGCATCGGCTAATTCCAATCCATCCACTTCTTTCAAGGCTTGATCAATCTTTTCGCGACGACTACGGCTTGGCAATCCAATTCCCCAGCGATGACCATCCAATCCAAAGCCAACAAGATCGCGGCCACGCAGTGGCAACTCAGAATCAAAGACGCGATGCTGCGGAGCATAGCCGATCAGATGCGATCCGACTTTCGGCGTTTGACCCAGCACTCGCACCGATCCAGAAGCGGGCTGAATCAATCCAAGCAGGAGTTTGAGAAACGTGGTTTTGCCCGCGCCATTCGGACCGAGGATGACAATGAACTCACCGGACTGGATGGATAGGTCGATATTCTGTAAGATGACCCTTCCGCCCAATTGAACGTCCACTTGTTGCAGTTCAATAATCGGTTCTTCTACTTTTGTGTTCATCATTATTTTTGTCTAACCGCCAAGCGCTTGCTCAAGATTGTTCAATTGATCCAACATCCAACTCTGATATGTTTTTCCAGCAGGCATCGTCTCGGACACCGGCACGATCGGAATATTATTTTGTTTGGCCTCGTTTTGCAGATTCGTTGTAATCGGAGTCACGGTTTGCACGTTATAGATCAAAACTTTTATTTGATGATTCGTAACCTGATCATTAGCAGTCACGACTGTATCTGCAGGCGGATCATTTCCTTCTGCAACGGCTTTCTCAAACTCAAAGGGCGTCATTACTTTCAGGCCAATGGGCTGAGTTTGATACAGGAAGATGGTTTCCGTTAAACCAACAGGCGTTCCGTTATATTTATTTTTTATTTCAGCGATCTTCTGCTGAATCGGTCCAAGCGATGTTTGAAATTTTGTCAGCGCGGCATCGTAATCGGCTTTGTGGGCGCTATCGAGTTTTTCCAAATCAGCAGTGATATTCTGCGCGATGGTTTGTATATTATCAATGCCGTACCAAAGGTGAGGATTATCGGGCAATGGATTGCTGGCAACATTCGCGGCGGTCAAAACGATTCGATTGGAGTTGGGCGAAGCGGCGAGAAGCTTATCCATCCACGTATCATAATCGGCTCCGTTCTCGATCACCAGTTGAGCCTTGCTGACCGCGACACCATCTTGCACGCTGGATTC
Organism: Anaerolineales bacterium; assembly: GCA_049578465.1. GTDB lineage: Bacteria > Chloroflexota > Anaerolineae > Anaerolineales > Villigracilaceae > Fen-1038. Next base: position 17,949 of record JBAUMB010000191.1, read on the forward strand.
ATATTCATGAGGATCGGCATTCGGATCTGAAAGAATGCTGACCACCGACACGTGACCCGCTCCCAGTTGTTGAACGATATCACCATAAAAATTTTCCGCCGCCACGACGGAAACCGTTCCGGCATTATTTGTAGATGAAGCACTTGCTCCCGAACACGCGTTGAGCGCTAACGCTAAGGATAGCATTGCAACAACTAGCGTCCAAAAATTGTTTCGTTTGTTTTTGTTCATTTTAGCCTCCGATTAAAAATATTAGTAAGAGATATGGATGTTGAATGGCAAAACAATACCTAGCTGGACTAAGCGAAGTCCGCTGATAAGGGAAGACAAATTTAATTACGCGGCACGCCGCTTGAGGTCAGGGAAGATACGTTAAAGTGTGATAGGTCACAGAGCCGATCATCAGCACGATCACAACGCCCGCGGTGATCTGCATAATGGGCTTAGGCGTTGGCTTTTCCGTGCCTGCGGACTCAGCTTTCTTTTTCGCTTCGATTTGTTTACCGTTAAGGGTGATGCCGGTGGTTGCCGCCACAGGAATTGCCGCACAAAACATACACATAAGTTTCTCCTTTGGTTACTTGCAGTTCTCACATAAGCCGAAAAGCTGCAGCCAATGTTCATTGATCTGATAGCCCGTCTTGCGCGCAACGGATTTGATGAATTGATTGAGATCATCTCCCTCGAACAAAGTGGTTCGTCCGCACTTACTGCAAAGCAATAGATGCTGATGACCATTGCCTGCGGTAATGAAAGCCTGGCATCCCTGCGGCTGATGAACGCGCTGGATCAAACCAAGCTCTTCCAACTTTTCCAGCGTGCGATAAACGGTGACTAATCCGAGGGCCGGATATTGATCGCGCGCCGCATCATACACCTCGACCGGGGTGAGGGCGCGCTGACTGGCAGCAATGATCTCAACGACGGCGCGGCGCGCGCCCGTCAGACGATAACCATTATCCTGCAATTGGGTGAGCCAGTTCTTGATAGCCATAGATGATATTGAAAATCATTTTCAATTATAAACGGAAGAATAAAAAAGTCAAGGTTTATTATGGAAGCCAATGCGGCCATGTGCCTTGTGCCACGACGCGCGGCTGAGTCATTCCTGTTTCCCAAATCGCAATATTTGTCGTATGTTGTCCGGTGATCATCTCTTCTTGAAACAACACTTCGTTCCCCCACGGATCCCATTTCGGTGTTTGATAAACGAATTGAGGATCGCTCGCAACTGTAGGCCCGCCCGGATCATTAGGACTCACTAACAATAATCCTCGCGAAGTGAAATTAGGCGGAAACCGTAAGCCGATGATAATCTCATCCGGATTCGGCGCCCACGCCAATTCCCCGTATTGATAATCCTGCGTATCATCCTTCCCAATCCAAACTGAGATATCACCCGTAACCACGTTCGCCATTTTGATTTCCGTCCATGAACTTGAACCATCCGGTGAAGTGGCTTCATCGGTGAATAATATATTTTGGCTATCTGGCGACCAGGTGGGCGCTTCGCCTCCTGTAGCGCTTGGTAATGTAAATTGCTCGCCTGTCGCTATAGATACGACTCGGATCACTGCCTGAACTCCATCGTAAGAGGTTATATATTTTCCGTCCGGTGACCAGGCGGGTTCAAAGCCGATGATTTGCGGATCGGAATAAAGCGAACGATTCTCTCCGCTTTGAACATTGAGAACCCATGTGCGCGGCGCGCCGGTGGGCATGCTCGGAGTAAAGGGAGCAGCTTCGCGCGTATAAGCAACTTGTTGGCTATCAGGCGAAATGGCAGGCGCAGTACAACGATCCGCACCGCAGAGAACAAGCAATCGCAATGAATTTCCGTTGCGATCTACATACCATAAATCCGCGCCTTGTTTATCGTTGAGCGCTGAAAAAACTAAATATTCGCCGTTGGGTGCGGCATCGAAATCAAAGATGGCTTTGTTAAAGTTTCCAAGTGGATGCGGAAATTTTCCATCTTCTTCCACCGTCCAAAGCTGGATGTTATTATTTATTGAAGCGAGGTAAGCGATTTGCGGCTGACGCACGTTAAGCACCCATTGATGATCGAAACGCATAAACGTGTTTTGGTTTCCTAGATTTCCAGCGTTCATTTGGATGTGATAGTCAGTGTTGGGCTGCAAGGGTTTGAGCGGAGTGAAGCGAAGCGTCTTTGTATCTATCCAATCCAGCTTGCCAAGCGGCTCTGGTTGAATGGAAAACAGTGATTGGGCAACGGTCTGATTAACCGGCTCTGAAAATTTAAGCAAGACCGATGATAATGGGCCGATCTCTCCGCTTGCATCGGGTGTGATGATATTGACGCCAACGCCTTCCCAAGTACCAATCAAAATCACTGCGCTGATGATGACCATGAGTGCAAGAGCCAAACCTCCGGCAGCAAGATCAAGTGGTTGAATGATATGCAGCTTCATGGATAAAGATAGGGCTGATCCGGCTGTGGCATAGATTGAACATAACTCGCTTCGATCAACGGGATGGGTTGGCCGCCCAACTTGGAAGCTTGTACCGGACCTTTAACTTCAACCCAAGAACTTTCTTTTAAATCCGTGCTTTGATTCCAATTAACGATCATGCCGATTGCTGAAGCGTCGGCGGTGCAGCAGGTGATGACAAAACGACTGACGATGAATTGATTCGCCGGAAGGCGCGGATCATGATAAACAAAGCCGGTCACTCTAGCTGTCTGACCGACATAGGGTGAAAGATCATCGGTGGAATTAAAGATAACGATCCAATCTAAAATATTGCGCGTATCGGCCGCAGATTGGAACTCGCGAGTTGATGAAGTCCCAACTAAAGGCGCAGAAACATTCATGCCGCGCGTCGAAGCCGCTGTGGCGTCGAGAGGATGCACCGGAATCAGCACGCCGATTAAAAGCGGAACGATCAAAATTATCAATGCGCTTGGAGAAATATTATGTTGATGATCTGAATCAGAATGCTCATGCTCGTCCGACTCTAAGCTCGGAAATCGAATGATAACAAACGTCATGATCGCAAGTACGATGATTCCAAAAACGGTCAGAGGCATGTATTGCATATTGATATACAGCGACAATGTGCCGCTGATTAACTTGAAGCCAATGAACACGACCAGCGCGAGCAGGATGAAGGCTTGCAAAAAACGATAGAGGCGAATGGACATAGCTTTCACGCGTAAAAATAATTGAATGCCAATCCTGCCAATAGGCTCATCAGGAGTGGAAGGAGGACGAGATAAAAGACCGTTTTGCGGCGGAAGACTTGCAAGAACATCAAAATGCTTTTGATATCTACCATCGGACCAAAGATCAGAAAAGAAAGCACGGAGCCGAAACTAAAAGTTCCCATGAAGCCGAGAGCGATAAACGCGTCGACGGTGGAACAAATGGAAAGTAAAACAGCCAACGCCAGCATCACCAGCACGGAAAGGATGGGACCACTTCCAACAGTCAATAAAGAAGTTTGTGAAATGAAAGCCTGCAAAAGGGCGGCTAGCGATGCGCCTAAAACCAAATAACGTCCCATTTCAAAAAATTCATCTGCGCTGATCAGCAAGGCTCGCAATATTTTTTGCATAAAAGTTTCATTTGCGGATTGAGGATGTAGAATAGTCGGTTCGGTTTTAAATATTGGTGCTCGCATAATATTGGCTGAATCTTTTTCGATTGAAAACGCCAAGCCAACGGATACAGCCATCAGCAAACTGAGAGCGAGTCGCCATAATAACATTCGTCCCCAGCCGAATGCGGTAGCCGTGCTCCAGATCACGATTGGGTTGAGAACCGGCGCGGCTAATAAAAAGGCGATGCCAGCCGGAAGCGGAAGTCCCTTTCGGAAGAGGCGGCGTGCCAGCGGAACGGTCCCACATTCGCAAATGGGGAAGACCAAACCAAGCGATGCTCCAACTAACGCGGCGGGCAGAGCGCGGCGCGGGGCTGAACGCGCCAGCCACTCTTCTGAAAGAAAGACCTCGACCAATCCCGATGAAAGCGTTCCCATTAATAGAAATGGAAAAGCCTCGATAAAAATTCCTAAAAATATGGAGGCAAAAACAGAAAGCCGCTGTCCCAACCAAGGCCATGCCGACGAAGGCAAACTGGTATAAAGAATAATTGTAATAACGCCAAAAAGAATAATCCAGATTAAGATGCGCGATAAATTGTAGCGTTGAGTCGGTATTTCCATTAAAAGGATTATATCCATAAACGACTTCGGCAAGTATTAGTTGAAAATGAGAAGCTGCCTTTCGCTTTCTTCATTACCCCGTTATACTCGCACGCTGATAAAGAGGAAAAATGAAAAGAGTCCCGGTTTCGTTTCTTGTCGCAGCTGCTGTTCTTATCTTGCTGTTTGCTATTTTGCTGATCGTGGGCATTCCCTATTTTTTTCAGCCGCCGCCATTTTCAGGCAGTGCAGGAGCGACGCTTGGTTCGCAAACCGCGCTGGCTAAAATAACGCAGATCGTTGACGAAGGACAGATCAATCTCAACGGACGGAATCAGTTATATCAAGTGATGCAGGTGGAAGTTTTGCAAGGCGATTATCAAGGCGTTCCGTTCCAGATTGATTATGGAAAGCGTCAACTGCGCAACGATAATTTCCGTTTTGTGCCGGGCGATGAAGTTTATGTGGAAGTGGATAAGACTCCCAATGGTGTGCTTGATGCATATTATGTGGATTATGTGCGTACCACACCGCTTCTGATCCTGCTGATTGCTTTCATCGTTTCCATGTTAATCATGGGGCGTTGGAAAGGGCTGGGCAGTTTGGTTTCGTTAGGCGTCAGCATGGTGATGATTATCGGTTACGTGATTCCGCATATTCTCGCCGGAGAAGACCCGGTCAAAGTCAGCTTGATCGGTTCCGTGATTCTTTTAGCGGCAACGTTATATCTGACCTATGGCTGGAATCTTAAAACACACGCATCGGTATTGAGCATCATGATTTCACTGTTAATCACCGGCGCGCTCGCGTTATTTTTTGTATACCTAACGCGCCTCACAGGTTATGGCGATGAGAATGCAACCTATCTCATGCAGTTTTCGTCGGTGCCGATTGATCCGCGCGGCCTATTGCTTGGCGGGATGATTATCGGCTCATTAGGCGTGTTGGATGATTTGGTCACGTCGCAATCGGCGGCGGTGGTTGAGATTCACGATGCCAATCCCTCGCTGGGATTCCGACACACGCTTCAAAAAGCTCTGCGCATCGGTCAGGATCACGTAGCGGCCACCGTTAATACGTTGGTGTTGGCTTACACTGGCGCGGCGTTGCCTTTGTTGCTGATCTTTACACTCGGCAACGGAAGCTACAGCTATTTCATCAACTCTGAATTTTTAGCGGAAGAAATCGTGCGGACGCTGGTCGGTTCACTGGGATTGATCGCGGCAGTTCCCATCTCCACTGTATTGGCAACGGTGATCATCCTCTATCAGGAACGATTTGGAAAATGGCGTCCCCTGCTTGGGCCTGAAACGGGTGATGCAATAGAGCATGGTCACATTGATTAATTTTTAAAAATTGATAATATAAAACTCCTGCAATTTTGCAGGAGTTTTTCGAGACTAGGAGAAATGGGCCGCTTCTCCCGGCGACCATTATGATTTAATTTATAGCATCTCGACCATTGTCGCAACTGCAAAGAGCAGCCAGCCTGCAGCCATGAACAAGAAATAATGGCTGAATAGCGGCAAAGTGGGAACGAACCTCGCTACTATACCCAGCAAACCGAGGGCGACTGCTATCCACCAAGTGGCCATTTTTGGAGCGGAAAGTTTCATGATTATTCTCCTTGTTGAAAATATGTTTAATTGATTTTGAACGAAAGGTTGCTTGCAGCCTGTCACGCGGCCCAGAACGTCACAGCTTGTTAGAAACTAAATCGCAACCTCAATTCCAAGAAATAGAACCCGAAGAATAAAAAATGGTTGTGACTCAACAATTCACTTTATACCGGTTTTTCTATTTTTCATCATTTGCTTAGCGATCGCAACCGATTGTTCATCACCGCGTTCTTTGAGATGCTGAACGACATTGGCGTAATCTTCATCATCGCGATTCTGACTTAGCTTGAAACTCGCTTCCACGCGCGTTACCTTCACTTGAAAACCCATTACGCCTTGCATTTGTTTCTCCGCAAAATCGGACGGCAGAGTCTCCATCCGATAATTGCTGTTTGTTTCATAACGTTGGATGAGGCGAGAAAGAATAGTGCGAAGTTCATCCCCGCCGTCAATCATGCGCGGAAAACCGTAAAGATGGACCGCGATGTAATTCCAAGTCGGAACGTTGAGATGGTTGTACCATGTTGGCGAGATGTAAGTGTTCGGTCCGCCGAATATCAGTAAGACTTCTTTTTCAGAATCAAATTTCCGCCAAAGTTGATTGGCACGCGCCATATGGCCGCTGATAAGCCAGGATCCATCGGCATCCGTTTGAAAGTCCACGAGCAGATGCGACGCGATGGGAACATTGTTTTCAGCAAGCACTAATGTGGCAAAATCATGCTCGCGAACGAAATCCGCGATTTTAGTCAAATCCTCTTCGCGATGAAAATGGGAAACATACATTGCAAATCCTCATAAAACAAATGAACACGGATCGCGACGAAACGCATCCGTGTTCGCGCGAATCGCGGCAGACTAAAACGATGCGACTGCTTTTTTCAGATCGGTGAAAACCTCGAAGAATTGGGTGAAGCCGGCCTTATCCAATGTTTCGTTGACCATCTGCTGCGGGTTAAGTAATTTGATGTGAGTTTGGATGCCGCCGCCGCGTGAACGATCTATCGACTTGAGCGCGGCCCAACCGGTTTGCGGATCCACTGGCTGTTCGCCGCGTAAGAACATGGAGATGCTGTGCAAAGCCACCAGCCCGGCACTGCTCATGAAAGGTACATCGCTCAGATCAACTAAAAAATCTTTCGCTCCGCCGCTGAAAAGTTCGCGGGCTTTATTTAACAACTCGGCATAATTAGACGCGTCCACATCGCCGTGCGGCTGGATGACCGTGATCGGCACGCGTCCTTGCTGTTTCGAAATAGTGATTTCCATGGTTCCTCCGTTGGTCGCTTCCATTATACTGCTACCGTTTTATTTTCCCAACTTGGCTTCCAAACGCTGAAGGCGATGATTCAATTCATCCGCCCAATGTTTCTTTATATAAACAGGCAGGTCAGATTTTTCAATTTGCTTCTGCGCGGATTTCGTCCATTTCAATGCAGACTTCGGATCGCGTTGTTTGTGTTCATAATATTTGGCTAATTCGATGAAAGCATAGATGTGACCTTTTTCTGCGGCTTCTTCCCATAAACGAATCGCTTCATCGAAATCGCCTCGCCGCTTTTGCAGGACCGAGAGGCGGCGTACCGTTTCTGAAAAATTTTCCTCACTGATTCCTTTTTCGAGTCCGCGCTCGAAGAGACGCGCTGCCGTGTCCCATTGACCAATGTCTTCGTAAAGTTTTGCAAGCGCAATCACATCGAGACCGTGCTCGATGTCTTCGTGAAAAGGATCTTCCAACATCTTGGCAGTATGACTCAATAACGCGGCCATTGCAACGACATCCATTGCGTTGTGATAGAACACACCTTTTAGCGGGCGCGCATCGCCATCACGAAGATAATCAAAATAAATGTAAGGGATTTCATAACCCGGCACTTCTTCCACGGTGCGCGGCGCAAGCAGAATATTTTCCTCAAGATATTTCAAAGCGCGCGATTCCAATCGGTCACGCCATAATCTTCTTGCCAATGGAAGTAAATCCAGATGGGCAAAATCTTTGAACGGAACCGGAATATTATGTAATGTATAACGTGTAACGAGCAGAGGCGCGTCGAACGCTTTGCCGTTGAATGTGACCAATGCCTTTGCCGAGTCAAGAAAATCTCCAAGCCCTTCCAGCAATGCGGATTCTTCAGATGGATCGCGCAAAAAGAATTGTTGTAATATGAATTCATCGTTGATAAACTTGCCGACACCGACAAGAAAAGCATAAGTCCCGGTGCCGCCTGAAAGGCCCGACGTTTCGGTATCAAGGAAGGCAAATGATTCAATGGGCAAGTCTCGCAGGCGCGCATCCGCTGCCCAAGCAGACATTATATTTAATGAGGCTTGAAGTTTGATCGGAGCGCGACCATGATGATAATCCGCGCTGAAACGTTCTTCATGGATAAATGTTTCGCCTAGCGAGGTTGATGTAAACGCGCCGGATAAAATTGCCTCAATTGGAAAGTATTCTTCCAACTTCGGAACAGGGATTTCTCGAGTGCCAACCTTGACACCAAGTGACTTTAAACGATCTGAAAGTGAGGGTCTGTCTGTTGATTTCATTGCTCTAATAATTATACTGGCATGAATGCATTACAAGGTACTTCATTATTGTCTGACAAGCAAAAAAACGTTAATTAACTGCTTATTGACTTTTTATCCAAATTCATTAAAATATAATTAATTCTAACAAAATTGTTAAGTCATTGAAGGGTGTTTGTAAGGCTTTTGTCAATTTACCGGTGGGATATTTTTTTAAGCCAAAATTTAAGTAGATTTAAAAATAGCTTTTAAAATTTGAATAAAAACCTGACAAGAAAACTGCTGATAGCAGATATGAAAAGCAGAGTTCAAGAACTGGCAGAAAAAATCAACATCTCATATGACGAGTTTATCGGTGAGATGCGCAAGCGCGGGTGCAGTGAGCCGACTGCCGCGAAGATCTGGCGCGGCGACTACGAAAATTTTGAAAACTTTGGTGACAATGATATGAACTTGAGCAACCTGCGCAAAGCAGCTTTCGTTCTACATGTCCGTACCGGAACATTGATTCCGAAATGATCTTCAATATTTGATTTGCGGCCCTTGTGATAAATGAGAAGGAGGCTTTAGGAAAAATGGTTGTTGAGTTGCTCATTGTCGCTGGCGGGGAACTTCTGCGGCCAGTCTAATTCATATTCATTTTTAATAAAAAGGAGAATGACATGAAAGTCAATTCAATCACTACAAAAGCCATCGCCGCGCTCATGATCGTAATGATCGCGCTGATGGCCCTACCTTTAACATCCGCCTATGCGGCGGCGTGCACGTTCACATCCAAAGCCACCGGAAATTGGTCCGCGGCGGGTACGTGGACTGCGACCGGCACTGGATGCTCAACTTATCCAGGCCAAACTTTTGCGGGTGATACTGTCACGATTGCTGCTGGCAATACAGTTACTGTAGATGTTTCACCAGACAATTCGATCGCATCCCTAACCTTCCCGGCGGGTGTCGCAACTAATGTAAATATCAACTCGGGAATTACACTGAATGTTTCAGGGACAATCACGATCCCGAGAGGTGCGAGTCCCGCTGTGAACACTCTTGCTGTTGGCGCCGGTACATTGAATGCTGGCAGTATTGCCTTTACAGGCTCTGGTACCGCTCAAAGGCATGTAATAACGATTTCCACCGGCACCCTTACGGTTTCGGGTAATGTTACTGAAGATACCGTTGGGAATACTAGCCCTACAATTACCTTTACTGGCGCGGGAAATCTCAATTTGGGCGGCGCGCTTTGGGCTGGCGGCGGTGGTACATTGACCACGGTTGCAGGCTCAACCGTGAATTACGATGGTATTGCGCAGGCAGTTGCAGGTTTTGCTTATAGCAACCTGATACTTTCCGGCTCAGGTGCTAAGACCTTGTCTGCGGGCACTACGGTTGGCGGCAATATGACGCTAAGTGGAACAGCAACGACAACTACAATCGCTGTAATGACCATTGGCGGCAATCTCAATGTCGGTTCTGGAACTACCTTCGCGACTGGGGCAACTAACACTTGGACATTAACTGTCAGTGGAACTACAACCGTTGATGGCACACTAACACTTGCCAATACTGGAACGAAAACATTTACAGGCAATGTGACAGTTGATAATGGCGGAACCTGGAATGAAACTGGTGCTTCATCAATTGCCTACGCTGGTAATTTGCAAAATAATGGCACATATACTGCGAACACCGGTGCACATACCTTTAGCGGCACCGGAAAGACAATTAGCGGAACGGTATCCATTCCAAGTTTAACAATTAGTGGAATCACCATGAACAGCGGCGCGCTGACAGTATCCACAACACTAGCAGGCGCCAGCACGTTGACGAATACTGGTACGTTGAACTTCGGCGGCACTTCCATTACGCCAACGCTGACGGCAACCGCAGTTGGCAACACGGTCAATTACAACGCGGCTGGTGCACAGACTGTAAAAGTCACAGCTTATGATCAACTTGTTCTCAGCGGCTCCGGCATTAAAACAATCGGAGCTGTTACATTCGCGAATGCAAACAGTCAACTAAGTATTGACCCAAGCGGAACCGCTACGGCTACTCTCAGCGCTAGTCTATCGGCAAACGGCCTTATCCTTGGCGGCGTTGGACAAGCTGCTGGAACCTATGGCTCTACTGCTTCCAGTGCAACTAACAAAAGTAACACCTACTTCACCGCTGGAACGACCACTATCTTGACAGTTGGTAAGTCGGCCTCCACAATCACCTTTGGTACGGCGCCTACCCCCACTTATCTGGGCGGCAATTTCACTGTGAGCGCTACAACCACCAACACTGATAGTTCAACGCTAACCTATAGTTACGTGAGTGGTCCCTGCGCATTTGTAAGCGGTGCTACGTTCAGTTCTTCTGGCGCAGGCACTTGTGTTGTTCAAGCCTCTGGCGCTGCAACGACCCATTTCACAGCCGCTTCACAAACGCAGAGCGTCACGATTGCAAAAGCCACACCCACATTATCTGCTAGTGGCGGGCCTTTCACTTACGATGGCTCAGCCCATCCAGCCACCGTAAATGGCTCTGTATCGGGTAGCGTGAGCAATATTCTGTATAATGGCTCTTCGACTGCTGTCAATGCAGCAACCTACACGGTCACGGCAGACTTTGCACCAACCGATACAACGGACTATAACAGCCTTACCAGAGCCACGGCAACTGGCTCGCTCGTGATTAACCAAGCCACTTCGACAACGACTGTTACGGGTGGCACATTCACCTATGATGGTTCGGCACATGCCGCAACTGTTTCCGTAACCGGAGCAGGAGGTTTGAGCCTTACTCCGAGTCCCACATACACTGGTAGTTGTTCTTCTGCACCAACCACTGTAGCAGAGGGCACAACCTGCACAGCCAGCTACACTTATGCTGGCGATACCAATCACACTGGCAGCAGTGATTCAAAGAGTGTTACCATCAATGCGGCGGCTGCGACGATCAATGTCAATGGATACACAGGGACCTATGATGGCAGTGCACATGGTGCCAGTCTGGCTTCAGCGACCGGTGTCAACAACGAAGATTTGACGGCTTCTGTTGACCTAGGTTCTACATTCATGAATGTTCCGGGTGGGACGGCTCATTGGACATTTACAAATGGGAACTATGTCAGCCAAAGCGGGGATGCGGATGTTGTGATC
>JBAUMB010000192.1:0-5795 GCA_049578465.1 Anaerolineales bacterium
CCACAAGGTTGTGTATCCGAGAAGGATTTCAGTTTTGTTGCTCGTGCCGATCACCAGCCCTTTGAAGACTTCTGACTGATCATATAAAACAATCATTCGTGCCCGCGCCATCAGATTGCCTTTTCGAAGATTCGAGATTTGCGGATCGAGTTGAATCATCGGCTCGACTATCGGCGTGATATCAATCGTTTCCATCTTGACTCCGAAACGGGTCGCCGTTTTTTCGGCATCTTCCAACGAATCGGCCGATGATGTTTTATAAGGCATCCGCACTGCCAGCACATTATCCGGACCTAATGCTTCCGCCGCCAGCGCGCACGAAAGCGCGGAATCGATTCCGCCCGAAAGACCGATAATAGCACGCGTAAATCCAACCCGCGTGATTTCGCTTTTGATAAAGCCAGTCAGAATCTTTCTGGCAAGCTCGGTATGAATGCTCAAGTCAATATTCATTTCGATAAGATACGATTGAGCTCTTTTTGCACAAGGTCAGCTTGTTCATCGCGCATTAAAGGCAGGCGCGTCCGCGTTCGGCGGATTTGATTCAAATCGAGTGTCACGAAGGTCAGCGCTTCTTCAAAATAGGGACCATGAACCAGCCGCTCGCCGGTCGGATCATAGACTGTGGCCGCGCCCCAAAAATTCAGACCATCTTCATAACCAACACGGTTACTATGCACCACAAAACTGGTAAATAGATTTGCATACGATTGATTCACATTCTCCACCCACCACGCCGATTCAAGTTTACCGTGCGCATTCAAGCCGCGTCCCGGCGATGCTGACGAAAATAATAATACATCTGCACCATCCAGCCACAAAAGATACGGCGGCGAAGCGTGCCAGAAATCTTCGCAGATCAACATGCCCATGCGTCCAAAGCGCGTATCGAAAGCGCGGATCGAATCGCCGTGTGCGAAGAAACGACCTTCATCGAACAAAGCATACGTGGGCAGATAAACTTTGTGATGGACATGAAGCACGCGTCCGGCGGAGAGATAGGCGGATGCAATGTAAAAGCGATGACGCGCATCCTCGTCCACGAAGCCGACCACAATATCGAGGTTTTGACTCGCCTCGAGAAGCGGCTTGAAGATTGGGTCATCATTCGTTGGTTTGTGGGAAACCGTTGAAGCTAAATCTTGCAAAACATATCCGGTGAGGGAAAGTTCAGGAAATACAATCAGGTCAGCCTTTTGGGCGGTTGCTTGATGGATGTAGTCCAGATGCTTTTCGAGATTGGCTTGAACGTTTCCCAGTTTGGTCGCGATTTGAGCGAGAGCGAGGTTGATTTGCATCGAATGAATATTACCATAAAGAAATAGAGACCACTGCGAGTCATCTCTAATCAGCGGAGAGGGTGGGATTCGAACCCACGGTAGACACGAAGCCCACAACGGTTTTCGAGACCGTCCCATTCAACCACTCTGGCACCTCTCCATGAGCGCGGCGAAATTATATCTCAGATTTCCACGCTCGAATGAAGTTCAGGATAATAGCTTAGCCGGCGAGTATTGCTGCAATCTGCGCGCCGAAATGTTCCCGCCTCCACGGCGAACACTCCATCACTCGATCAACTTCCAGTGAACCGCGCTCCGCCAGCGCGGTCAACAATGTTTTCGGTAGAACCACATCCGACTCAACATCCATCTCGGCTGCGATTTTCTTTCGCCAGGTCTTTAATTTTTCCAGACGTTTGACAAACGCGGCATTCGGACGTTCGGGCGCAATCCGTTTCACGAGCGGACTCTGCGTCCCTTGCTGAATCGCTTCCAGGATCAGCGTTCCCCAATTTTGAATCTGTCTCGAGGTCAGTTCAACTTCCAACTCAGTTATTGTTGTCGGCTTCGTTTTGGCAATCTCAACTAAACGATCATCTTCCAACACTTTAAACGGCGGACGATCCAAACGCGCGGCAAGTTGCTCACGAAGAATCAATAATTCATTCAAAACAGTTAGGTCGCTCAAAGTCAGATCGCGCCGATTAGCAAAACGAGTCCAAGTTGGCGATTCGGGTTTGGGCTTTGAGCCATTGGCATGACAAGCCATCCAGAAATCTTCCTGAGCCAAAGCCCATAATTCTTTTTCTTCGAGTTCGGTTTTTAGCAAGTCCCGCAACGGAATGAGAAAATGCGTATCGAGGCGGGCATAAAGCATCAGGTCGGGCGAGAGCGGACGCGCACCCCAATCCGCTTTTTGGAATCGCTTATTCACTTTGAGGTTAAATTTTTCTTCGATCAATCGGTCCAGTCCAGCCAGCTTGCGACCAAGGATTCTTCCGGCCTGCATCGTATCGAAAAGATTTGCAAACCGGAATCCATAATCGCGCCGCAGACAGATCAAATCATATTCCGCGGCATGAAATATTTTTTCGATTTTCGGATCGGCAAAAATGGGTTCAAGAATATCCAAGTTTTCGAACACCAGCGGATCAAGCAGATAATCTGTTTCCGGTGTCGAGAATTGAATGAGGCAGACGCGTTCATGATACGCGTGCAAACTGTTGGACTCGGTATCTACGGCAATGCGCGGCTGGCGAGTCAATTCATCAACAAGTTGATTCAGTTGATTCGACGATTGAATCAATTCAGGTGGCGCAAGTTGGTCAATAACCATAAGTATGATTATATCTCGCGCGTCTTTTCCATGACCATAGCCGCTTCCCCATCGTTATAGTAGGACTGCCATACTTCCACGCGTTGATAGCCCTCTTGTTCATAAAGTTTGATTGCGCCGTCATTGGATGCACGCACCGATAAGCGCACGCGCGGCGTTTTGAGTAGACGCTCGCAAGCGCGCAATAGATCGCGTCCGATGCCGCGGCGACGGTATTCAGGCAAAACGCCAATGGTCGCAATCCATGAGAATCCATCCGATGGATGAGGATCGCCCGCAACAAAGCCGATCATCTTTCCATCGTCAACGGCCTTTAAACGAATCACATCGGGAAACGTCAATACCGCGACCAGGTCCAGGAACGGCCACACATCTTTTTCGAAGCATATGCGTTCAAGTTTAGTAAGCGCGCCCAGGTCAAGGAATGAAGCGGTTGCAATTTCCATAAACAAAAAGCCTCGCGTTTTAGGCGAGGCTTTGATTGTATCACTGGACAATCTAATGTTAACTATCTTTGTTCTTAATGAAGTTTTCAATCATGCTCGTAAACTCCATCGGGAAGATGTATTTGGTCGAGGCGCCTTGACCGAGGGATTTCAATGTCTCGAAATACTGCAAGGTCATGGTCTTCTGATCAATGGTTTTGGCGGCAGCAAAGATTTTCTCAAGGGCCGCAGAGTAACCTTCGGCTTGCAATAACTGCGCCTGTTTGGAACCTTCAGCTTGAAGAATATTAGATTGCTTCGCGCCTTCTGCCTTCAAAATCGCAGATTGCTTTTCGCCTTCTGCCACATTGATGGCGGCTTCGCGCGTACCCGTTGACTCGGTCACAACTGCGCGGCGGATACGTTCAGCGGTCATCTGGCGGTTCATCGCCTCTTGTACTTCCTTGGGCGGGATGATCTCGCGGATTTCCACGTTGGTGACCTTAACGCCCCAGCGCTCGGTTACCTCATCCAGCTTGGTACGCAGAGTCGTGTTGATGTTTTCGCGCTGAGACAAAACTTCGTCGAGCGCGATCCCACCGATCACGGAACGCAGAGTCGTGGTCGCCATGCCGGCCGCCGACATTTCAAAGTTACCGACTGCAACGACACTTGCCGTTGGCTCAATGACTTTGAAGTACCACAGGAAATCAATCGAGATCGGCGCATTATCTTTGGTGATCGAAACCTGATGAGGCACCTCGCGGATCTGTTCGCGCAAGTCCACCTTAACAGGACGATCCACGATGGGAATCAAAAAGACGATACCCGGGCCGCTAGGTCTTTCCAACACGCGTCCGAGTCGGAAAACCACTAAGCGCTGATATTCTGGAACGATGCGAATGGCATTGACAAGAATGAGAATGACAATCACAACGAGACAGAGAAAGCTATAAAGAACAGTGTTCATGTTATTTTCTCCTTTTTATCTATACATCATCATTATACGCCAAATGATATAAAAGAGTTGCAGTGTATAATGATGACGATTTTTACCCTCACCAAATTTCCTCTCCCGACGGGAGAGGGACAAAGGGTGAGGGATTAAAAGGAGTCTCCATTGAACTTCAATAAAATATGTATTCTCGGTCTGGGCTATATCGGCTTGCCGACAGCCTCCACTTTTGCCGCGCATGGCGTCAAAGTTATCGGCGTGGATGTGAACGCACACATTGTCGAAACTTTGCGAGGCGGCGAGATTCACATTCACGAACCGGGTCTGCGCGATACGGTCAAAGCCGCGTTGGCTTCAGGCAACCTCATCGTTTCAACAAAACCGGAAGAAGCCGACGCATTTATCATCGCGGTACCCACCCCATTCCATCATGATAAGTTTGGAAATTTCAACGGGCAGGAATTCAAATTAGCGGATATGGGCGCAGTGACATCAGCCGCTGAAGCCATTGTCCCATTTTTGCGAAAGGGCAATCTCGTTGTTCTCGAATCGACCTCGCCGCCGCGCACCACCATTGAACTCGTCGCTCCGATTCTCGCTCGTTCCGGACTGCAAGCGGGCCGCGATTTCTATCTGGCTTATTCACCCGAACGCGTTTTACCGGGACAAATCCTACGAGAGTTAATTGAGAATGCGCGCGTCATTGGCGGTGTGACTTCCGAATCCGCACAAGCTGGCGCTGATCTTTATTCCATTTTTGTCAAAGGTGAAATTGTTCAAACCGATGCGACCACTGCTGAAATGGTCAAGCTGATGGAAAATACTTATCGCGATGTCAACATTGCCATCGCCAACGAATTTGCGCGTCTCGCCGATAAATTCGGCGTGGACGTATGGGAAGCAATCTCGCTCGCCAACCGTCATCCGCGCGTAAAGATTTTGAGTCCCGGTCCCGGCGTCGGCGGACATTGCATCAGCGTTGATCCATGGTTCTTTGTTGAAACCGCGCCCGAATTGACTCCGTTGATTTATACATCGCGCAAAGTCAATGATGCGCAGCCGCATTATGTGGTCGACTTGGTAAAGCGCGCGCTTGGTGCACTCAAAGGCAAGAAAATCGTCACGCTGGGACTCGCCTATAAACCCAATGTAGATGATCTGCGCGAAAGCCCAGCCGTAGAAGTGGTGCAACTGCTTCAAGCAGAAGGCGCACAAGTGAAAGCTTGGGAGCCATTCAAGCCGGATGCAAATATTGAAGGCATTCACATGGCATCCAGTTTGAATGATGCGCTCAAAGATTCAGATGCAATCTTATTATTGGTGCGTCACACCGAATTCATCAGCTTGAAACCCGCAGACGTCGCACTAAAAACCAAAGCCCGCTCAATTATCGATACAGTCAATGGCTGGAATGTTAAAGAATGGCAAAGCGCGGGGTTTAATGTCTCAAGATTAGGCGTGAGAAAGTAACTAACATAAAAATAATCAACATTGCGTTTTGCGATTTATGAAAATCCTCTCCGTCTTTGGCACACGGCCTGAAGCCGTAAAAATGGCACCGGTGATTCGCGAGTTGACGAAAACGTCGAATATCGAATCGCGCGTCTGCGTCACTGCCCAACATCGACAAATGCTCGACCAAGTTTTAGAGCTGTTCAACATCCAACCTAATTATGATCTTGATTTGATGCGTGAGGATCAATCGCTCGCAGAACTAAGCGCGGCGATCTTCACACATCTTGATCCTGTTCTTTCCGATTTCAAACCGGATTGGGTTTTGGTGCAAGGCGATACAACCA
>JBAUMB010000193.1:0-6312 GCA_049578465.1 Anaerolineales bacterium
ACCGACTTTTCCAGAAGAAGTCTGAAATCCACGATTGCCAAATCATGTTCGAGTTGAATCCAGCGCGGTTCACGCATCCAATGAAAGCCCTGGCCCCTCAATGTTTTTTCAAGCTTCCTGAACTGATTCTCGTTTGTATTCTTTATGGGCTCGATATCCAAGCCATATGATTTGGATAAAAGCAGAACTCCGTTCCAATTCAACCAACAAATAGGCTCGGGGATCGGCTGTTTTCTCCAGTGTTCCAGAGCAGGCCAGTTAATAAAGCCCTGGTGATATAGCTTGGATAAACGCTTCTCCATCGCACGCCAGGTTTTATCAGGCCAAAACAACTCCTTGATCTGGCGCTTTGCCATCACCCCGCCGCATTCATAGATCATCCTAAGCAAATATTCGTCGCGCACTTGAAAGCGCATGTGGGTTGGCAGATTGGAATTCATCGGGTCACCTCACCTGATTCACTATACACCCCACAACGGGACATCGTCATCCAAATGCACTTGCTGTCGTTGCTTTCCTGAACTCTGAAAGACTTGGTTACCTTGATGGTAGCCAGCAATTTCATTTTGTACTTCACTTCTGGGTCGGCCATATAATCTGCCGGAAGTTGCTAATAGGGATCGAACATTATGTCGGACTTCTGGAGTTACCTCTGGCAGTAACATATCAAAAGTCCGCTGTTTACTGGGAAGATACACTCCCCTTTGCTTTTGCCAAAACTCCCTGAACTTTAAGCCCGAAAGCGATTGAGCCAAGCCATCCCAACCCGAAAGATCATTCATCGAATTCTGCAAAATCGGAAATGGAATAAACCCTTGTCGTCTGTTGGCAGACTGGAGAAAGTCTGGGTTTGGAAAGATCTCCTTGGCCAAATGAAATCCGTCCTGATAACCAACTCGGAAACATGCAATCGCTCCGGCAGTATTTAGAACTGCACTCCGAATCTCAGGGTTCAACTGGTCGAGGTATTGATGAACCAACGTCATCGACAAGGAATATTTGCGCGACTCGGACAGAATGTCGCGGATGTTGTCTGTGGTGTAATTTTGAAACTCATCCAAATACAAATAGAAAATCTTTCGATAGGCAGAATCCGTTCTAGCTAATGCGGCCTTTTGAATGTGCGCCACGATGAAAGCTCCCATCAAAGCGCTGGCTCCTTCTCCGATTGTGCCTTTCGGCAAATGCACCAAGAGAATCAATTGTTGGTCCATAATCTGCCGGAAAGTGATTCTCGGTTTTCCAGCTAACATCAAACTGAGATCTGAATCGAAGATCAGGCTCCCAATTTTGTTGAGCACTGGCGAAGCCCATTGATGCGCTGCTCCCGGATTCTTCGGGAATTCATATTGAAAGAAAGACAGAGCACTAGGATTGGTTAGACGCGGCAAGAGGCTGTTCCGGTATTCCGCATCCAACAGGAACTTGGGCAGATGCAACAATGTCAGGTTTAGATTCGAAAGCGCCAGAAACGTATTGCTCAATAACCACAAAGCACGCGGGGCACTAGCTAAATCCAATTTCCAAATCTTTCCGATGATGTCGGTCAGGAAGAGGGAAAGGCGTTCCTGTGAATAATTGGATACAGCATCCAAGGGATTGAACGTTGTCACCCAGTCCGGATTGCATGGATCAATGATCACAACCCGTTCCCAAACTTGTGGCATGAACGAGAGACGAATTGTTAAGTTATGGAATAAGTCTCCGTGAGGATCGATCACACCCACGCCGCGTCCCGCGGCAATATCCTGCATGATCCACGATTCAAGTGCTCGTGATTTTCCTGTCCCAGGTTGCCCGATTACGTAGGTGTGAGTTGCTCTAGCAATGGGCGAACGAAGCGTCTCATCTTGAAGAAGCCAATTCGATACTTTTGTCATCCTATTTTCTCTCCTGTTCTCAAATGATCAGTTTGCTCAAGCTCATCCCACAAAAGCCCAACAATAACGCCATGTAGGATGGCAAGAACAACAAAGAAAACCATCACCCTCCAGCGCAATACCAAATCAAAGCCAAGCAACACCAGCAATGAAAAGAGTGCTGTGGTGATCGTGCGCAACAACGGTCCTGCAAGATTTATTTTGAATAGTTGGTATAAAAGCGGCTGTATAGCTGCGAGGATGGGTCTGTCTAGTTTGTATGCCCAGATCAAACTCTCCCGTAGAGCCTGTCTTGCCGCGCGCAAGATCGTCGGTAAATTTCGAATCAGGCCGAAAAGAATCGTCATGAATAGGTTGATGCTCATGAGGATTGAACCCACGATCATGTATTCAAGTAGACCGAAGAGGCAACCTGTGCCGCGTGCCCTGCGCATGGTTACTCCGTAACCCAACGGTCGATCTCGATCCAATAGCCATCCTCCGTAACGGCTACTAAAATTGGATCGGCCAATGCTGCCGCGGCGACCAGAAACAACATGGGGAAAATCATCGAAGCCAAAACTGCAATTCCGCTTCCAAGTGCAATCGCAATATCGAATGTGGAGTCCGGCAAAACTGCAGGAGTCGACATAGTCGGTTGCGCAATAGGCTTCTCCTTAGTCTTAGCTGGTGCCTTTAACAGCTTCGGCGCTTCGTGCACCAACACAAATCCTTGCGGTCTGAGGCCTGCGCCGAAGATAGCTTGTATCCGCTTCAGCGAACGAGCAGGAATGGCAGAAGAATCCTCTTGTGCAGGTACCAAAAGCCAATCCCCTAACCTCACCGGTTCTTGAAGCATCGGCGCTTTTCCTAGAACTTGAAATGGCCATCGATGTCTGCGACCCAAAGTGACGAGTTGTTGGGTCTCAACAGGTAAACCGGAAAGTCCGCTTTCAGAAACTGAATTTGAAGCAGGGTATTTTGTGATTGAGTGGTTCATGGTATTTTCTCCTAGAGTTCCAAAAGTGAATGAAGAAATTCGATCAAGGCCGAAACGGCCTGCCGCCATCCATAACTGGCTGCCCAGACTAGACAGAGCATGACCGGCAGAAGCAGCCAGTACAGAGCACCTTGTGGCACGATCCACCAAATGAGTGTGAAAGCCACGAAAGCGACTCCGAGTGCAATCACCTGCGCTGAGACTTTACGCGGGCGAACGCGGAAGTTGAGATTGCTGAATGGGTTGGTATTGTTCATAACTTTGCTCCTTTGAAGTCTTCTTATTATTTCGGTTTTGTCCTATAATGTTTCAGGACATTCTCGTTCACACCTAGAATACATCAAAGGCTTTCCCATTCATATCAACGAAGGTATATGCAAGGGTATTCACTATGGTCGACACAAATCCGGAGCTACTTGCAAAAATAAAAACACTCAGCAAGCGGGAGCTTGAGGTATTGATTCTCCGCTGTCAAGGCATGAAATATGAGGCGATTGGAAAAACGCTGAGCATCTCCGTTTCCACAGTGAAAGAAGATATGAGCCGCACTTATATGAAGCTTGGCTTGGATACGTTGGAACCGGCGGCGCGGCTGAAATCGATTTACGATACCATCTGCCCGTTTCTCAAGCAAGCGAAACAAGAAAGGGAAGGAACTGAGGCAGCAATTGACGGTGAGGTAGTGCCAGAGGAAGAAAAACCCATTCCTGAAAAGGTCAAGGATATGGTTGAGAAAGACGGGCTTGCGATCATTCCAATAGATTCGCGACCCCAACCAATCATCCATCAATCGAAAGAAAATCGCAAAGGAATCTCTGGCTTTGTTTGGCTCGTTATTGGTGTAGTCCTTGGTATATGCTTGAGTACTGCGGCTGTTGTCGCTTTCTTTCGAGCTACAAATGGGCAAGTCCCTTTCATTCCCCAACCAACGCCCACAATACCAACTCCAACCATTGTGCCTTCGGATACACCCGTACCATCCCCTACTCCGATTATTCCGACACAAACTCCCAAGGTTGTAACACAAGTGGTCGTTGTAACTGCCACACCACTCCCAGCGACTCAGTTGCCGCAAGCCACTACAGCACCGACATCGATACCCACTTCTTCAATCAGCTTGCCCTTTGCGGACAATTTCAATAACGGTGCAAACCCTGCCTGGCAACCGATTACTTCTCAAGGCACATGGCGTGTGATCAATGGAAGATATACAGAAACCGGTGAAACCACTTTCCTGTGGAGTTACAGCTTGGTCGGAGATCCAAATTGGCAAGACTATACCGTCGACGTAGACTATTCCCTAGAATTAGACAATGCCGCGGGTCTTGCCGTGCTAGTTAGAGCCGGAGGACAAAGCAATCTTGGACTGGCATTCGTTATCAATAACTACGAGGCATCATGGAGAATATGGCAGAATGGTCAGTGGCAGAAATTAGTTACCAGCACTGGCGGTCCATCCATGCAAGGTCATATCAAAGTTCAAGTGCAAGGCTCGACATTTACCGCGTCCGCAAATGGAATTAGTCCGCTGGTAATTACGGATACAAGCACATCGAGTGGCATGGTGGGCTTGGGCGTCTTATGCCGCGATCCTGCTTCTTGTCCGACCTTTGATAATTTTTCTGTGAAGTAGTTTCGTGAAAGCAACAAGTGAAAAGGTAATCTCCATTACTTTTAGTTGGCCCTTGCTTGGAAAGCAAACTGAAATCCTTGTGCAAAAGCATCCAAGAGCGGAATCTCAACTTTGTTATCTTTTGCTTGGGGCGGCAATATTTCTGGCAAGTTCACTACATGTTTACTGCGATCGCGTACCATTTCGAACAGCTTGAGGCTTTTCTTTCGCTCTTTTACCTGTAAACCTGAAATAATCAAAACCTCTTTTCGATTTGGATCATCTGAAGGCCGCATTTCCGGTGGCATATCTTCCCTAGCCATACTCATCCAACCTTCCGAGATAAAAAAGGCTTGTTGCAAATTTCCAACCTTTCCACTTTTGGCTGCCATCTGGCCAACAAATCGCATCATCTCCAACCTCTCGCCATGTGTATCGGGCATCGCTTCAACCGGAATTACAAATATGTTTTTGCTCCCCTCGACGATCAATACTGGCACATGGTTCCCATTCTCGAGAACAGCGTCTTTTGCATTCGAGGCAATTTCCTCAAAACTGATCAGATATTTTCCTCCACTTCTTTCAGGCGACATGATACAAAAAACTACTTGAATCTTTATCCAAATTCAAGTAGTTGAGTAATTTTCGCATTAATAAATCCTAAAATCAAGCCCCATGATAGCTTTATGTCAAAAGAGCATCTCGGCGAGTTCGGTAATTGTGGGAATGAAGCCTGCATCCAATCCTTGTTTCTTTCTCCACATAGACCAGAAGTCGATGATGCTTCCCCCACCGCATCCTGCAAAACAGTGCCAGTAGTTCTCCTTGTCGTTCACGCCGAAACTTGGATGTTGATCGTCGTGGAAAGGACATAGACCAATGGCTCCGCTTTCGTTTGGCTTTAGGTCTACATACTGACTTATAAACTCAAGCACAGTAACTCGGGCTTTCAACCGCTCTGAAATATGCTCTGTGGTCTTACTTAATCGTTTAGGAAGGGCTTTCGGAGTCTCAGACGATGAGATAATCTTGTAGGGTTCAAGCATGGCCGCAGAAACGAAATCAGGCCTTTGCAATGCATAGAGTTGCTCTCGCAATGTACTCCCCAAAGGTTCGCCATTACTTCGATAGAAGCCATATCGTTTGCCAGTCAAGCGGTGAACACCAAACGGCAATCGAATGAGCGAACCGAATCCTTGTCCAACCGTATCTTGCTTCGGATAAATCTCGAAGCCTTCAAAGCGATATTTCTTTGCCACGGTTTCGGAAAATGCCCGCGCTAGGCTTCCCTCGATCGGCTTCTCAAAGAATATCCAGATGTGTCCACCGCGACGGCTTCTTTCGATGTACGCAGGGATGTTGGCATTTGCGAGTTTGCTGCCGCAAGTCAGGAGATATTCCCAGCCAGTTTCCGAGTCATTGTCGAGTACAACGAAACGCACTTTGCTTTCACGATTGAGGAGATATGTACCTAAAGTGATCTCTCCTCGCAAATGAGCATAGAGATGGCTGACATTGAGTGGCTCATGAATGCAAACGTAACGCCCATCTTCCAATTGCTGAGGATACACATTCCAGCGCTGAATAAAGCGCTGGGCTAAGACCGCGGCCGATCTCGCCAATTCTTGCTCAGGTAACCCGCCTTCTCCCCTTTCCATGACCATAGCCAGCATAACAGAATATTCGCCGAGATAAAATATTCGCCGTGATTTTCAGAGCCGCCTCCGGCGGCTAATATTCGTCGCGCACGGGACAAAGGGTCAGGGAAATGTCCCGTGCGCAAGCGTGACGGCGTTAAGACGCCGACTGCCACGACCGGCCGCGAGGCCATTGGTCGCGAA
>JBAUMB010000194.1:0-12713 GCA_049578465.1 Anaerolineales bacterium
ACTGAACATAGACTTGTTAATTCAGAGAGAACCAGCTCAGAAAGAAAGCCTGTTTTTGCGCGCCGCCTACGTACGCCGAACCCTTTCTTCGCGACAAGTTGATGGACCACAAGGCTTACATCCACAAACACGGCGAGGACATGCCTGAAATTCGCAATTGGCAATGGGGCTTGCGTAAAGCGCACAACCCTGTGCAAAACCGGCCAGTCCGGAAAGGATAGTCTTTATGAAATCAGCTACAAAGAAATCAAAAGAGGAAAGTCCGGCCTCGAAGCCGGCAGCAGGCAAGGCACCCGACATCGCTGCCGCGTCAGTTCCCGACATGCTTGCGACGCTCAAGGTCAATCCCGATACAGGTCTTACGGGTGCTGAAGTAGAGTCTCGTCGGAAGGAACACGGCTGCAACGAAGTAGCCATGCAGAAGGGGCATCCAGTCATCGATTTCCTTCGGAAATTCTGGGGTATATCGGCTTGGATGCTTGAACTGATTATGATCCTGTCGGCTGTGCTCGGTAAGTATACAGATCTCGTTGTGGTTAGCGCGCTGTTGATCGTCAACGCCGTGTTGAGTTTTGCGCAAGAGCGGCGCGCTGCCGGCGTGGTCGAGACGCTTCGGAAGCGGTTACAGGTCAGTGCACGCGTCCGGCGCGATGCGAACTGGCAGGTCATTCCCGCTCGAGAATTGGTTCCCGGCGACATCGTCCGCCTGCGGCCGGGCGACATCATTCCTGCGGATGTAAAGCTCATCACCGGTGAGTTGAGCATTGACCAATCGGCCCTCACTGGCGAATCGAAGGATGCTGATAAGAAGCCAAGCGACGTGCTCTCATCGGGATCCGTTGTCCGCCGCGGCGAAGGCAATGGGGTAGTCATACTGACCGGGGCATAGACCTACTTTGGCCGCATCACGGAATTGGTTCAGCAAGCGCGACCGAAACTTCATATCGAAGCGGTGGTGGCCAAGGTCGTCCGCTGGCTATTCGTCATTGTCGGCGCGTTAATAGCCGTAGTGATCGTGCTATCGCTGATCCGCGGCGCTTGTTGAGATGATTTCGCTCATGCTTGTCCTCTTGATGAGTGCAGTGCCGGTCGCACTGCCCGTCATGTTTACTGTCAGCATGGCCGTCGGTTCGAAGGAACTGGCGAAGCGCGGCGTACTGGTGACGCGTCTCAGCGCCGCGGAGGATGCCGCGACGATGGATGTGCTCTGCGTGGACAAGACTGGCACTATCACGATGAATCAACTCGCCGTTACCAGTGTCATTCCGCTGGAGCAGGCAATAGAATCCGATGTGCTGTTTGCCGGTGCACTCGCGTCGCAGGAAGCCAACCAGGATCCGATTGACCTGGCGTTCCTTGCCGCAGCAAAAGAGCGGAATATTTTTGCAGGCATGCCTGCGGTCAAACCAGTTTCCTTTGCACCATTCGATGCGAAAAACCGGCGGACTGAAGCCGTGGTCGAGCAGAACGGGCAGCGGTTGCGTGTGATGAAAGGAGCAGTTCGAGCCGTCGCCGAGGCTTGCGGCCTCCAACTCCCTGCGATCGATGCACTGGATGCACGCGTTAGCGAATCAGCCGCGAAGGGTTATCGCGCGCTCGCCGTAGCGCGCGGCCCCGAAACCGGCACTCCCACGCTGGTCGGACTGGTTACGCTCTATGATCCGCTCCGGCCGGACGCCAAACAACTTATTGCCCAACTCCGCGATCTGGGTGTCCCAGTAAAAATGCTCACCGGCGATGCACTGCCGGTGGCGCGTGAGATCGCGCAGGCAGTCGGGCTGCCCAACATCCGGCGCGTGGGAGACCTGAAGGCTGTGAGCGATATGGCCGGCAACGAATCGGCTGATCTCCTGGCAGGGGTGGATGGTTTCGCGGAAGTGTACCCAGAAGACAAGTACATAGTGGTTCAGCACTTGCAAGCCGCAGGACATGTGACCGGCATGACGGGCGATGGAGTCAACGATGCGCCCGCACTGCGCCAGGCTGAAGTGGGCATTGCTGTCAGCACCGCGACCGATGTGGCCAAGGGTGCTGCCAGCGTCGTCCTGACCGAACCGGGACTGACGAATATCGTGGCATTGGTCGAGCAGGGGCGCACCATTTACCAGCGCGTGCTGACATGGATCGTCAATAAGATCAGCCGGACAATCTTGAAAGCCGCCTTTGTGGCGATCGCATACATCGTGACAGGAAAATTTGTTGTCTCCGCCTTTGCCATGCTGCTATTGGTCTTCATGACGGACTTCGCGAAGATCTCTCTGTCCACCGACCACGTTCGACCTTTCCAGAAACCGGGACATGGAACATCGGGGGCTTCATCATAATGTCGGTGGTGCTAGGCATCGCAATGGTTGCGGAGGCGCTTCTCTTCTTGTGGATCGGCTGGTCGCGGTTCGGTTTAGCGACCAATGACAATGCCCTCTACACGTTCAGCTTCCTGACGCTACTCTACTTTGCTGTTTTCTCCATCGTGTCTACGCGGGAACGGCACTGGTTCTGGTCTACGATGCCCGGCAAAACATTGATAGCGGCGCTGACTGTGGATGCGCTCATAGGCACCGGCTTAACATTCGTGGGTATCCCGGGGCTGGCACCTTTGCCGGTTTCGCAGATGCTCATAATTTTCGTTTACGCAATGATTTCATGCCTGCTTGTCAACGATGCCTTAAAGGTCGCAATAATCAAGTGGCGCATTCCTAATGCCGTGGCCAAGAAACCTGAATCCAAGATGGAATCTAAGCCTGACGACAAATCCAAAACACCTGTTGACTTGACACCTCAAATCGCCAAGCGCGCCTATGAACTGTACGAGCAACATGGTCATCAAGATGGTCAGGCAATTCAAGATTGGTCCCAGGCGGAGCAGGAGATTCGGAAAGATGACTCCCATAAATAAGCCAAAGCAAACAATGCCGCCAGCTCTCTTGAAAGGAGGAGTATGAACATCAATTCCAAGGATTCTCGTGTGCGAGCGGATGAACCTATGCCCTCTTGCCCTATCACGACTTTATTTCTGGATATAGATGTTGTTGTGCTCATCACCATTTCAGGCGCAGAGCGGTGTATTGGCGTTCATTGCCGTATGTTCCTTTGTTGATGATGAACAATATATTCATAATTCCTCCGCGGTCCGGCGATATCTCATTCAGTCAATCCCCCTCACATCTGACTCCATGCTTGTGGCACGACAATTCATGTGCATCTGTTCATCGGCTTTTTTTGCGAACCTAAAAAGTCATTCCCCGCAAGGTGGGTTGGAACGGAGTAAGCATTGCAAGCCAATGACTTTCCCGAACAGGGTTGCCTGATTTAAGGTGCCCATATCTTGGAAAAGACTGCATTGACTACTTTTTCAGATCGGCAGGTGTTCCTCCACCGCCTGGACCTCGAGTTTGAGTTCAGCCAAATAGGCTTCCAGTTCGCTGATTTGTTCGGACTTGGTTTGGTAACGGCGCTGAAAATTATTCCTGCCCCCGCAGCATTCACAGTCACCAGCACATCCACAGTCACAATTGCCGTTTTTGCAATCACAGGTTTTATCAGACATTTTAACTCCTCGAAAGATGTAGGGTCAAACTTCTTGGATCTTATGGTTTCAGGCTCCGAGAGACATTTCAGTCATTCGTCAGCCGCAAGGTCGGTAAACGGAGCAAGAAGCTCGGGCCCCGTTTACCCGGCTCGTATGTGGTCAAAAAGCGATGGGCATTCATGATATCTACTTTGGCACTCTATGCCTCTATCAAAGCCCTAGTTATAAAAGTAGTGATCTCCCCTTCGCTAGGAATACGACCCGATGTAACCAGTTTTTCATTGATGACCAATCCAGGTGTGGCCATAACGTTATACTTCATGATCTCCGGGTAATCCGTCACTTTGATTATCTCAGCCTGCAGCGACATATCTCCCACGATCTTTCGCACAATCTGCTCAACACGTTTGCAATTGGCACAACCCGGACCGAGAACTTTGATAGTGAGCATTTTTTCTCCTTATTTATGTTATTCAGAATATTATTGTTTATTAAGAACATACCATCGTGAACGATGGTGCTTTACAGAATTAAATTGAATAAATATCCAGTGATGATGATCGCCACAGCGATAACTGCGAAGAACGTAATAAGCAACGGCAATTTCAAAACTCTTCGTAAGATGACAGCCTCGGGCAGGCTCAATCCCACAACTGACATCATGAAAGCTAGCACGGTGCCGAGCGAAGCGCCTTTTTCCATCAATGCGCTAACAATGGGGATGATGCCAGCTGCATTCGAATAAAGCGGTATGCCAACCAGTACCGCCGCAGGCACCGACCACCATTCTTGTTTACCCATGATGCCAGCTAGTGCCGCATCCGGTACATAACCGTGAATGCCCGCTCCGATCGCGATGCCCACTATCACATACAACCAGACCTTTCCGACGATGTCCTTGACCGAATTCCACGAGCGTTCAATACGTTCTTGAAGTGTTAACTTTTCGATGATGCCGTTTGCCTGATTCTGCATTTGCCAAACGAAGTCTTCAACATAGCGCTCCATTTTGAGTCGCCCAATAACAACACCGGCGAAAATGGAAATAACTAGCCCAGAGAGTATATATAATCCCGCCACTTTCCAACCGAACAAGCCAAAGAGCATCACAACTGCTACTTCATTGATGGTTGGAGCGGCAATCAAGAAGGAAAAAGTCACACCAAGCGGAATACCGCTTTCAACAAAGCCGATGAAGAGCGGTACTGCCGAGCATGAACAAAATGGCGTAACAATACCAAGCATGGCTGCCAATACATTACCAACACCTTCGCGCTTGCCTCCCAGCCACGCGCGCGTTTGTTCTGCAGTGAAGAAGGTACGCAATAAAGAGATTAGGAAGATCATTCCGCCCAACAGCAGAATAATTTTGGGAACATCATAGAAAAAGAATGCGAGCGAGTCACCCAAGTGTGAACCTTGTTCTTGTGCCAATAGACTATAAGCAATCCAGTTCGCTAACGGTTGGATAATGCTATAGGCGATGATCCAACCAATTGCGGCAAGACCAATGAGCAGATAGATTCGTCGTGGAGCAGGCGTATGAGATGATACTTGGAGTGTTGCCATATTTATCTTTATCCTCGAATAGAAATTTGCTTGAGCGGAATAGTTTGCACTGAGTTGCATTTCGGGCATGGACAATTTGCGTTGGCATGTTTGTGTTTGGGCAGTTTTGCAGTAACACCAGTGACAGAACTGAGTGTATCTAAAACGTCGAATATCTCTGGCATGATGACGCGGTAATACAGGTTCAATCCATCGCGCCGCGTTTCCACTAGCCCAGCCTGTTTTAGGATCATCAACTGCTGAGAAATATATGCCTGCCGTAAATTCAATGTAGCTTCCATATGGCAAACACATTGTTCCCCATCCCGTAAAATATCAAGAATAGCCAATCGGGTGGAATGAGAAAGGGCTTTCAAAAGGTTACTTTGGATTTCGTACGCGTCCATGTCGGGTTCACCTATATTCATAATTCTGAATATAGTATAGGTTAAAAAAGAAACGACGGTCAGAGACCGCCGTCACTAATAACCCATGATAAACATCATGATTGTTCTGTTACCCATGACTTGATTTTCTTTTCAATTAGATCACGAACCTCACGAAACTTTGCAAGTTTTTCTTCTTCTGTTCCTTCAAGCTTGGCGGGATCTTCAAATGACCAGTGCATTCTTTTATTGATTCCAGGCCATGTAGTAGGGCAATTCTTTTCCGCATCGTCGCAAACGGTAATCAGATATTGGAAGAGCACCTTTCCAAGATAAACGTCCACGCCCTTCGATTTTTGTCCCGAAACGTCAATGCCAACTTCTTTCATCACTTCGACAGTAAGTGGATTTAATTCCTTTGGTTCCAGACCGGCACTATGTGCTTCAAATCGGTCATTTCCGTATTTGCGAAGAAAAGCTTCCGCCACTTGGCTTCGTGCAGAGTTACCAGTACATAGAAATAAAACCCTTTGTATGCTCATTCATACCTTTCAGAGAAAAATATAACAATATTATCATCGGACGATATTAACAAGCATTTAACGGCAAGTAATGCTTGAGTTAAACTTTCATCATTCCTCCACCGCCTTAACCTCTTCATCCGTCAGATCCACAACTATATAAACATCATTTTCAAGCCAGCAACCTTTTCAAAGTTAAACTGCACAGCTGATCTCGCCACCGAACGCCAGACCTACGGGCTTTCATAAACCGCGTCACCGTCCAGCGCGAAGTAGATAAACTTCATAGCAGTATTTATCATTATTATCCGCCGCCTATAAGTCTATATGCCCCCAAAGCTGCTGCCACTGGCAGAAATAAGCTGTGTATACGCGCCTCTCCGGGTATCGGAACCTGCTTCACCGTAACCATCACCGCCCAGCAAGCGCGCGGCGAATAAAGGGTCAAGCCCGGTTCCGACACCGGAGTGATGCGACCCTGTATCCAGTTCTTCCGATAAATATGCGCGCGTTTCCCGACAGGAAGTTAGCTAGGGAGCAATAAATTTTGGTCTTTAGCGAATAACCAGACATATCCTTGGTGACACGACAATGATCACGGTGGGCCTGTCGAGCTTATCCTTATATGCCCCCAAGGAAATTCAAAAAAAATCATCTACATCTTTTTTTTCATTTGTTATAATAAGGCCATCACACAGAACGAATCTATAATCAATACCGAATAAGCATGGGATCGGGAAAGGCTTATGAACATCTGGATTACTCTGATCATAGTCACAATTACCTATATCGGAATCACATTAGGGAAATTCCCGCGCCTGCGCGCCAACAGGACAACCATTGCATTGATTGGTGTGGGTCTATTACTGGTATTCGGACAGATCACCTTTGGACAAATTAGCGGATTCCTCAACCTGGATACACTGGTTTTACTTTTTGGTATGGTGGTTATCAATGTCAACCTGCAATTGGCAGGTTTTTTTCGCCTGGCCGGGGCGGCAATTCTGAAGTTTACGCGTGGCCCGCGATCTCTGCTCGCATTGGAAATTGTTGTTGCCGGCCTTTTGAGTGCTCTATTCCTGAACGATACTATCTGCTTAGTCCTTGCACCTTTGATTCTTAACATGACCCTGAACGCCAAGCGCAACCCTGTCCCTTATCTGATTGCGCTGGCTACCGCGTCCAATATTGGCTCGGTAGCAACCCTGACGGGCAACCCGCAGAATATGATCATTGGTATCGCTTCAAATATCTCGTATCTCAGGTTTGCCGCCGCGCTTACCCCAGTCGCCTTGCTTGGGTTGGGTGGCGTTTGGCTGGTGATTATCCTGTTTTATCGCGACGAGTTCAATGCCGGGGTTTTTGAGTCGGTTCACGTACCGGAGACTGAAGACCCACTTCTTTGGCCGCTGCTCTATAAAAGTGTATTTGTCGTTGTTGGTTTATTGATCGCCTTATTGGTGGGTGCGCCAATCGCAGAATCGGCCTTTATTGCCGGGTGTGTTTTACTCCTCATCGCACAAGTTACGCCTGCAAAAATCCTGGATGCCATTAATACCGATCTCCTGTTCTTCTTTGGGGCGCTTTTCATTATCAGCGGGACGATTGAATCGAGCTGACTCTCTGCGCGCATGTTTGACTTCGTGCGCGGCTGGCTGAATGGCGGCGCTGTGATGCTTTCTACGATAACGGTGGTTTTATCCAATTTAGTAAGCAATGTCCCTGCGGTGTTGCTGCTCGAGCCGCTCATCGCTAAACTGACTCAGCCTGAGGCCGCCTGGTTGACGCTGGCCGCCACATCTACACTGGCGGGTAATTTGACTCTGATCGGATCTGTGGCGAATCTGATTGTGGCGGAGGCCGCATTAAAACGAGGGGTAAAACTGACTTTTTGGGAATTCACCAAATCCGGCTTTATCATTACCCTGATCTCGCTGGTTTTAGGAGTGGGTTGGTTAATGGTATTTGTCTGGAAATAATGCTCGAGAGCAAAGAAAATAATATCAGGACTTTTGCTTGAAGTAATGAGATGATATCCTGTGGGTATGACTGCTAAGCAACAATATATAGAAAGATTTCAAAATCATCCACACCGGTTTTGACTCACCCTCCGGTGTGATCAGTAGGCAATCATAAAGTCAGTATTTTCATACTTCCTAGCAAATAAAAATAACCCAATTGTAAAGTGGCACTCCAAGGGCGCCTCGATATACGCACACCATCCCCATCGAGACAATCTGTACTGTTTTCTAACATCATGACCCAACACAATTTACCTATATCGTGGCCTCCCTATATCTGGTAGTTCGCCGTTGAGCTTTTCGCCAGGTCGAGATCGCTTCCTTGCAGATCAAGTCAAGATATTCCTGAAAACTCATAGGGCGATCGATGAGGCCTTTGATGGGCAGACTTTTGATAAGGGTCTGATTAGCAAATACATTTAACATGCGCTTGTTCCCATCCACCCACACGAGGATTACTCGTCCATGGAGTCGTTGCTGAACATAATAGATTTGATTCCCTAATTGAAAGCAGCCCTTCGAATCCAATTTCCGTTTATAGGTTTTGCCGGTTAGTGCCAGTAGCCAGCGATCGCCGATGCTAATGACCTGAGGCGTAGGGTTTGTGAGCTGCTATTCACCAGAGCTTTGTCAACCGCCCTACGAGACCAAATAACTCTACAATTAACGCTTAGCATTTCAGAAAGCAATGCGATTAGCCTGAACTTTCCAATGTTATTTCGAAATATATGAGAGGTAGACAAGGAAAATAGGGATATCCAATCCTGCATGAAAAAGCACAGAGGCAAGAAGGCTTGAAGATTTTTGCATCAAATAACCCAGAATCAATCCTTGAACTAATGCAATCACGAGAAAGAGCGGTAAATTCCAGCTATAAGTAACTGCCACATGAAACGCAGCAAATATAAAGGCCGAAAGCAGGTTGGAGGAAAACGAACCCAAAAATTTCAAATACTTTTTCAGGAAAAGCCCTCTAAACCATAATTCCTCACGCAAGCCATTACATAACGCAAGAATGATAAGTGCTGGTGTAAGAGCAATATAGTGTGAAAAGGGCACGGCAGCATTGGGAAAGAATCTTTGAGCGCGCCCAGAAGCCGTGTAAAGGTAGAGCACCACAAAACCGACAATACCAAAAATGAGCGCCCATCGGTTTCTCGACTTATCAAGGAAAATGGATTTCAGATCATTTCCGGACGCCTTCGTTAGAAGGATAATCGGAGCAACAAGACCAATCGTACCAACTGCCTGTCCTAGAACGGTTCCCATAACAGTAGAAGCGATTGGATTGCTCGCAGTTGGAGCCTCGTGTAGAACATTCATTACGAACATCTGTTGAAGAGACGCGAAGGAATTCGAATCACCCAGGATACCTGCGATAGTGAAGATAAAAAACGCAAGAGGAATCTCCCAATACTTGCTTAGATTCTGATCTCGTTTGGTAAAGACTGCAAGCAAAAGAAAAACTACGGAGAGGACTAATAGTACGCCTAGCTGAACAATGCTCGGAGGAATTAGACCAACGATTATTCGATATCCAAGCCCCGCGGCCAAACAAAAGATAACGAGTAGAACACGCGATGCTAAACTTACAGATTCCCCTTGTTGCTGACGGCTTTCGTTTAGATTGTTTGATTTCATATCTACCTCTAAAATTAGAGCGGGCGTTTAGTTAATGACTATAACCCGCTATTCAAAACCACGTTACGATACTTCCTTTTGCGCCTGTGCAATCAGCCAATTTTCCAATTCAGGAATCCCCTCACTCAAGCGTGCCCCCGCAATAATGGGCAGCCATTAACGGTATTCCTTTGTATCGAACGGATGCAGGCGAATATAATTCCGAAGATACGGAGTATGGAAAATCCATATAAAATTCTTAAGTAGTAAGCTCGGAACCTGATTCTCAGCCATGCCCTGCAGGAGAATACTCGTGCGTGCCACATCTGCCAATGGATTGCCGCGCGCAGCGTCGATCCAATCAATAACGAGGCCGCCTTTATCGGTTACCAAAACGTTGCCAGGATGAAAGTCGCCGTGGCAACCCCGATTACCCTCTGGTAGGGATGTAAGCGTTCCGAGCAGAGAAGTTTTCAACTGAGAGGGCAACGAATCGATATATTTGATTCTGCGCTCCAATTTTCCTTTCTGGCTTGGTATATCATTCGACTGAAAAATAGTGGCGTGCATTTGGAAATGCAATTTCGCAAACAGGCGCGCATAGGCGAAGATGCGCCACGGCTTACTAAGCAGAATCTCAAACATGGATTTTCCGTCCACGCGTTGGTATAACAAGCCAACACGTCCCTGACCTAAAATCATTTCCCCGACCGCCGGTGTTTTTACGCCGCTCGAATAAACTGCCCGGGAAATCTTGAGTTCGTGTTCGATATCTTCCCGTTGGAACCAATTGTGAAATAGTTTTAGTACATGATCATCATCCCAATCATAGACATCACATATACGACCGTGCGCAATTGGTTGGTCAAGCGAAATATCTCTCATTACGAACTCTCCGAATGTTTGGATAGTATCTCATGTAAATCGAATTGACAATCCTACCGAAGAAGTTATGTCAATAAAAGAAAAACGCCTCAAGATTAACTGATAGGATAACAACGTCCAGAGTTTGAATTTACGCCCAGGTTCAATATACCGCATCGCAAGTAGCAGGAAGTTGTTGGTGAAATAGTAAAACCAAGTCGATTTTGCTTACCAAAAAACTTTGGTTGGCAGGTCCGCCTGTAGGAGATGGGTCAAAGCTATCCCGCGCATACAGGTAATAAAACGAGCCTAATCTGCCAATGCCCCGCCGAATTTGCCTTGCTCGTTGGGCAGAGGAATGAATGAACGATTCTGGTGGATGGCAATAATCTACTACTTGCTGTTTGACTTCCGGTGAAATACGATTCTAGATCTGACGTGGATTAGGTCTGTGGTCGATCAGCAGAATAGAGATTTGTGATATAATCACCAATAAGATTGGTGATTATTATGCTACGATCTATCCTTGGATCTGACAGCCGAGAACGCATCCTAACCTTCCTAGTGAGCAATCAAGAAGGATATGCGAGCGAAATTGCGCACACAAGCGG
The DNA here is from genome assembly GCA_049578465.1 of Anaerolineales bacterium. Lineage (GTDB taxonomy): Bacteria > Chloroflexota > Anaerolineae > Anaerolineales > Villigracilaceae > Fen-1038. The sequence continues at coordinate 11,101 of JBAUMB010000194.1, forward strand.
TTTGGATTTGTTTGCGGTCCAAAAGCAGCTCGAACAATTCGAAGCGGACGGACTCTTGCAAAGCCACCCAGTAGGGCGCATGCGTGTTTATTTCTTCAACTCGAAATATCCATTGCTGAAAGAGTTGAAAAGCTTAGTTGAAAAGGCACTCGCCCATCAATCTTCATTGGGATCAAAACAGGTGTCTGCTTCACTTCCCAAAAGCTTGCAGAGATACTTCTGGGATTATTCTTTCAAAGATCTATCCTGGATGAAGGATCGCGATCTGATCATTCGCCGCTTGCTCACGGATGGCTCATGGGAATCCATTCAATGGCTCCGAAAACGAATTGGCGATGACAGTCTCCAAAGGTGGTTGATCGCGCATCAAGCCCGCGGCCTCAGCCCGCGCCAAATTCGATTCTGGTCGCTTGTGCTGGGACTGCCCAAGCTGCGGGTGGAGACTTGGGTACGGACCGCTCACTCGTCTCCGTGGAGTAAGCGATGAAATTTCACCTTGAAGGCTTGAATAGAAAACAAATCCAGATCTTACGCAAATTCGGAATGGAGTTTGACCAGCGCGGTTTTTACCTAGGCGGAGGCACCGCTTTGGCGGTTTACTTCGGCCATCGCCTTTCGGTGGATTTGGATTGGTTCACATCGAATCCGATAAGCGATGCGCTTCTTCTGGCAGAATCTCTTCGCAGGGCCGGTTTGGATTTCACGACCATGCAAAGCGCGCCGGGTACGTTACATGGCACACTTATGGGCGTGCGCATTTCCTTTTTGGAATATCGCTATCCACTCCTGCAAGCTCCAACGATATGGAAGGAGATGGGTTGCTCGCTGGCGTCTTTGGATGATCTGGCTTGCATGAAGCTTTCTGCAATCGCCGGGCGTGGAGCACGCAAAGATTTTTGCGACATCTATGTGCTTGGCAATAAACATCGGTCTCTGCCCGAATTGATCCGCCTCTACCAGCGGAAGTTCAAGATGGATGATATCAGCTCAGTCCTGTACGGACTCTCTTATTTCGATGATGCAGAGAGCGAACGCATGCCTCGCATGCTCCTGAATGTGCAATGGCGGACGATCAAACAAACAATTCAAGAATGGGTCAAAGGGATCGGACGAGTCTAATTCGGGACCAAAGATGACAGCGGCAGTTGCCCAAGCCAAAGAGGCAATCCGAAGATTGTTGTGTTTGCCGGATCAGCACCAATCCAAACGGAAAACAACAAAAGGTGATAGGGGAGCAACTGTATAAGGCCGTCAATCAAGTTTTCAGTGTTTCAAATTCTATAACGTATGGACACAGTGGACAGTTTTCAACTTAACACTGAAAATCTTGTTCTCTATAATGATTCACACATCATAGACAGCACCTTAATAATCGAATAGTACAGTCATCAAAACTCATTCCAACAGACTTGACCTTCAAGGAGGCATGCACATGACGAAAAGAAGAACTAACCATGAAGGCACGTTCTATCAACGAAAAGATGGTCTCTGGTGCGCGCAAGTCAGCCTGAATGGAAGACGAGTCACGAAATACGGGAAAAGCCAAACCGAATGCCGAGAATGGATCAAAGCAACCCTGAAACAGATCGAGGGCGGCTTGACTTTTGAAAGTA
>JBAUMB010000195.1:0-5623 GCA_049578465.1 Anaerolineales bacterium
AACGCGAAACGCGCCCGTAAGTTGTCTTGAGTCCCGTCACGCCGCACAACGAGGCAGGCTGTCGTACACTTCCGCCAGTGTCTGTGCCAAGCGCAGCAGGAACATAACGCGCCGCGACCGCCGCCGCGCTTCCGCCCGATGAACCGCCCGGCACGCGCGTTGTATCCCACGGATTATGCGTCACGCCATACGCAGAGTTTTCGGTTGAGGAACCCATTGCAAATTCATCGGTGTTGGTTTTGCCGACGATGATAGCACCAGCTTCCTTCAATCGATTAACCGATGTAGCGGTATATGCCGCAATAAAACCTTCGAGAATCTTCGAGCCGCAGGTACATGGCAAACTTTCAACCATCAACACATCTTTGATCGCAATTGGAATTCCTTGCAATGGTTTATCTGATTGGCGATTCTTATCCGCATCGTCCGCCTGCTTCAACGCTGACCCGCCTGCAACATGAAGGAATGCATGCAACGATGAATCGAATTTTGAAATCCGATCGAGCGCGGCTCGAACTAATTCATGCGAGGAAAATTTCTTTTCATCCAACCCCGCGCGCATTTCGGATAAAGTTAAATCAGTCAGGTTAGACATTATTATTCGAACACAGGTGGAATCTTAAATTGTTTATCTTCCGTCTGTGGAGCATTGGCAAACAATTCATCGGTTGCGAGTCCCGGATGCGCTTCATCGACGCGCAGAGTCATCTGAGTTACTCCACCGCCCGCTGTAGGAAGGACATCCTTTGTGTCCAGCTCACGCAGTTTGGAAATGTAATCAAGGATGTCGGAGAGCTGTTCGCGATAAAGTTCCTTTTGCGCTTCGCTCAACTCAAGGCGCGCCAACTTGGCAATGTGTTCAACTTCCTGTTGTGAAAGGGACATAGGCAAATTATATCATCCGCAACTAAGGTGAAGATTCCCAACCTTCCGAATACCATTGCAAATATTCAGTCACATGCGCGCTCCAATATTGCTCGCTGTGATCGCCGGTATACATGTGCCATTCGTGCGGAACTTGATATTCACTGAGCAAGTTTTCAAACTGCATGATATCGCCAAGTCCTTTATCATCATCGCCTGCGTCGATCCAGATGCGCGGCCAGGAGGCAGATGGAACCGCTTTGATCCAATCTTCAATATAAGGGCCATCATCGGCGCGGATGGCGGGCGAATGCAAACCCACAGAGCTGAACAAATCGTAACGCGTCAATCCAAGATGAGCGGCCCAGCCACCTCCAAGCGAGAGTCCACCGATAGCGCGATGCTGACGATCCGCAATCGTACGATAGTTTAAATCAATATATGGAATGATGACATTCACCACACGATCGCCGAAGCCGGATTCTTCCGGAAGATTCCAATAGCGGTCATCGGGAAAGACCATGATGAAAGGATGAACCTGACCTGAAAGAATCAACTGATTGGCGGCTTGCGGCGCACCCAGCCGCACCCATTGATCATCTATGTAAGTTTGTCCATGCAGCAGATACAAAACCGGATAACGCTGACTAGTGTTTTCGTTATAACACGGCGGAAGATAAATCAAAAAAAGCTGAGGCGGTGTGGTAGTATCAATCTCGCCGCTATTGACTTGTGGCGGCTGGCTGAGGCAAGTTAATGGAGTAGCAGTTGGCGTCGGGGGCACGCGGGAGGCAGTAGGTGATGCCATCGGCGAAGGTGTAAATGGAATCGCTGAAGGCGTTGGCGTCGCTTGATCTAACGGCGAACACGCGCAAAGTCCGGAGAGAAACGCAACAAAAATAAAAAGACGAAGACGCATCATCGTAGATATTCCATGCTTGACGGGGAATCAACCTTCGCATTATACTCGCACCTCATCGGGGTGTAGCGCAGTTGGTAGCGCGCTTGCTTTGGGAGCAAGAGGTCCCGGGTTCAAATCCCGGCACCCCGACTTGAAACGATGACTGATCAGTCATCGTTTTTTGATAACACAAGGCTTTGTGTTAGAATCGGCTCGGAGGGCTGATGACCAAGTTTGATGGCGTGATTGAAGCGGTCCGCTATAAAGGCGGAAAAATTGATATCGTGCGCGCCTATGAACGGCGCGGCGCAACATTCTCTGACCGCGTCCTGCTCAACCGCAAAACATTGATCGAGCGCATCAAGCAGGGCAAGCACTTTATCACCGGCGAGCGCAAGGAATTTTTAGCGAGCACGTTTGAAGCCGGTAAATTAGTGAACTTGATTGGTGCAGATGATAAACAAATCATCACGACCCGGGATCAGTCGGAGCGCGATGAACTCGAAGGTGTTCCCGCATTCTAATTTGTTAGTGAGAAAGTCCAGTTATGAAAATCATTGACAAGACTCCATTCCAAACCGAAAAAGGCGAAATCAGCTTCTTGGATCGTGTGCAAGGCACATTGAGGCATGGCTTCTCGTGGTTTGCGGAACTCGAAGCGCAAAAGAATATCATCATCCAACTAGACCGGGTTTTGGAAAAGGGCTTTGTGTTGATTCGCAACCTGACCTTGCCCGGCAGTGACATCGTCGAACCGATCATTTTGATTGGGCAAGGCGGCGTCTATGTCATTTACGTTACGCATTTGCGCGGACAGTACGAAGCGAAAGGTGATCAGTGGAACGTAGATAACAACGGGCGGCCTCAGCCTGCATCCATCAACTTGATGAGCCTGACCTCGCGCCTCGCAAGAGCTTTGGGGCGTTATCTTCAAATGCAAAAAATTGACCTGCCGGTTCAAGTCGAACCAGTTTTGATCGCGGCTGATCCGGGCATGCATATCGACTCGACACGGCCCGCAGTGCGAGTTGTTCAAAGCGATGCCGTCAAACAATTTGCCGCGTCGCTTCTGCAGACCAGACCGGTTTTTACAGCAGAATATATTTATGATCTGGCGGATCGCATCGTGACGCCGCGGCCAAAATCCGAACCGGGACCGCAACCTGCCGCGCCGGAAGCGGCTCCTGCTCCGACTCCAGATAATCCCGCCGCACGCGCACATGCCATCTTCAATGCCTCAGAACAGGCACAGCCTTTCAACCCATCTGATTTAGGCTTTGCTTTACAGGATGAACCTGCGGGACAGCCGCAAGCTGTGCCGCAGAATTTACGAGAACCAAATCCGGCCCAGCCCTTGCCGCGACCAGCAGCCAAACAACGCGGAATGGGTCTGATGCAGTGGGCGTTGTTAGGTTTCATCGTGCTTGTCGAGTTTTGCATCCTTGCGGGATTCGGTTATCTTATTTTCTTCAGCAAGTGATCGTTTGCTACTTTGAACCAACCTCTTCTATCTATCATCATTCCAGCCCATAATGAGGAAAAACGCCTGCCCCCAACTTTGGAGCAGGTCTTTGCTTTTCTTAACCAACAGAATTATGAGTCAGAGGTATTGGTCATTGAAAATGGAAGCACGGACCGAACCTATGAACTAGGGCAAAGTTATGCCAGCCAGCATAAGAATCTGCGCGTGATCCGAGAAGATGGCCGCGGCAAAGGTCTGGCAGTTCGACGCGGAATGTTGGAAGCGCGCGGACAATATCGCTTGATGTGTGATGCAGACCTCTCGATGCCAATTGTTGAAGTCACCAAGTTTTTGTCGCGTGATACCGCTGAATTTGATATTGCCATTGCGTCGCGCGAAGCGCCCGGCGCCGCTCGTTATGATGAGCCTCGTTATCGTCATCTCGGCGGGCGCTTTATTAATCTGATCATACGCTTATTGATTCTTCCCGGCTTGCAGGATACGCAATGCGGCTTCAAATGTTTTCGCGCGGAAGTGGCGGACGATCTCTTCAAGCGCCAAACTTTGATGGGTTGGTCGTTCGACATCGAATTGCTTTTCATCGCGCGGCGGCACGGTTATCGCATTATCGAAATTCCCATCGATTGGTATTATCGCCCTGAAAGCAAAGTCAACGCACTGCGCGATTCTATGCGCATGATCGAGGACATTTTTCAAATTCATCGCAACGCGCGGCGGGGACTCTACGATGCGGATCGATCCTGACCTTTCATTCGAACGCAAGATTTGGCAAAGTGGATTAACTTATATCGCAGGAATGGATGAAGCCGGACGCGGCGCGCTCGCTGGACCGGTTGCAGTCGGCGCGGTGATCCTACCAAACAAAGCGCGTCTCTCTTCGACCCTAAACGGTGTACGCGATTCCAAGCAGATGACCCCGCTGGCGCGTGAACATCTTGCGCCGCGCATCAAAGAGTCCGCGCTGAGATGGGGCGTGGGCTTCGCGTCATCGAACGAAATTGATTCTCTTGGAATTGTCCCTGCAACACGCTTAGCCGCTTTGCGCGCCATCGAATCCCTGTCCCTTTTCCCTGCTTATCTTCTCACTGACTTTCGTCTTGAACTTCCCGAGCTGGATATTCCACAAACATCTCTTGTCAAAGGCGACGTGAAATGCTTGAGCATCGCGGCCGCGTCGGTGTTGGCAAAGACGGCGCGTGACGCGTTGATGTGCGAACTCGATTCGCAATACCCCGGCTATGGGCTAGGAAAACATAAAGGATACGGCACGCCGTTCCATCGTCTCGCGATGAAACGGCTGGGATATTCAGCTATTCACAGAAAAAGTTTTTCATTCCACAAAATTAAATCGCGTTTTATTTTTGTAGCCGCTGATAAAACCATTTAACAAGCTCTGCAACGATTGAGGGAATTAATAATAGCGGTAGCAAAACTTCCCATTGATTCCAGCCTAACGGAACTGTATTAAAAATTGGATTGAAAAACGGAATATAGATCACGCCGAGGATCAATGCAACCGACGAAAGAATCGCGAGGTTCATATAGCGATTGCTGAAGATGCCAATTTTCCAGATCGGATAATATTCAGAGCGGGCTGTAAGGGCGCGCCCCAATTCGGAAAGTGTCAGCGTGGCAAACGCCATCGCTTCCGCATATTCCGGTTGAGATGGATGAAGCTTAAGCCCGAGCAGATACGCAGTGAGCGTCACGGCAGTGATCGCAACGGTTTGAATCACAATGCCAACCTGCATAAAGCGATTGATGATCGGTTCGCTTTTGGGTCGAGGCTTGCGCTCCATTACATCGGGATCGCCTTTTTCTGTTGCAAGCGCCAGCGCAGGCGCGCCATCGGTGACGAGGTTTAACCAAAGCAATTGGATCGCGGTCAGCGGCGAATTGCGTGTGATCAACGTGCCGAGAAAGATAATCATGATCTCAGCGACGTTGCATGAAAGCAAATAATAAACAAACTTGCGGATGTTGTTATAGATGATGCGTCCCTGCTCCACCGCTGAGACAATGCTGGCATAGTTATCGTCGGTCAACACCATGTCGGCAGTTTCTTTCGCGACATCGGTGCCGGTGATTCCCATCGCAATGCCGATGTCGGCGCGTTTGATGGCGGGCGCATCATTGACGCCGTCGCCGGTCATCGCCACGACTTCACCACTGGCTTGCAACGCCTCCACGAGACGCAGTTTGTGTTGCGGCGAAACGCGTGCGAACACATCGGTATTTTTGACCGCATCGCGAAGCCGAACGTCGTTTAATTGATCGAGATCAGCACCGGTCAAAACTTCACTGTCGCGCCGCATCAACCCAATTTGCTCTGCAATGGCGCGTGCCGTGTTGGGATAGTCGCCTGTGATCATCAC